>NZ_JBITLH010000009.1:0-318518 GCF_044465125.1 Micromonospora sp. NPDC049836
GGGGGCCGCCCCGGGGGGGGGCCCCCCCGCCCCCCCCCCCGGCCCCCCCCCCGCGCCCCCCCCCCCCCCCCCCGGGGGGGGGCCCCCCCCCCCCCCCCCCCCCCCCCCGGGTCGGTCGCGAGCCGGCGCAGGCCCGTCGGGGTGCGGTATGGCGGCCTGGCGCGGGCCCGTCGGGGTGCGGTGTGGCGCGGCCGGTGAGGTGCGCGGGCCGGCACGGGCCCGTCGGGGGTGCGGTATGGCGCAGCCCGTGCGGGCGGGGCCGGCACGGGCCGTCCATCGCACGGCGGCACGGCCGCTCAGGAGCGCGGGCAGGTGGACGCCAGCTCGCTGACCGTCCGGGACTCGCTGTCGTAGCTGCGCGCGGCGACGAACTCCCCCCGGGGACGCTCGACGCCGGCCAGCGCCCGGGCCCGGCGCCGGTCGGCGTCGCGGAACCGCAGCGCCAGGCTCAGGTGCGGAACCCACCGGCCGGGGGCGTGCCACGGTTGCGGGCCCGGGGCGGTGGCGAGCACGTCCCAGACCGCGCCGTGCAGGGCGACCAGTTGCGGCGCGGGCCGGACCAGCCAGACCAGCGGGGCGCTGCCGTCGAGCACCTCCACCCGGTCGAGGCGGGCCGGCAGGGGCAGCGCCGCGTCGCAGAGGTCGGCGAGCCGCTGCTCGGCGCCGGGCGGGAACTCGTCGACCGCGGCGAGGGTCAGGTGCGGCCGGTTCGTGGCGTGCGTGTTCCGCGCCAGGCTGGGCAGGCCCGCGGCGGCCAGCCGGTCCCAGGCCGCCCGTACCGCCTCCTCCAGCTCCGGGGAACAGAGCAGTTCGACCGTACGCACGCCGTCAGGCTAGCCGCCGGCGGTGTGCCGCGCCGTCCCGTGGGGAATGCGCGCCGGATGAGCGTGCTGACCGAGACCGACGAACGCCACCTGCGCCGGGCCGTCGCGCTGGCCGTCACCGCCCGGGACGCCGGGGACGGCCCGTTCGGCTCGTTGCTGGTGGACGCCGACGGGCGGGTGGTGGCCGAGGAGGTCAACACCGAGCGGACCGACGACGACATCACCGCGCACCCGGAACTGAAGCTGGCCCGCTGGGCGGCCCGGAACCTCGGCGCGGACGCGGCCGCGGTGGCCACCCTTTACACCAGTTGCCAGCCGTGCGCCATGTGCGCCACCGCGATCGAGCGCGCCGGCCTGGGCCGGGTGGTGTACGCGCTCAGCACCGACCAGTTGGCCGCGCTGCGCCCGATGCCGCCGTACGCCCCGGTGGCGTACGCCGGTCCGGCGCTGCTCGCGGAGGCCCGGCTCCCGGTCGAGGCGACCTGACCGCGACCCCGGCGCGGGCCCCCGCCGGCTGGCCGGACGTGGCGGAACCGACGGTTGTGCCGGTCGCCGCGACGGGCCGCCGGGGGTGATGAAAGGCTTGCCGCATGAGTTCCGCACCGACCGCGACCGATCCCACCGCCGACGAGACGCCCGCCTTCGCGGATCTCGGGCTGCGCACCGAACTGCTGGGGGCGCTGGCCGCCCTCGGCTACGAGGAGCCGACCCCGATCCAGCGCGAGGCGATCCCGCCGCTGCTGGCCGGTGGGGACCTGCTGGGTCAGGCGGCCACCGGCACCGGCAAGACGGCCGCGTTCGCGCTGCCGCTGCTGCACCGGATGCCCGACCGGCGCGACGGCGGCGACCCGGTGTCGCTGGTGCTGGTGCCCACCCGCGAGCTGGCCGTGCAGGTCTCCGAGGCGTTCCACCGGTACGGCAAGGACCTGGGCGCCCGGGTGCTGCCGATCTACGGCGGCCAGCCGATCGGCCGCCAGCTGCGCGCCCTCGACGCCGGCGTGGACGTGGTGGTGGCCACCCCGGGCCGGGCGCTGGACCACATCGCCCGCGGCACGCTGCGGCTGGGCTCCCTGGCCACCGTGGTGCTGGACGAGGCGGACGAGATGCTCGACATGGGCTTCGCCGAGGACATCGAGGCGATCCTGGAGCACGCCCCCGCGCAGCGGCAGACGGTGCTCTTCTCCGCCACCATGCCGGCACGGATCGACGGGCTGGCCCGCCAGCACCTGACCGACCCGGTCCGCATCCAGATCGAGCGGGAACGGCCGGTGGCCGGCGAGGCGCCCCGGGTGCGGCAGAGCGCGTACATCGTGGCCCGCGCGCACAAGCCGGCCGCGCTGGGCCGGGTGCTGGACGTGGAGTCGCCCACCGCGGCGATCGTGTTCTGCCGCAGCCGCGAGGAGGTGGACCGGCTCACCGAGACGATGAACGGCCGGGGCTACCGGGCCGAGGCGCTGCACGGCGGGATGAGCCAGGAGCAGCGGGACCGGGTGATGGGCCGGCTGCGGGCGGGCACCGCCGACCTGCTGGTGGCCACCGACGTGGCGGCGCGCGGGCTCGACGTCGAGCAGCTCACCCACGTGGTCAACTACGACGTCCCGTCCGCCCCGGAGTCGTACGTGCACCGCATCGGGCGGGTGGGTCGGGCCGGTCGGGAGGGGGTGGCGATCACCCTCGCCGAGCCGCGCGAGCACCGGATGCTCAAGACGATCGAGCGGGTCACCGGCCAGCGGATGACCGTCGACAAGATCCCCACCGTGGCGGACCTGCGTACCCGGCGGTTGGAGCTGACCCAGGCGGCGCTGCGCGAGTCGCTGCTGGAGGACGACCTGGAGCCGTTCCGGGCGATCGTGGAGTCGCTGACGGACGAGTTCGACATGATGGAGGTCGCGCTGGCCGCGGTGAAGCTGGCGCACGAGGCCGCGCTGCCCGGCAGCGCGGACGAGGAGGAGGAGGAGATCCCGCAGGTCGCGGTCCGCCCGCCGCGGGAGACCCGGACCGGGTACGACCGGCGCGGCGACGGCCGCTCCCGCCCGGGCGGCACCACGCAGGTGTTCATCGGGCTGGGTCGGCGCGCCGGGGTCCGGCCGCAGGATCTGGTCGGGGCGATCACCGGGGAGACCCGGGTCAGCGGCCGGGACATCGGCTCGATCGAGATCGCCGACCGGTTCTCCCTGGTGGAGGTGCCGTCCGCGCTGGCCGACGAGGTGATCCGGGGGCTGCGGGGCAGCACCATCAAGGGCCGTAAGGCGACGGTCCGGATGGACCGTGACGGGGGCGGCGGCGATGACCGCGGCGAGCGCCCGTTCGACGCGGCCCGCCGCGGCCGCCGCTGACCGCGCCCGGTCGCGCCCGGTCGGGCGCCGGCACTACGGCCCGCCCGGGCGTCGCCGCGCGGGCGCGTGGGTCGCCGCGCGGGTCCCGCGCCCGGCCCGGGTCCCCGCCGCGCGGGCCGTCATCCGGCCCGGGCGCCCGCCGGGCGGGCCCTCATTCGGCCCGGGTACCCGCCGTGCGGGTCATCAGGCGGCCCATGACGGTGCGCGAGAAGGGGCGGTACCGGGTGTTCTGGAAGGCCGTCACGGGCCACCGGTCCCCCTGCCGGACGAGGACGAAGGTGACCGCCGACAGCCGCTTGGCCGACGGTTCGGTCCGGCCCCGCTGCCAGCGCATGATGATCCCGCCCAGCGCGGACACGACGGCGACGTCGGGGGTGACGAATCGGATGCGCGGCTCCCGCATGGTCATGCGCGAGCCGCGCATGATGCCCGCGAACAGCGCCCGGTGGCCGTCGGCGATAGCCCGCCGGCCGGGCATCCGGGTGCCGTCGAAGGCGGTGTAGTCGGCGTCCTCGGTGAACAGGGCCGCGTACCCCTCGGGGTCGCCCTCGCCCCAGGCGTCGGCGACCCGGGACAGGGTGCGCCGGACGTCGGCGTCAGCAGATTCTTTCAGCATGCTAAACAGTTTAGCATGCTGAAAGAGTTTCCTCAGCTGCCGTCGGTGGACGCGGCGGTGACCCGGGCGGTCTGCTCCTCGAGGATGGCCACCACGTGCCGGACGAAGTGCGCGACGGTGGCCCGTTCCGCCGCGGTGTAGCCGCTCGTCAGGTCGGTGATCGCCGCCCGCATCGGCGCGAAGACCGGCCCCAGCTCGGCGTCGAGCCGCTCCACCTCGACGACCACGAAGGTCTTGCGCCGGTCGGCGGCGTCCGGAACGCGGCGCGCGTACCCGGCGCGGGCCAGCCGGTCCACCAGGCCGGTGACCGCGCCCGGGGTCAGCCCGAGCTGGCGGGCCAGCTCACCGGAGGTGAGCGGGCCGCGCCGGGCCAGCACGTCCAGCGCCTTGTTCTCGGTGGCCGTCAGGCCGCGCTTGGCGGCGACCGCCTCGTGGAACAGCACCACGGCCGTACTCAGCTCCCGACCCAGCAGGTCACCGAGGTCCGCGTGGTCGCTCTCGTCCCCTGTCCTGCGCGCCACCTGACCCGACCCCCTCCGCCCGGCGTCCGCCGAGCCGCGGACCGTACGCCGGCCAGTATGCCGGGGACGGCGGCGAGGACGGCCCTCCGGCCCGCCGTGCCGCACCCCGCGGCCAACCCGCGAGCGCCGACGCCCGGCTCCCCCGACGGCGACCGCGCCGACGGCGACCGGGCCGGACGGCGGCCGGGCCGGACGGCGGCCGGGCCGGACGGCGGCCGGGCCGGACGGCGGCCGGGCCGGACGGCGGCCGGGCCGGACGGCGGCGGGACCCCGGTGGTCGCCGGGGTCCCGCCGTGTCAGGCCGCGGCGAGCGGCTGGCCGCCGAGGCTCTGCGCGTCGACGTCGGCCGGGCGCAACGCCAGGGCGAGCACGTCGGCCACGTCGGCGAGGGTGTGGATGGTCAGCGCCTCGCGGACCTCGGTGGGCAGGTCGTCCAGGTCCGGCTCGTTGCGCTTCGGGATGATCACCTCGGTCAGGCCGGCCCGGTGGGCGGCGAGCAGCTTCTGCTTCACGCCACCGATCGGCAGCACCCGGCCGGAGAGGGTCACCTCGCCGGTCATCCCGAACTCCGGGCGGACCGGCCGGCCGGTCACCAGCGAGGCCAGCGCCGTGACCATGGTGATGCCGGCGCTCGGGCCGTCCTTGGGCACCGCGCCCGCCGGGAAGTGCACGTGGATCCGCCGCCCGGCCAGGGCGTTCGGGTCGATGCCGAGGCGTCGCCCGTTGGAGCGCAGGTACGACAGCGCGATGTGCGCGGACTCCTTCATCACGTCGCCGAGCTGGCCGGTCAGGGTCAGCCCCGGCTCGCCCTCCATGCTGGTGGCCTCGATGAAGAGCACGTCGCCGCCGGCACCGGTGACGGCCAGGCCGGTGGCCACGCCGGGCACCGCGGTCCGCTCCGCCGATTCCGGGGTGAACTTGGGCCGGCCCAGGTAGCGGGCCAGGTTGTTCCCGTCCACCCGGACCGGCGCCGAATCGGACGCCAGCGCGACGGCGACCTTGCGCAGGATCTTGGCAAGGGCCCGTTCGAGCTGCCGGACCCCGGCCTCCCGGGTGTACTCGCCGGCGATCAGCGCGAGGGCCTCGTCGGCGACGGTCACCTCGTCGGCGGTCAGCCCGGCCCGCTCCCGCTGGCGCGGCAGCAGGTGGTCGCGGGCGATGGCGACCTTCTCGTCCTCGGTGTAGCCGTCCAGGGTGACCAGCTCCATCCGGTCCAGCAGCGGGCCGGGGATGGTCTCCACCACGTTGGCGGTGGCCAGGAAGAGCACGTCGGACAGGTCGAGGTCGACCTCCAGGTAGTGGTCGCGGAAGGTGTGGTTCTGGGCCGGGTCGAGCACCTCCAGCAGGGCCGCGGCCGGGTCGCCGGCGTAGCCGACGGCCAGCTTGTCGACCTCGTCGAGGAGCACGACCGGGTTCATCGAACCGGCCTCGCGCAGGGCGCGGACGATCCGGCCGGGCAGCGCGCCGACGTAGGTACGGCGGTGGCCACGGATCTCGGCCTCGTCCCGGACGCCGCCGAGGGAGACCCGGACGAAGGTGCGGCCGAGCGCGCGGGCCACCGACTCGCCGAGGCTGGTCTTGCCGACGCCGGGCGGGCCGGCGAGGGCGAGCACCGCGCCGGAGCCGCGGCCGCCGACCACGCCGAGGTTGCGCTCGGCGCGCCGGTTGCGCACCGCCAGGTACTCCAGGATCCGGTCCTTCACGTCGGCGAGGCCGGCGTGGTCCGCGTCGAGCACCGCGCGCGCCGCCGCCAGGTCGGTGTTGTCCTCGGTACGCGTGTTCCACGGCATCTCGAGGACGGTGTCCAGCCAGGTACGGATCCAGCCCGCCTCCGGGGAGGCGTCGCTGGCCCGCTCGAGCTTGCCGACCTCGCGCAGGGCCGCCTCGCGGACCTTCCCCGGCAGCTCGGCGGACTCCACCCGGGACCGGTAGTCGGCGGAGCCGTCGGGCTCGTCCTCGCCGAGTTCCTTGCGGATGGCGGCGAGCTGCTGGCGGAGCAGGAACTCCCGCTGGGACTTCTCCAGCCCTTCGCGGACGTCGCTGTTGATCTGCTCGGTGACCTCCTGCTCGGCGAGGTGGTCCTTCACCCAGCCGACCAGCAGTTCGAGCCGGGCGGTGACGTCCGGGGCGGCGAGCAGCTCGGTCTTCTGCGCCAGGCTGAGCCAGGGCGCGTAGCCGGCCGCGTCGGCCAGCTCGGAGAGGTCGGTCATCCGCTCCATCGCGTCGATGACCTGCCAGGCGCCGCGCTGCTGGAGAACCGAGGTCATCAGCGCGCGGTACTCGCGGGCGAGTTCCCGGGCCTTGCCGGCCGGGGCGGGTTCGTCGAGCGCGGTGGCCTCCACCCAGAGGGCGGCGCCCGGGCCGGGCACGCCGGAGCCGATCCGGGCCCGGGTGAGGCCGCGGACCACGGCGGCGGGTTCGCCGCTGGGCAGTCGGCCCACCTTCTCAATGGTGGCGACCACGCCGACGGAGCCGTACTCGCCGTCGAGGCGGGGCACGGCCAGCAGCGTCTTGTCGCCGGTGGCGCGGGCCGCGTCGACCGCGGCCTGGGTGGTCGGGTCGAGGGTCACCGGGATGACCATGCCGGGCAGCAGGACGGCGTCGGTCAGGGGCAGTACCGGAAGAGTTGCCATCGAACACCTGCTATCACGTTGAGTTGAGCGTGTCAGACTCAAGTAACAAAGCGTTCCCCTTGTTCCTGGCTGTGACCCACGCCACGCTCCACCCTCGCCTCCGGAGCCCCGCCCCGCATGGCGCGGCACGATTCGGCCGACGGATATGCCGACCCGCCGAATGGCGAACGGCAAGTATTGTTGCGAATTCGCCGCGAGATACGTCAAACTCGTACTCACACCCCGCCCGACACAGGGAGTAATGGCGATGGCAAGGAAAGTAATCACCGTTCTGACCGACGACCTGGACGGCGGAAAGGCCGACCGGACCGTCGAGTTCAGCCTGGACGGCGTGGCGTACACGATCGACGTCTCGGACGAGAACGCCGGGGTCCTGCGCAAGGCCCTGGACCCGTACATCAACGCTGGCCGGCGGATCGGGCGCGGACCGGTGGAGACCGGGCGGGCGACCCGCCGGGCCACCTCCGCCACCTCCGGAATGGATCGCGAGCAGAACCGCGCCATCCGGGAATGGGCCGTCAAGAACGGCTACGAGATTTCCGAGCGGGGCCGGATCCCGGTCTCCGTGGTGGAGGCGTACAAGAACCGCTGAGGTCCCGGCTCACCGTCGGGCGTCCCGGGGTCACGCTGAGAAATCGGCGTGGCCCCGTCGGCTTTCCGGCCGCCCGACAATTTGTGCCCGGCGGCGGGACCGGCACCGGCGAGCGGTCTCCGGCGGGCACCGGCAACGGCACGGCCGGGGCCGTCCGGGTCTCGCCCGGCCGGCCCCGGCCGTCGTGCCAGGTCAGTTGACCCGGATCCGCACCACGTCGAAGGCGGGGGTCTGGTTGGCCCGCTCCATCATCGGAATGCGGTGCGAGCCGTCACCGGCCCAGACCGCGCACTGGGCGATCCCGGACTGGGCCAGGCCGGGGACCTGGATGAGCACGTCGTCCGCCTGGTCGCTGCCCCGGCCGTCCTCGGTGGCCACGAAGAACGCCGGCACGTCCTGCGGGTTCGGGGGCTGGCGGGTGCTGCTCAGCATCCGGCACGCGGTGTGGAAGTGGCCGCGCACCAGGCCCTGGTCGTTGAGCAGCGAGCTCTCCAGGTAGTAGCCGCCCTGGCCGGCGGCGAGGAACCGGTCGCGGATCAGGTTGCGGGTGGTGACCCGGAGCGTGAACGGCTGGTTGCGCTGGACCCGGTTCGGGAACTGGGTGATGAGCAGCGAGGGATTGTTCTCCGCCGCGCCGACCTCACCGAACGCGGTGCTCACGCAGCGGTTCCCGGCCTGGAAACCGTTGTGCGCCTCGAGTTGGCTGTTGGCGCAGTCCTTGGCCAGAACCTCCAGCCCGTTGTTGCCGCCGCCGTTCTGGCCGCCGCCATTGTTGCCACCCGGCTGACCGCCGTTCTGGCCACCCGGCTGACCGCCGTTCTGGCCACCCGTCTGGCCGCCGTTCTGACCACCGTTCTGGCCGCCATTCTGGCCGCCATTCTGGGCGTTGTCCGCAATCGCGCACTGGGCGAGCTGGTCCAGTCCCTGCGGGCGCTGGGCGACCCGGCCGATCGCCGTGGCGATCCGGTTGAGGATCGCCGTCCGCCGGTCGGCGAGCGGCCGCAGGATGGTGTTGTTGATGACGTCGCCGCCGTTGCGGGCGTTCGCCGCGAGCCGCCGGTTGGCGTCGGCGATCTGGCTGTCCAGCAGCGCCAGGTTGCGGTCCACCTCGGCGCGCGCCTGGGCGGGCACCTCGGGCAGCTTGGCGCGGACGTCCGGGCAGGCCACCGTCGGAGTACCGGCGCCCGCGCCGCCCCCCTTGGTCTGCTGGCACTCGCCGACCGACATCTGCCCGTCACCCCAGTGGTTGCGGACCCAGCGGCCGTTCTGCCAGGTACGGGTGGTGCTGCCCTGCTGGCCCGGCGCGGTGGAGCCCGGGCTCGGGGCGGTGCACGACGCCGAGGCCGACCGGAGGTTCGTCCGCCGGTCCTGGGCGGACGAGATCTGGGTGACGGCGACGATTCCGCCGAAGACCGCGAGCGTGCCGACCACGGCCAGCAGCCGCTTGCTCCGCGCGTTACCGGATGACCGGCGCGCCCGTGTGGACCTGCGCATCGAATTGCTCTCCTTCTCGATCCGGTAGCTGATTCGTGACCCTGGCGGACCGACGGAATTCGGGGTGAGGATCACTGCGACGTTCCGGTTGCACGTCGATGAGCGACGATGCCCTTTCCGCACCGTCACCGCGCCTGTGCCGCGCGGCCGGGAAGATCTCGTCCATTCCCGCTTAGGTACGGAGCGACGGCGGCGATGGTTCAACCGGCGATCGGGAGATTTTTCGGCGAAGTCCGGCCGGTCCCGGCCCGGGCCGGGACCTCAGTCGGCGTAGAGGTGGTCGAAGGCGAAGCCGCCGTCGGCCTCGTCCCGCCGGGCGGCCAGCCCCCGGATCTCGCGGCGCACCTCGTCGCGCGCCACCAGCGGCGGTTCCCCGGCCGCGAGGTCCCGCAGCCGCTCCCCCACCGCCAGCGCGGCCAGGTCCTCGGCGAGCCGACCCGGGTCGATCCCGCAGGAGAACCGCCCGACGTCGAGCCGGACCCGCTCCACCAGGCACCGGCCGGGCCGCACCTCGACCCAGCCCCAGCCCTCGGCGGGGCCGCCGGTCCAGCGCACGTGCAGCCCGCGCAGGATCGGGTCGGCGAGGGCGCCATCCACGTACCCGGCGACGGCCGCCGCCCGGGCCAGCGCGCCCAGGTCGTTGACCGGACCACGGCGACCGTCGGGCAACCGGCCCAGGATGTCCCGGAAGCCCACCGCGTCGCCGCCGTCCGGGCCGGTGCCGGCCGCGTAGGCCCGGGCGTCGATGACGTACTCGACGAGCCGGCGCCCGTGGTCCGCGCCGCGCAGGGTGGCCGACTCGACCCGCAGCAGCGGCAGGCCGACGGCCGCACAGACCGTGCCGGTCAGCCGCTCGGCCCGCCGGGCCGGCGAGCCGGGCTCCGCCGGCGGGGCGAACGCGACGGCGAACAGCGGCCATCCGGTGTCGGCCGCGCAGACCACCTGGTCGAGGAGTTCGCGGATGGCGGTGCTCCACTGGTGGCCGGTGACGCCCGGCGGCCGGCGCTGCACCAGCTCGCTGAGCCGGCGGGCGGGGTGGACGACCAGACCGGAGCGGGTGGGCGAGGTCGGGCCCGCGGCCGTGACCGCACGCAGCCAGGAGGCCCCCTCGGTGCGGGTACTCGTCATCTTCGCCAGATCCATCCGTCGGTCGGTCGACCGGAGCGAGTCTAGGTCCTGCCCGAACCGGACGAACGGGAGGCGGCGGCCGGCGCGGGCGACGAACCGGGCGGCGCGTGGCCCGGGTCCGTGCGGCGCCGTCCCGCGGCGCCCGCCGGTGGCGCCCGGTCCTCAGGAGAAGCCCGAACACGACTGCCCGGCGCGGAAACGGGTACGCCCCCGCCGGTCCGGTCGGTCGTGGAGCGGAGGCGGACATGACGCGCCAGCAGTTCGGGTTCCTCGCCGGGTTCCTCCTGGTCGCGGTCTGGGCGCTGGGCGGGCCCGGCGCCGCCGCGGCCGCCACGCTGGCCGGGCTGGTCGGCTGGCTGCTGGTCCGGCTCGTCGACGGCGACGTCACCGTCCCCGGCCTCGCCGACCGGGTGACCGCGGGCCGGCGCCGCTGAGCCGGGCGCCCGGATGACCGGCACCCTGCCCCGGCGCGGCAACACCCCCGCTCGCGCCCCGGCCGCGACCGCCGCCCGCTGGACCGAACGGCGGATCGCCCGCCTCGCCGAGGACGCGGCGGGCGGTACGCCGGCCGCCTCCGCGCCGGCCGCGACCGTCCGGGTGGCCGGGAACGTGGCCCGGGTCGATCTCGATCTCGTGGTGGACCACGGCGCGCACCTGCCGGCGGTCGCCGAGGCGGTACGCCGGCGGATCGCGGACCGGGTCGAGGCGGGCACCGGACTCACCGTGGAGTCCGTCACCGTCACCGTGGTGGACCTGCGGCTGCCCGGCGAGCACCGCGGGACGGCGGGCGACCGGACCGCCCGCCCGGCAGCCGGGGGCTGACGTGCGTACCGTCAACCGGGTCGCCACCCTGCTGCTCGCCGTCACCCTGCTCGGCGGCGGGGTGCTGGTCGCCGTCGAAGGGCTGCTCGCGGCACTGGGCCGTCCCGGCCCGCTGCTCGGCCGCTGGTCCGCCCTGCTCACCGGGGCACGGTGGCAGGACCCGCCGGTACGCGCCGTCGCCGCCGGCCTCGCCCTGCTCGGCCTGGTGGTGCTCGCCGCCCAGCTGCGCCGGTGGCGTCCGGTCCGGCTGCCGACCGCCGGCCACGACGGCTGGCACCTGCACCGCCGCGGCGTGGAGCGGCGGCTGGCCCGGACGGTCCGGTCGGTGCCGAGCATCCGGCGGGCGCGGGTGCGGGTGCGCCGGCATGGCGAAGCCTGGCGACCCCGGGTCATCGCCACCGGCGACCCGGCGGCCCGCGCCGACGTCGAGTTCGCCCTGCGCCGGGAACTCGAACGGCTGGCCGCGCCGGGTTCCGGCCGGATCGAGGTCCGGCTCGTGCCGTCCCGGCGGGCGACGTGAGCAACGCCGCGCACCGGCTGCTCTGGACGGTGCTCGCCCTGCTGCTGGTGGCCGGGGGCGGGACCGCCCTCGCGGTGGGCGCCGGCGGGCTCCCCGGCGGGGACGCGCCGCTGCTCGGCGCCGCCCTGCTGCGCTGGTGGCGGGCCGGTACGCCGTGGAGCGCGCTGGCGGTGACGGTCGGCGGGCTGCTGCCGGCCCTGGCCGGGTGGCGGCTGCTGGTCGCCGCCCTGCGGGTGCCCGACCGGTTGGACGGCACCCTGGCGCAGCCGGCGGAGGGCGGCGGGCGGACCCGGGTGGCGGGCGCCGTGCTGACCGGCGCGCTGGAACGGGACCTGCTGCGGGCGCCCGGGGCGCGGCACGCCCGGGTGGTGCTCACCGGACCGGTGGCCCGGCCGGACGTCTGGGTCGAGGTGCGGCTGGCCCCGTACGCGGAACTGGCCGCCGTCCGCGACCACGTCGACGCCGCCGTGCGGCGCTTCGCGGCGACGGTGGGCTGCCGCCCCGCGCACCTGGACGTCACCGCGCTGCTCGACGAGTCCGCCCGCTGAGCGCCGGCGCCCCGAGCACCACCGCCGGAGCCGGTACGCGAGGATGGGCGCAGCCGAGCGAGGGAGCGGTCGTGCGGGTGGTGTCGCTGGTGCCGTCGTTGACCGAGGCGGTCGCGCTGACCCGCCCGGAGGTGCTGGTCGGGGCCACCGACTGGTGCACCCATCCGGCCGGGCTCGACGTCGCCCGGGTCGGCGGCAGCAAATACCCGGACCTGGACCGGGTGCTGGCCCTGCGGCCGGATCTGGTGCTGCTCAACGAGGAGGAGAACCGGCGCGCCGACGCGGACGCCCTCGCGGCGGCCGGCGTGCCGGTGCGGGTCACCTTTCCGCGTACCGTGCCCGAGGCGCTGACCCAGCTCGGCGAGTTGGTCGGCGCGCTGGGCGTACCCGCCGAACCGGAGTGGCTGCGCGCGGCCCGCCGCGGCTGGGCCGAGCTGCCCGTCCCGGCGGCGCCGCGCGCCGCCGTGGTGCCGGTGTGGCGGCGGCCCTGGGTGGTGCTCGGCCGGGACACGTTCGCCGGGGACGTGCTGCGCCGCCTCGGCGTCGTCAACCAGTGGGCGGGACACGACGAGCGGTACCCGCGCCCGAGCCTGGCCGAGCTGCGGGCCCGGCGGCCCGACCTGGTGGTGCTGCCGGACGAGCCGTACCGGTTCACCGCCGGGGACGGGCCGGAGGCGTTTCCGGGCGTGCCGGCCGCGCTGGTCTCCGGCCGCCACCTGACCTGGTACGGGCCGTCGCTCGCCGCGGCGCCCCGGCTGCTGGCGGCCCAGCTGGCCGGGGCGGCGTGACCCGGGGCGGGCCGTCCCGCCCGCCCCGGACGCCGGCTCAGGCGATCGGCGTGGCGTGCACCGGGTCCAGCTCGCGCAGGGTGGTGTCGTCCACGTCGTACCCGATCGCGTTGTGCACCTGGACCACACCGCCGACGTGGGCGGCGAGCCGCCCGGCGAGTTCGACGGCGCTGCGCCGGTCCAGCCGGCCGTCGAGGGTGACCTCGCCGTCGCGGACCTGCACGGTGACCAGGCCGTCCCGGACGGCGAGCACCCGGCGCAGCACCTCCTGCACCACGTCCTCGCGGATCTCCGCGTCGGTGCGCAGGTGCACCCGGAGCAGGTCGCTGCGGGTCACGATGCCCACCAGCCGGCCCAGGTCGTCCAGCACCGGCAGCCGCTTGACCACCTCACGGTCCATCAGCCGGGCCGCCGCCGGCAGCGAGGCCCGCGCCGTGGTGGTGACCGCCGGGCTGGTCATCAGGTCCTTGGCGACCAGCGCGCCCGCCTTCTCCCGGGCGGTGCGCCGGCGCCGTCCCTCGAAGACCCGGCGCTCGTCCGGGTGACCCGCGCGCTCCACCCGGTGCAACAGGTCGGCCTCGGAGACCACGCCCAGCACCCGGCCGAACGAGTCCACCACGGGCACGGCGCTGATGCCACGCCGGATCAGCACGTCGACGATCTTGCGGTACGGGGTTTCCTCCCGCGCCGTCGCGACGTCCCTGGTCATCACGTCGTCCACCTGCCATGTCCTCATCACGAACCTCCTCGGCCGGGGCTTCCACTCGCGACGCTAGGCCGGCCGGCGCCCGCCGGTCAGAGGCGGCCGGCCAGGGCGGGAGGGGCCGACCGGACCGGGCGGCAAGGGGTCCAAGGTCCCGGTCGGGAGCGGCCCGTCGGCCCTGCTCCGGACGGCGCGGCAGCGATGGAATAGAGATGCCACCGGGAAGAGCGGTGCGAAGCAGAGAAGGGACGTGGACACCATGACCGCGACGATCGAGCGGATCACCGCCAACGCCAACACCAACACCATCGCCCCGGCGGCCAAGACCACCCGGCACGCCGAGACCACCGCGCAGAAGGCCACCCGGTACGTCTACGCCGGACTCCGGATCGCGCTGGGCTGGACCTTCCTCTGGGCCTTCCTGGACAAGATGTTCGGCCTCGGCCACGAGACCGCCGCGAAGGCCGCCTGGATCAACGGCGGCAGCCCCACCAAGGGCTTCCTGGCCTTCGGCGCGGCCGGCCCGTTCAAGGGCTTCTACAACGAGATCGCCGGCGCGGCCTGGGCGGACTGGCTGTTCATGCTCGGCCTGCTCGGCATCGGCGTGGCCCTGATGCTCGGCATCGGCACCCGGATCGCCGCGGTCGCCGGCGGGCTCCTGCTGGTCATGATGTGGACGGCCGTCCTGCCCCCCGAGAACAACCCCTTCATGGACGACCACCTCATCTACGCCGGTGTGCTCGCGGTCCTGGCCCTGGTCGGCGCCGGCAACACCCTCGGCCTCGGCAAGGTGTGGGCGAAGCTCCCCATCGTCCAGCGGCTGCCCTGGCTGAAGTGACCACACCGAGCGCAGTTCCCACCGGGCGGGCGTCGCCGAGAGGCGGCGCCCGCCATCTCATGCCGTCACCGGTCCCCGCCGCCACGCCGCGGCGGGGACCGTCGCGTATCGGCCGGACGCGATCGGGCAGGATCGACGGTGACCGCACCGTCAGCACCGAGGAGACCCGTTCATGGACAAGCCCGAGGTTGGCCCGATCGAGGGCGCCCCGCCCGCCGATCTCGTCATCGAGGACATCACGGTCGGCGACGGCCCGGAAGCCCGCCCCGGCCAGCTGGCCAGCGTGCACTACGTCGGCGTGGCCCACTCCACCGGCCGCGAGTTCGACGCGTCGTGGAACCGGGGCGAGACGTTCGAGTTCCCGCTCGGCGGCGGCCAGGTCATCGCCGGCTGGGACCAGGGCGTGGTCGGCATGAAGGTCGGCGGCCGACGCCGGCTGACCATCCCGCCGCACCTGGGCTACGGCGCCCGGGGCGCCGGCGGGCTGATCAAGCCGAACGAGACCCTGGTCTTCGTGGTGGACCTGCTCGGCGTCCGCTGAGCGAGCCGAGGCACGCCGGGGCCGGCGGCGTCCCGCCGCCGGCCGCCCGGTGCCTCGCGCGGCGGCTCCCGCCGCCGGCCGGTCAGGCCGGGACCAGCTCGCCCAGCCGGGTCGACTCGCGCACCACCATCACCCGGTGCAGGCCGGTGGCCCGCAGCACCCGGGCCACCACCGGATCGGGATCGACCAGCACCAGCTCGCCGCCCCGGGCCCGGACCCGCAGGTGGGCGGCGACCAGCGCGCGCACCCCGGAGGCGGAGAGCAGCCGCACGCCGGACAGCTCCACCCGCAGCACGGGCCGGGCCGGGGCCGCCCGGAACGACCCCACGGTGGCGATGTCGATCTCACCGACCGGCCGGACGTCCACCGCCTGGTCGGTCACGCTGATCTCGACGTGGAACCGGTCGCCGCGCTGCCTCATGCCGGAAACCTATCCCGCGGCACCGACGTTTCCGGCCGCCCGCGGGGCGGGATCCGGGAAGGTACCGGGTGCGACCCCGACCTCCTCCGGGGAAACCCTCAGGCGCTGTCCACGAGCCGGTGCGACCAGGCCCAGGCCGCGATCTCCACCCGGTTACGCGCACCCAGCTTCTGCAGGATGCCGGAGAGGTGACTCTTCACCGTGCTCAGCGAGATGAACAGCTCCGCGGCGATCTCCTGGTTGGTCCGGCCCCGGGCGATCGCCCGGACCACCTCCAGCTCCCGGGCCGACAGCGCCGGCTGGAACCGGTCGCCGGCCGGCTCCGCCGGCGGGTTCAGGTGCCGCAGCAGTCGCAGGGTCAGCGACGGGGACACCAGCGCGTCGCCGTTGTCGGCGGCGCGTACCGCCTCGACCAGCAGGGCCGGGCCGGCGTCCTTGAGGATGAAGCCGACCGCGCCGCCGCGCAGCGCGCCGTAGACGTACTCGTCCAGGTCGAAGGTGGTCACCACGACGACCCGCAGCGGGTCGGGCACGCCCGGCCCGGCCAGCGCCCGGGTCACCTGGAGGCCGTCGAGGCGGGGCATCCGGATGTCGACCAGGCAGACGTCCGGGCGCAGCCGCCGGGCCTGCGCCACGGCGTCGACCCCGTCGACGGCCTCGGCGACCACCTCGATGTCCGGCTGGTCCTCCAGGATCATCCGCAGGCCGCCCCGGACCATCGCCTGGTCGTCGGCGAGCAGCACCCGGATGGTCACCGGCACTCCCGGGCCGGCACGGGCAGCACGGCCGAGACGGACCAGCCGCCGCCCGGGCGGGGACCGGCGGCGAGCGTCCCGCCCAGGGCCTCGACCCGCTCGCGCATCCCGACCAGACCGTAGCCGCGCCGGGGGTGCCGGGCCCGGGCCGGCGGTCCGTCGTCGACCACCTCGACGGTCACCGAGCCGGGGGCCGCGGCCACGGTGACCGCGACGCTCCGCGCCCCCGTCGCGTGCCGGGCCACGTTGGTCAGCGCCTCGCGGACGACCCGGTACACGGTGCCCGCCACCTCCGGCGGCCACCCCGGGTCGTCGTCCGGCACGCGCAGGGCCACCGCCACGCCGTGCCGTTCGAAGCGGGCGACCAGCTCGGCGAGCTGTTCCGGGCCGGCCGACGCCGGTGCGCCGTCCGAGTCGTCGCGGAGCAGGCCGACCAGCCGACGCATCGCGGCGAGCGCCTCGGCGCCGGCCGACTCGATGCCGGGCAGGGACTGGCGCGCCCGCTCCGGACGGCGGTCGCTGACCAGCTGCGCCGCCTGGGCCTGCACGACGATCCCGGTGATGTGGTGGGCGACCACGTCGTGCAGCTCCCGGGCCAGGTCCAGGCGCTCGTCCTGGCGGATCCGCTCGGTGGTGGCGCGGCGGCGGGCGGCGATCGCCCGCGACGCGCCGCCGACACCGGCGGCGGTCAGCCAGGCCACCAGGTTCCACCAGGTCACCGCGGTCAGGCCGGCGGACCACCCGGCGGCCATCACCACCGCGAGCCCGCCCGCGGCGACCGCACCCGCCGCCGCGATCGGCAGCGCGGCGACAGCCGAGCCGACCAGCACGGCCAACGGCAGCGCGGCGGCCGGACCCGGCTCGTGCGGGAGCCCGGCCCGGTCGGCGACCAGGACGGCGACCAGCGCGACCACCAGGCCCGCGGTCGCCGTCCACCCCCGATGCCACCGGCGGGCCAGGGCGAGCAGCGCGACCACCACGCTGACCCCGCAGTCGAACCACCAGTACGTCCCGCCCCAGCTCGCCGCCAACGCGGCCGCCTGGAACGTGATCGCCGCCGCGAAGACCAGGCCGAGCCCGACCCGCGCCACCGCGGCCCACCGATCCGTCACTCCCATGCCGCCCAGGCTAGGCGGGCGCGTCGCCGGCCGAACCGGTCAAAAGGAGGGTCGCCGACGCCCGGGAACCGGTCACCGGGCTGATGGCGGGACCCGCCCGCCCGCGCAGGCTCAGGGCATGACTGACGAGAACTCCCCACCGGTGCTGCACGCCGAGGGCCTGACCAAGCGGTACGGCAAGCGGGTCGCGCTGGACCACTGCGACCTGCGGATCCCGCGCGGTCGGGTGATCGGCCTGGTCGGGCCGAACGGCGCCGGCAAGTCCACGCTGCTGCAACTCGCCTGCGGACTGATCACCCCCACCGCCGGCACCCTGCGGGTGCTCGGCGCCCGACCCGCCGCCGACGCGGCCCACCTGGCCCGGGTCGGCTACGTCGCCCAGGACACCCCGGTGTACGCGGGCCTGACCGTGGGCGATCACCTGCGGATGGGGGCCCGGCTCAACCCGTCCTGGGACCCGGCCCTGGCGGCGCGGCGCGTCGACCAGGTCGGGCTGAACCGGTCGCAGCGGGCCGGCCGGCTCTCCGGCGGGCAGCGCGCCCAGCTCGCCCTGACCATCGCCGCCGCGAAGCGGCCCGAGCTGCTGATCCTCGACGAGCCGGCCGCCGCCCTGGACCCGCTCGCCCGGGACGGCTTCCTGCACCACCTGATGGAGTTCGTCGGCGAGCTGGGGGCCAGCGCGCTGCTCTCCTCGCACCTGCTCGGCGACGTGGCGCGGGTCTGCGACCACCTGGTGGTGCTGGCCGGCGGCCGGGTCCAGCTCGCCGGGGACGTCACCGACCTGCTCGCCCAGCACGGTTGGCTCGCCGCGCCGCGCGGCGCCCGGGACCGGCTGCCGGCCGGGGTGGAACCGGTGAGGCGGGAGCCGGCCGGCTCGGACGACCGGTGGCTGGTCCGCGTCGCGCCGGGCGCCGGACCGCTGCCGGGGCCGGTGCAGCCGGTGGGGCTCGAGGAGCTCGTGCTGGCGTACCTGAGCCGGGCCGCCGGCACGCCGGCCGGACCGGTCGCGCCGCCGGGGGCACCGCGATGACCTGGCTGACCTGGCGGCAGTTCCGGGCGTCGGCGCTCGCCGGCCTGGGCGGGCTGGCCCTGCTCGCCGCCTACCTGGTGCATCTGGGCCTGGCCGTGCGGCAGGGCCACGACGCCTACCTGTCCCGCTGCCACTCGGGTGGGGACTGCGGACGCGCCCTCGCCCAGTTCCTCGGCGAGTACCAGAACACCCTGCTGTACCTGGCCGGGCTGCTCGCCCTGGTGCCGGCCGCGCTGGGCATGTTCTGGGGCGCGCCGCTGGTCGCCCGGGAGCTGGAGGCGGGCACGCACCGGCTGGTGTGGAACCAGAGCATCACCCGGACCCGCTGGTTCACCGTCAAGCTGCTGGTGGTGGGGATGGCCGCGATGGCCGTCGCGGGCCTGGCCAGTGCCCTGCTGACCTGGGCGGCCAGCCCCGTCGACCGGCTCGCCGGGGACCGGTTCAGCACCATCGTCTTCGGCGCCCGGAACCTGGCGCCGGTGGCGTACGCGGCCTTCGCGTTCACCCTCGGCACAGTGATCGGCCTGCTGGTCCGGCGGACCCTGCCGGCGATGGCGCTGACCGCGGTGACGTTCGCGATCGTGCAGTTCGTGCTGCCCAACGTGCTCCGGCCGCACCTGATGCCGCCGGTGACGGTGTCCCGCCCGATGACCGCGGCGGCGATCAACGAGGCGCGCGGCCTGGGCAGCATCACCGGAGCGCCGGTGGTGAAGGGGCTGTCCGTGCCGGACGCCTGGGTCAGCGACGTCAGCGAGCTGCTGACCGCCGACGGCAAGCCGCTCTCCGCCGACCGGTTCGACCGCTGCTTCCAGGACCCACCGGCCACCGGGGCCACCGGCACGTTCGGCGACACGGCGGTCTGCCTGGGCCGGCTCGACCTGCACGTGGTGCTGTCGTACCAGCCGAACCACCGCTACTGGGTGTTCCAGTTCCTGGAGTCGGGGATCTACCTGACGCTCAGCGGACTGCTGGCCGGCTTCGGCCGGTGGCAGGTCCGCCGCCGGGTGACCTGAGCACTCCCCCGGGCGGTCCCAGGCGACACGCCGCCGGGGACCGCCCGGCGCGGGCATCGGCGGGGAAGAATGGCCGGATGGTCGTTCCCCGCCAGCGCCCGCCCCGGCTGATCCGGCCGGTCCGCGAGCCCGCCACCGTGCCCCCGCCGCTCGCCGGACCCTGGGCGACCACCGACGTCCGGCTCGACCGGGCCGACCTGCTCCCGCTGCCGGCCGGCGCGCACGGACCGGAGGACGTGCTGATCGACCCGGACGGGCGGGTGGTCAGCGGCGACGAGGACGGCCGGCTCTGGTGGTGGCCGGTGGACGCGCCGGCCGGCACCCGCCCCACCCTGCTCGCCGAGACCGGCGGCCGGCCGCTCGGCATCGAGCTGGACCCGGTCGACGGCGGGCTGCTGGTCTGCGACGCGTACCGGGGGCTGTTGCGGGTCACCCCGGACGGGGCGGTGCACGAGCTGACCGGCGCGGCGCCCCCGGTGCACCTGGCCGACAACGCCGCGGTGGCCCGGGACGGCACGGTCTACTTCACCGACTCGTCGGACCGGTTCCCGCTCTCCCACTGGAAGCGGGACCTGCTGGAGCACCGGCCCAACGGGCGGGTGCTCGCCTACGACCGGCGCACCGGGCGCACCGACGTGGTGACCGACGGGCTCTACTTCCCCAACGGGGTGGCGCTGACCCCGGACGAGTCGGCGTTGATGCTGGTGGAGACCGCCACCCACCGGTTGCTCCGGGTCGACCTGCCGGGCGGCGCGACGACGGTGCTCACCGACCTGCCGGCGTACCCGGACAACGTCTCGGCGGTGGGCGACGGGACGTACTGGATCGCGCTGCCCAGCCCTCGCCTGCCGGTCATGGAGAAGCTGCTGCCGCACCCTCGGGTACGCCAGCTGGTCGCTCTGCTGCCGGGCGCCGTGCAGCCCAAACCCCGCCGGTACGGGCTGGTGGCGCTGGTGGACGGTGCCGGGCGGGTGCTGCGCACGCTGCACGGGCCCAGTGGGGCGTACCCGATGGTCACCGGCGTGCGGCAGCACGGCGGGCAGCTCTGGCTGGGCAGCCTCACGGCGACCGGGGTGGCCCGGGTCGACCTGACCTGACGACCCCGGGCCGGCCCGCCGTCACGGCGGGCCGGCCCCTGGCCGTTCCTCCCCGGTCGTCAGCCGCCGGCGATGCTCTTCGACGGGGCCGGGGCGGGCGACGAGCCGCCGGCCACCGCGCCCGGGTGCGTCGTGGCGCTGGGCGTGGGCCGCAGCCCGGCCGGCACCGGCAACGCGCTGCCCTTGATGAACTCGTCCCAGCCGACGTTCCAGGCGGTGAAGCCGTTGCCCTGGTCGAGCTTCACCTCGGTGCCCTTGACGGTCACCTGGTCGCCGACCTGCGTGATGCCCATCAGCCAGTCGGCCGCGGTGGCCGACACGTTGGCGCACCCGTGCGACGTGTTGCTGTAGCCCTGTTCGCCCTCGGACCACGGCGCGGAGTGGATGAACTCACCGCCCCAGGTGAGCCGCTGCGCGTCGTCCACGTCGACCACGTAGCCGCCGTTCGGCTCGCCCCGGGTGTCGAAGGTGGTCCGGTCGAACTTCTCCATGATCACCATGGTCCCGCTGGAACTCGGCGTGCTCGGCTTGCCGAGGCTGACCGGGATCTTGCGCAGCAGCTTGCCGTCCTGGAACACGGACATCTGCTTGGTGGCGTTGTCGATGTCGAGGCTGACCTGCCGGCCGATCTTCGAGGCCGCGGAGTGGTCGGTGTCGCCGATGGCGTCCTTGCCGATCGGCAGCCCCTCCAGCGCGCTCCGCACACTGATCTTCGTGCCCGACCTCCAGTGGTCCGGCGCCCGGTACTCGACCTGCTTGCCGTCGGACTCCCACGACCAGGCGCCCGGCTGCGGCGGGTCGGTCTTCACGAACAACCGGCGCTGCACGTCCGCCCTGGCCTCTTCCGGAATGGGCGGATCGAATGTGACGACCACCGGCATCGCCGTACCGTATGTCTGATTGCTGGTGAACAGCAATTCGCTGGTGACGGCCTGCCGGGTGGTGCGTTTCGGCATTGTCGTGAACGTCGTCTTCTGCGTGGTCGTCCGCCCGGAATCGCCGGTCGCGGTCACCTCCGCCGTGTACGTCCGCGAATTCTCCAGCGGGCGGCTCGGCACCCAGCTCGTCCCGTCCTCGCGGGGCTCGGCGGGCACCGCCCGCCCCTTGTCGTCGGTCAGTTTGACCGCGGTGATCTTTCCGTCCCGGACCGTGGTCCCCACCTCGGCGCTGATCGGCACGTTCTTCGTCCGATCAGCCGGGCTCACCGCCAGCGACGGCGTGGACGCCGCCCTGGCATGCCCGCCGTGCACCGCGGACTTCTGGTCGGCCGTGCACCCGACGACGACCAGCGGTGTGGCCGCGATGGTTACCGCCAGAAGCGCAAATCGGCGCCTCACATCCATATTCCGCACCCCATTTCCACTCCCCCTTGCCCACATTGTCTATGGCCGCCGGGGAGCCGTGGCATATTCGGCGGAACTGCCCGCCGCAGTCGACTTCGATCTCGGCTCCGGCGTACCGAATCGGAATTGCCGGCCGAGAAACGGGAGGTCCGTCACGGCTGCTCCCGATGGGCGGCACGACCGGTTTCCGCCCGACCCGCCGGGGCGACGGGTGTGCTCAGCCGGCGGTGCCGGAGCGCCGCCGGTGGCCGGCGGCGAGGGCGTCGGCCCGGCGCCGGGCCGCGGCCGGCACCGGCTCGGCGAGGAACTCTTGCAGCGTGCCGCGCATCCCGTCGAGCACCAACTCCCCGGCCTCGGTGAGCCGGCCGGTGCGGGCCAGCGCCTCGGTGGCCTCCCATGCCGCCGCCCGCCAGCGGGCGAAGGCGACCTGCGCGGCGAACGCCGCGTCGGGGTGCTCCTCCACCCGGCGCTGCCGCCGCCAGAACGCAGCCACCCCGAGGTGTGCGTAGGTGCCGTGCAGCAGCGCGCCGAGCGGCCGGGGATCGTCCCGCCAGGGCGCGTAGAAGCGGTCGTCCCGGCCCGGCTCGGTGAGCCGGAAGGCGCTCATCAGGGCGGCCATCTTGGCGTGCTGCACCTCGTGGGCGAGGGTCACCGCCAGCGCGGTGGCGTCCGGCGGCAGGGACATCGCCACTGCTCCGAAGGCGTCCCGGAAGGTGCCGCTGACCAGCCCGTCCGGGGCGCCGCGCAGCGGGGCGAGTACGCGGACTGCCGCGGCCACCTCACCGGCCACGGCCTGGTGGTGCCGGCTGAGCAGGGCCCACCCGGCCGAACACCGCCGCCGCCACCGGCGGTGTTCGGCCGGTCCCAGCTGCGGCAGCAGCCGGGGATCCGGCCCGTCACCGGTCGCCAACCGCCACCCCGGCCCGTCGAGGGTGACGGCGAGCCGCAGCGGCGCCGACCCGGTGGAGATCCGGTGCAGCGGGTTCCACGGGCGCCGCGGGTCGTCCGGTGGGTCGCCGGCCCGGGTCAGCGGCACGCGGTGGCCGTCCCGGCGCAGGACCGGGCCGTCCGGTCCCGCCCGCACCTCGACGACGGGCTCGTCCCCCGGCAGCCAGACCTGCCCCAGCGAGGGCAGGACGAGAAGCGGACCGGCGGCGGGCACCCGCGTGGTCACCCCGGCCCGGACGGCGGCCGCCGCCGCGACCTGACCGAGCGCCGACGGCGCGACCGGCGCCCCGGTCGGCCGCAGCAGCGCCCGCACCGTGGCGGCCAGCCAGTTCCCCACCACGGGGTACGACAGCACCCGCCGGACCGCCTCGGGGGCCACGCGCTCGATCTCGGCGAGCGCCCGGTACGCCTGCCGGGCCGCCCCGGCCTGCGGGTGCCCGGACCGGCGGGCGAGTTCGACCAGGGCGGTGGCGAGCAGCCGGTCCCGGCTGTACCGGATCGCGGCCAGCGCACGGACCGCCTCGGGGCCGCCGCCCCCGCCCGCCAGGGCCCGCAGCGCCTCCTCGGGCAGCCGGTGGGCCCGGGCGGGGCCGGCCGCGGTCATGCCGCCGACCCGGCCAGCCTGCGGACGTCCCCGATGAGGCGGTGGTGCACGTGGTCGATCAGGTGGCGCAGGTCCCGGCAGTACACCGAGGGGTTGCGGAAGCCGACGCCCGCGCGGTAGCGGTGCGAGAAGAGGCCGCCGCCGCAGACCTCCAGCACCGGACAGGACCGGCAGGCCGGGGAGAGGCTGTCGAGGCCGCCGCGCCGGGCCCGGGCCAGCGGCAGCCGCAGCGCCGCGTCGAAACCGTCGGTGCTGACGGTGAGTCCGGTGGCGCCCTGCCCGGAGACCGCGACGAGGTGGTCGGACTCCACGATGGCGCCGTCCGTCTCCACCACGATCGAGGCCGCCGGGCCGGACCCGATCCCCTCCAGCCGGGAGGCCCGGCCGAACAGCACCCGGATGACCTCCTCGAACAGCCGGATGCCGGTCTCCCGAGCCGGTGCGTCGTACCACCGGTCGAAGACCGCGACCAGCCAGCGGCCGTACGGGGCGTCGGCGGACCGGGGATCGCGGCCGGGCGGCGGGCCGGACCAGCTGCCGTGCGGCAGCAGCAGGTCGATCGCTGGCGGCCGGAACGCCAGCAGCTCCTCGTAGACCCGTACCGGGTCGTTGTCGAGGTCGACGGTGCAGAGCAGGCCCAGGTACTGCCGGCGGTACCGGGGCTCGGCCAGCAGGGCCAGGGCCCGGCTCACCGCCCGGTAGGAGCCCCGCCCCCGATGGTCGCGGCGGTGCCGGTCGTGCAGCTCGCGTCCCCCGTCGACGCTCACCCCCACCCCGACGTCGAGCTGCCGGAAGAGGTCCAGGAAGCGCCGGTCCAGACGTACGCCGTTGGTCTGGATGGCCACCCGGACCGTGACGTCGGGGCCGACCGCGGCCCGCACCCGCCGGACCGTGTAGGCCAGCCGGTCGGCGCCGGCCAGCAGTGGCTCACCGCCGTGCAGCACCAGCTCGAGTGCGGACAGCCCGTGCCGCTCGGCGTGCTCGGCGATCCGGTCCGCGGTCCGGTCGACGACGTGCCGGGACATCACCGGTGGCCGGTCCCGCCAGCGCTGCTCGCCCAACCGGTAGAGGTAGCAGTAGTCGCAGGCCAGATCGCAGCGGCCGTGCACCTTGAGAATGAACTGCCGCAGCGGGACGGATCCGGGCGACGCCGCGGCGGCGGGAGGGGGATCGGTCAGGGCGGGCCGGAGCGGATCGGTCAAGGAGGCTCCCTTGGCTGCTCTGGCGTGGCGGTCGGGTTTCGGACAGTGGCCTACCTGCCATCGAGGGTAGTCCATCGTCGTTGCGGCGGGGTCCCGGCAATTGCCGGACCGCCGGCACCGCCCGCCGCGACGGGAAGTCGCGAATCCGACTGAAGTTCGGCGCGGGCCGCGCCGCGGCCAGCGGGTGCGCCTTTCCCGATCCGCATTCCGCGTTCGGCAAACTGCCGCCTGACCGGCGGATCCGGTGTCGGTCCGGCACCTCGGTACGCCGACCGGGCGGCCTCGGTGGCGCGGTATCGCACCCCCGACAGTGGCGGTAGGACGGTGAGGTGGATGGACGTTCCCCGCCGGGGTGCCCTTGAATGGAATCAACCCCGACGGGCGCCTTTCCGGCGTCGACCGAACGGTCGTGGTCGGGTCCGGCACTGGCGGACGTGGAAACGGATGGTGCACAGGCGAATGAGCCAGGACCACACCGACCGGGAGACGATGGTCATCGACCTGACCGGGATCGATCTGCGCGCGATCCCGGAATTACCGGCGACCGTGTTCGAGATGGCGCTGCGCCGCCTGGGCGACGAACTCGCCGACCAACCCGATTCGTATCTCGGATTCATGAGCGCACTCAGTCCGGACAACTGATTCCCGTCCGGCGCCGGCCCCGGCTCCCCCCCCACCGGCCGGACGACAGCTCTGCCCCCTCCCCGATCGACAGACTTGGAGCGGCGATGACCGCAGCGACGCGGGTGGACACCGCACCGATCCCGCACCCCCGGATCGTCGGGTTCAGCTCCCCCGGCGGCCGGTCCGGGCAGACCAGCACGGTCGCGAACGCCGCCTGGGCGCTGGCCGCCGCGGGTCGCCGGGTGCTCGTCCTGGACTGGGCGACGAACCGGCCCTCGGTACCGGCGCACTTCCCGCCACGGGTCGCCCGGTTGGAGCCCGACGCCGCGCTGGAGGCGGCCATCGACCTGGTGCACCGGCCCGGCAGCTCGCCCGAGGTCGACCGGTACGTCACCCCCCGCCAGGCCGACGGCGGGCACGTGGACGTGGTCACCGCCGGGCTGGACGACCAGTCGAGGTTCACCGACCTGCTCGGCAACGCGGTGACCGGCGACCGGCTGCGCAAGCAGCTCGCGGCGACCGGGTACGACCACGTGCTGCTGGACTGCCCGGCCCAGTCCCCGGCGCTGAGCCGGGTCGGTCTCGCGTACCTCTGCGACGTGGTGGTGGTCTGCTTCCGGCCGGCCCCCCAGTCGGTCCGGGAGGCCACCCGGGTGGTCGGGCGGTTGTGCAGCGACGGCCCGGCGGAGCTGCGGCTGGTGGCGGTGGCCACCCAGATCGCCCACGACCAGCCGGAGGCGAGCCGGCACGTGACGACGATCCACGACGCCTTCGCCCGCCTCGACGAGTCGGGCGCGGCCGGCCGTACGGCCCCGACGGTGGTGGAGATCCCGCAGCACGCGTACCACGAGCACCTGGCGATCCTGCTGGACGAGGGCGCGGTGCGGGACGGGCTGCTCCGGGTGGTCGAGCTGGTCGGCGGGGAACCGCCGGTGGTCCCGCCGGCGGTGGACCCCGGCGTGCTGCACTGGTACCGCACCGACTTCGCGGACGTCTCCGGTGAGGAGAGCATCGGGGCCGTCCACCTCGCCTACGATCCGGCCGACCGCCGCTGGGCGGACTGGTTGCGCGAGGCGCTGGGCCGCGCCGGGGCCCGTACCCGGGACCTGCCGGACGAGCCGGGCGACCTCACCGACGCCGACCAGGTCGTCGTCGTCGGCCACCGCCCCCTGCGCGAGGCGCGGGTCGAGGCACTGCTCTGCCCGCTGCCCGACGCCGGGGCCGGGCCGGTCGGGGCGCCGGAGCGCCCGGCGGTCGCGGACGGCGAGGCCGGACCCGCCGCGGCCGGA
Organism: Micromonospora sp. NPDC049836; assembly: GCF_044465125.1. Taxonomy (NCBI): domain Bacteria; kingdom Bacillati; phylum Actinomycetota; class Actinomycetes; order Micromonosporales; family Micromonosporaceae; genus Micromonospora; species Micromonospora sp. NPDC049836. The sequence continues at coordinate 26,349 of NZ_JBITLH010000009.1, forward strand.
TCGGGGCCGGGGGCCGGAGCCGACGCGTCGCCGCGGTCGTGCCGGCCGAGCATCCTGCAACTCCAGGTCGACGACGGCGACTACGGCGCCCGGGCAGGGAACCTCTACGTGGTCGACCTCACCGACGCCGACGAGGCGGACGCGCGGGGCCGCCTCCTCACCCACCTCGGGATGCGTACCCGGTCCGACGCCGCCACCGACCGGTTCCGTCCCCGCTTCCCCGGCGGCGCGGGCGTCCCGGCGGTCCCGCGGGTGGTCGACCTGCCGGCCCGGGTCACCGGGTTCGGCGGCCGGGGGGCCACCCTGGAGCGCCTGCGTGACGTGCTCCTCGCCCACCCCGAGGCGCCGGCAGCCCTGACCGGGCCGGTGAGCATCGGCAAGGCCGCGCTGGCCCGGGAGTTCGCCGTCCGCTTCGGTGGCGACTACGACGTGGTCTGGTGGGTCCCGGCCGAGAGCCGGGAGTCGGCGGGCCGGGCCCTGCGCCGCCTCGGTGAGGCGTTACGCCGGGAGGGGCTGATCGACGGTCGGCTGCCACCGGCCCGTGGCGGGGCGGCCGCCGAGGAGGAGAAGCGCCTCGGCGCCCGCGAGGTGGTCGAGCTGCTCGGCCGGCCGGCGTTCGGCCGTCCGTACCTGCTCGTCTACGACGACGTCCGCGACCTCGATCAGCTCGACGACCTGGTGCCGGCCGGCCCGGGCGGGCACGTGGTGCTGGTCGCCCGGCCCGGCGTCCTGGCGTCGACCGACAGCGAGGTCGTGGTCGGCCGGCTCAGCCCGGACGAGGCCGTCTCCCTCCTGCACGAGTTCGCACCGGACCTGGCGGTCCCGCACGCCCGCGCCATCGCCGCCGCCGTCGACCACTTCCCGCTGCCGCTGCGGCTGGCCGGCGCCTGGCTGCGCGAGCAGGTCCACCTGGTCAGCCGCCAGGCGCCCGCGGAGCCCACCGCCACCATCGCCGCCATGGCCCACCTGCTGCTGGAGCGGATCACCGAGCCGGCCGGCGCGGGGCAGCGCCGGGGCGGGTTGTGGCGGCTGTGGGAGGTGGTCGCCACCACCCTCGACCACATCCCGGTCGGTGGTCTGACCGCCCGGCTGGCCGAACTCTGCGTCCACCTCTCCGGCGACCGGATCAGCCTAAAGCTGTTACGCAGCAGCCCGATGGTGGCGGCGCTGGTCGAGGCCGCCGGGGCGGACGCCGCCCCGCTGCTGGCCGACCCCATCGAGTTCGACCGGGTGCTCTGGACCGGGGTGCGGTACGGCGTCTTCGACCTCACCTGGGGACCGCGCGGCCTGCTCCGGCTCAGCCCCCCGTTGCAGCACGTGATCGGGCGGAGCATGCCCGACGCCGAACGCGAGACCCGCCAGCGCCAGGTACAGCTCGCCCTGGCCCGGTTCGCCCCCGGCATCCTCGAGGACGAGGACCAGGAGCACCGGGAACGCCTGGAGGAGCTGCGGCACCATCTCGAGCCCAGCGGAGCGGTGGCCGCCACCGACGTGGAGGTGCGCCGGTGGGTGGCCCGGCAGGTGCGGTTCATGCAGTTGCAACAGGTCGGGACCATCGCCAAGGCGGCGCTGCGGATCGCCGACGAGGCGCTGACCCGGTGGCGGACGGTCGTCCCGCCCGACGATCCGACGCTGCTCTGGTTGGAGGTGGAACGGGCCAACATCCTGCGGGCCGAGGGTGACTACACCGGGGCCCGGTCGGTCGACGACACCGTGCGGTTGCAGCAGGCCGACGCGCAGGGGGTGGACCACCTGCGCACGCTGGTCACCACCCGAGGGCTCGCCGGTGACCTGCGCGCGCTCGGCCGCTACGACGAGGCCGAGCAGTACGACAGCATCGCGTACCACGGGTTCGACCGGATCCTCGGCGGCGACCACGCGCACACCCTGATGGCCGGGCACAACCTGGCGCTCTCGTCCTACCTGGACGGCTACCCGCACACCGCGATGCTCATCCAGTCCGATCTCCTGGCCCGGCGCCTGCGGCTGCTCGGCGACGCCAACCCGAGGACCTGGTGGACCGCCGAGAGCCTCGGCACCTACCAGCGCGAGGTCGGCAGCGTGGAGGCGGCGCTGGAGACGCTGCGGCTGGCGTACGGCTGGGTCGACCGGGCCCTCGACGGGCGGTGGCGGGAGCACCGGGTGGCGCTGCGGGTGGCGCGCAGTCTCGCGGTGACCCTGCGCGTCGCCGGCAGCCCGCGGGAGGCCATTGCCAGCAACGCCGACCTGGTCCGGGCCTTCGACCGGCTGCTCGGCCGGGAGCACCCGGACACCTGGGGCTGCCGGATGGCCCTGGCCGCGGACCACCACCGGACCGGCACCCCGCACGAGGCTGTCCGCATCGCCCGGGACGTGCTCGCCCGCTACCTCACGTCGACCGCGTTCGGGCCGGACCATCCGTTCACCGAGCTCTGCCGGATGAACCTGGCACTGTTCCTGCGCCGCGCCGGCGACCCCGAGGAGGCCCGGAACCAGGGGGAACGGGCGTGGCACGGGTTACGCGCGACGCTGTCCGGCCCGACCCACCCGTGGGTGCTGGCCGCGATGGTGAACCAGGCCGCCCACCTGGCGTCCCTCGGCGACAGCGGGCGGGCGCGCGAGCTCGGCCGGGAGACCGCCCAGTGGTGTGTGGAGGACCTGGGCCCGGAGCACCCGTACACCGTGACCGCGCAGGGCAACCTCCGGCTGCTCGACTCCTCCGCGGCCGACCTGTCGTGGTTTGAGGGCATCGCCGTCGACGCACCGCAGATGTGACCGCCCGCCCCACCCACCGAAGGAGGCTGCACCGGTGAACGCCGACAAAGAGCGACCGCCCCCGGCGGACCAGCCCGATCCCGGCCCCGCCGTGGCCAGTGCCGTGGCCGGCGGTGCGGCGGACGCCGGCACCGACCGGCAGCAGCGGGTCGCGGAGCTGCTGCGCGCCGAAGCCGACCTGGCGTACGTCTCCTGGTGCACCGACGGCCGGTGCGACCACCACGAGGACCGGTTCGCCGGCGACGGCGCCGAGGGCACCCGCGAGGCGTGCCACCGGCTGGCCCGCCGGGCCAGTTTCCAGATGGACCACCCGCTGCACGACTGGCTGGCCGGCCTCGGCACCGGCGCGCTGATCCGGCTCGTCCTCCAGACCGAGCGGGGGGTCGCCTACTGCGACCAGATCATCCCGGGCAGCTACCTCTTCGGCGCGGTGCTGCACCTGCCAGACGACCCGGCGGAACGCGGCGAGCTGGTCACCCGGGTGGACACGACGCTCTCCGACGCGGTGGAGCGCTACCGCGAAGAGATCCACGCCCGGCGGTACGACCTCGGTGGCTGGCGCACCGAGGGCCTCTCCGGCATCCTCCGGGCGGCGCAGCAGCGGCGGTCCTCGCTCGGCGGTGTCCCGGAGCAGGACGGCCCGGCGACCTCGCTCACCGTCACCGGACGCGAGGACCACCCGGCCGTGGCGATCTGCCGGGCGGCGGTGCGACCGCACGACCTGCACCTGGTCACCCTGGTCGAGAACGGCCGCCCGGTGTTCTGCGTGGATGTGCTGCGGGACGGGCGGTTCACCGCGCCCCGGTGGGCCAGCGCCGGTGCGCGCCGGGCCCGTTACACCCAGGTGGCTGTCGAACTGCCGGACTACGTGCGGGAACTCGGCCGGACCGCGCGGGTCCCGATCGGCGGCCCGCTCCGCCGCGTCGTGCTGGACGTCGAGAACGGTGCTCTCTACTACCGCATGATCGACGATTCCCGATATATTGTCGGCCTGACGCTGCACCAGCCGCAGGTCAGCTCGGCCGAACGCCAACTCGACGCCGTACTGGCGGCCTGGCCGTGACGACGCGGGCGGGGTCACCGACCGGGGCGGCGGCCGGCCGCCGGCCGGGTAGCGCCGGTGGGACCGGGCGAACATCGAGGACGGGGCGGTGCGCATGATCGGTCGGCTCCTCCGACGGGGCCACCGGGCAGCCGGGGCCGCCCGGCGCGGCGACGACCCGGGTCTGCTCCGGCTCCTGCTGATCGGGGGCACCGCCGGTGCCGGCTGGCTGCTGGCGGCCGTGTCCGGGGTGCAGGTCCGGGAGAACTCCGTCGGCTACCTCGCCGTGGCCGGGGCGCTGCTGGTCGTCGGCCTCTACAGCAGCACCCACGGCATCTCCCGCGAGGAGCTGCGGGGCGGCACCGGCACCGTGCTGCTCGCCGTGACCGTCGGGGTGCTGGCCAAGGCCGCGCTGATCGCCGGCACCATGTACCTCGTCTTCCGGGAGCCCCGCTACGCCGTGCTCGGGCTCGCGGTGGCCCAGATCGACCCGCTGGCGGTCGCGGCCATGACCGCCGGGTCCCGGATGTCGGCGCGGGCCAAGGCGCTCCTGGCGGCCTGGGCGTCGTTCGACGACCCGATCACCGTGGTGCTGACCGTCTACGGCGCCGCCTGGCTGCTCCAGCTCGGCTCCGGCGGCACCGGCCGGCTGGCGACCGTCGGTCCCGCCGCCGGTTCGATCGGTGCCGGCATCGCCCAGAACCTCGCGCTGGGCGCGCTCGGCCTGCTGGCGTGGGGGGCGCTGCGGCGGCTGCCGGGCGGACGGGCGCGGCGGCGGCCGGGGGGCGCGGTCCGCCCGGCCGTCGTCGAGACGGCGGTCCTGCTGGCGCTGCTCGCGGTCGCCGTCGTCTACTCCCTGGCCCTCGGCGTCGCCCTGCTGGGGCTCTTCTTCCGGCCGCCGCTGGGCCGGCTGCTCGGCGGGGTGACCCAGGGCGCCTTCCTGGCCGCGTGCTTCCTGTTGGGACTGGCCCTGGCCCAGGGGGTCGATCCGTGGGCCGGCCTGGTGCTGGGGCTGGCCGCCTTCGCCGCCCAGGTCGTGGTCGGCGTGGTCATCCCGGCCCGGATCAGCCGGCGCGACCGGGCCTACCTGGCGCTCGGGCAGCAGAACGGGATCACCGCGATCATCCTCGCCCTCCTGCTGGAGCCGAGCGTGCCCGGCACGGTGGGGGTGGTGGCGCCGGCCATCCTGGTGGTCGCGGTGCTGCACGCCGCCACCAACGGCGTGCTGGAGAACGGCTGGCGGCCGAAGTCGCCGCCGGCGGGCCCGGCCGCCGCCCGCCCCGGTCCCCCCGTGCCTCCGGTACCGCCGGTGCAGGCCGGAGCGGACCCCACCGCCGCTGCCCCGGCGGTCGAGCGGGAACTGCGCTGAGCCGCAGACCCCCGCGCCGCGCGAATCCGCCGGGTCAGCCGGGCCGGCCCGCCGAACCGTCCACCGCGCGTCCCACCCGGACACCCAGTTCGGCGAAGGTACGCCGGATGTCGTCGAGCCGGATCGTCGGGCCGGCCAGCCGGGAGACGACGCCCTCGTGCTCCGGGTCGCGGGCGCTGGACTCGACCAGTTTCTTCAGCTCGTCCAGCGGGATGTCGTGGTAGAGCGCCTCGTAGCGGGTGCAGATCCGATCCAGCCGGTCCCGCTCGGCCGGGCTCGGCTGGCCGCCGGCGCGCAGTTCGGAGGCGTCGTACCAGTCCAGGAAGGCGTACTGGAAAGCCTGCACGAGCTTGCCGAGGAAGACCGCGGTGCCCAGCGGGCTGAACCCCTCCTGCTGTCTGAGCCGCGCCTGCACGGCGCGCACCCCGGCGTTCGCCGGGCGGCCCGGCGTCTCGACGAACACCGCGCTCAGGTCGTCCTCCATCCGGTCGATGGAGCTCAGCAGTCGTAACGCGTCCTGGAAGAGCTCGTCGACGGCGGCCAGCGTCGGGGTGGCGGCGGAGCGGGCCGAGGCCGGGGGGTCGCCGCCCCGGGTGGTGCTGGCCACCTCGCGGCGGATCTCGGTCAGTTGCCGCTCGGTGGTCTCGCCGATCCCGGCCAGGTGCTGCGCCACGTACTCGATCAGCTCCTGGGTGGTGGACTGTTGCCGGCTGATCCGTTCCACCCCGTCGATGATCACCTCGAGCGGGTTGGCGGTGACCGTCTCCCGGTGGCGCCGCAGCACGCCGGTGACCACCGACTGGAGGGTCTCCGGGAAGGACTCGCGGCCGTAGACGATCGGGTCGTTGGGCTTGAGGATCGGCACGAGTTGGGCGGCGAACGCCTCGGTCAGGTAGCCGACCACCACCAGGACGACCTCCACCGAACCGGCCTCCGCGCGGGCCCGGGCGGCGCGTTGCCGGACCTCCGTGACGTCGGCCGGGGACACCACCCCGCCGGTGAGCAGGATGGCGCAGCGGTACTCCCCCTGGGAGTCGGAGACCCAGTAGTCGACCGGCGCCTCCCCGCCGGGCTCCCGCAGGTGTCCGCGCGAGACCCGGATCCCCACCTTGGTGAGGACTTGGTAGACCTCCCGGCGGACGTCGAGCACGCTGGCGAGGTCGAAGTGGACGCCGCTGACCTGCCGCACCACCTCCGGGCTGATCAGTTCCTGCGTCCCCTGCGCCCAGCCGTAGAGGTAGTGGCAGAGGGTGATGAACTGTCGGGGTACGCCCTTGGTCAGGGCGACCAGGGTTTCCACCGCCTGCTGGGTGAACGGCTCCAGCGCGTCGTCACCCCGGATGGCCCGGTGCGACGACCGGATGAACTCCTGGACCTCCGCGACGGTCATCGGGGTGAGCTCGACGATCTCGCCCAGCCGCTGCCGGGTGCTCTCGTCGGGGATCTTGACTATCTCGGGCATGCCGGCGAGCACCACGAAGGCCCCGGACTCGCCGACCGCCTCCAGCATCCGTTTGAACGGCCCCATCCGGTCGGCGAAGTCGCTGCGGCTGTCCACCGCCGACAACACCCGGTCGAACTCGTCGATCATCAGCACCGCGGGACGGCCCCGGTCCCGGTGCAGCCGCCCGAACGCGGCCATCGCGTCCAGCGCGGCGCCGTCGGTGGCGATGGTGCGGAAGATCCCCCGCTCCTGGAGGAAGTCCCGGGGCGGGTTGCCGGTCAGCCAGTCCCAGACCAGTGTCTGCACCTCGGGCTGGAGCAGCAGGGTGAAGGCCGTACCGAGGTCGTTGTCCCGGGTGACCCTGATCAGGGTGGCCTGCAACCGTTGCAGCAGCAGCCGGTCGGGCAGGTGCAGCCGGGCGACCACCGCGACCGGGTCGATCTCCCCCTGCCGCAGCCGCGTGGCGGTCCGGGCGGCATACGGCGTCGCCTCCAGCTCGTCGGCGACCACCTCGGCGTAGTAGTCGCTGAGCAGGTCCATCACCCGCGGGCGTTTCACCTGCGCGATGAATCGCCGGTAGAGGTCGACGAAGGTCCCGTTCGGAGCGTCGAGATAGACCGGGTCGGCGGCCGGGGCCGACTCCAGGACCCGACGGCGCAGGGCGGCCGTCAGGTGCGTCTTGCCGGTGCCGAAGTCCCCCACGAGCGTCAGGACCCGGCCCTTGCGGGGCTGCTCGGGGGTGTGCGGCGCGCGCAGGTACTCGTCCAGCGCCGCCCTGGCGCGGACCACTGCCGTGGTGGCCACGGTGACCACGCTGGTCGCGCTGTCGCCGACCCGGGCCACCGGGGTCGGCAGGTAGGGGTTGACACCGTCCGCCGGAAAGAGCGTGCGCCCGGGTCGACCGGCACCGTCCGGGGTCGGCCGCACTGCCTGGTCACTTGGCATCGGTCTGATCCCCTGACTCGTCCTCGTCGGTCGCTGGTCGCTGCGGCGCCTCCGGTGGTCCTCCTGTGCGCGGAGCCGCCGGGCCCTCCGTGACCGGGGGGTCGTCCGGCAGGTACGGGCGACGCTCCTCGAAGGACTCCTCCCGGCGCTCGTAGAATGTGCTGATGTGCTCGTCGGTGATGGTGGCGTCGCCGTCGGCAATCGCCCGCGTCCACACATCGTGACACAACTCACGCAGTGCGCTCAGCGTTAAGCCGGGGTCGGCCGGAACGAGCTTTTCCATCATTTGTTTGTCGACCTTCGGCCAGCCCAGGTCGGGATTACGGGCCAGCCGGCCGCTGGCGTAGGTCCAGCCGTCGTTGGCCTTGAGGGGGCCGAGACTGAGCACGATCGCCTCGGCCTTTCCGTTCCCGTCCAGCTGCCGGTGCCAGGCCCGGACCGCGTCCGGGTTGCGGCTCTCCAGGAAGAAGAAGACCCGCTCGACGCGGAAGCCCATGTAGTGGTGGACCGGGTGGACCGGGGCGAAGTCCCCCTCCTGGCCCGGGCTGTTCACCTGGTCGAGGAAGGCCGGCAGGATGATCGCGGCGAACTCGCCGCGGGAGCGCAGCTGGCTGCTGAGCGTCCGGTACGCCGAGGGCGCGGGCGCGGTCCCCGGCTCGGGATAGTTGGCGTCCTCGAGGTGCACGTCGGTGAGTACCCGGTGGGCGAGCCGGTCGAAGTAGCCCCACAGCTCCGAACGGCCATCGGGCGCCGGCGGGGTGAACGGCTCGTACCGGGTCAGGTCGACGATCTTCAGGGCGGTGTCGGCGAGCGCCTGCTGGAGGTGGTGGACACACCGGTGGATCAGTGAGGTCTTGCCCGAGCCGCGCTCGCCCGTCACCACCACCAGCCGGCCGGGCTGCTTGCCGTCCTTGCGCATCGGCGGCAGGAACTCGACGAACCGATCGTAGGCCTGCTGGGTCTGGTCCACCCCCAGGTAGAGGTGCTCGTGCTCGGGATAACCCCACGGTTGCAGCGCGCCCTCCGCCGCCGGCCCCAGTTCCTTGATGTCGAACGGGTTCCGTGCCGGCTCGCCGTTCGGACTCATGCCATGCTCCGTGGGGACTCGGTGGGCGGGTCGGCGGCCGCGACAGCGGGGGTCGGGGTGGGATGCCGGCGGCGGCGCCGGGACAGCAGGGCCGCGCGGATCGGTCGTTCCCGGGCCTCGGCGACTGTCCGCACGCCGGCGCGCAGGTCGTCGAGGGCGGAGCGCACCCGCACGGCCCGCTCGCCCTGCGGGCGGCGCACCTCCGGCGTCGACCAGCCGGTCGTCAGCGCGGACCCGAGCGCTCCGTCGTCCAGCTCGGCGAGCATCCGCCCCACCTCGGGGTGCCGGTCCGGGCGGGGCGTCTCCGCCAGGGTGAGCTGCAACCGGGTGCGCAGGTCGTCCAGCGTCTCCCCGCGGGGCACCGGCCGGCTGGCGTCGGTCGCCGCGTCCATGAACCCGAGGACGGCGGTGACGAACGCCCGGGCGTCGGTGCGCAGCGCGGCGGAGTGCTTGCGTACCTCGGTCATCCACTCCCGCCAGCCGGTGGTGGCGGTGGTGGTCAGCAAGGTCAGCGCCGCGCCGACCAGCAGTGGCCAGAGCACCTTCCAGGTCGACCCGGCGGAACCGGCGCCGGTGCCGCCCTCGTCGAGCTGGGCGGCGGCGACCGCGACACCGCAGGCGCGGGCGAAGTCCTCCCGGTGCCGCCCGCGCCACTCCTCCAGCGGCCAGTCCCGACCGTCGTCGTGGACCTGGTCGGCGGCGGGTGCGGCGGTGGCGAGCCGGAGCAGCACGGCGGCCCGCGCCACCGCCGGTCGCTCGGCGGGCGACAGGCAGAGCAACGCCTCGGCGGCCGCCCTGTCGGCCGGCTCGTCCTTTCCGCAGGCGGCCAGGGCGAACAGGGTGAGGAACAGCAGCGGGCCACACAGCGACGGCATCATCCATCGACGGAGTGCGCTGACCCGCATAGCCCTGGACTCTATCGAGAGTGCGCCCGCACTGGTGTCCCGGCCATCGGCATAACTTCCGACGCTGCCGTACCCCGGAAATTGTCCACAGTGTGCTACCGGTCGGGGGCATTGAGTGGTATTGCGACCGCCATTCCGCACGACATTCGGGCCGCTGTGATTCGCATTTCGCCGCGAATTCACGAAAATTGCGGGAAGGAGCGGGCGGCCGGGGACGGCGGCCCGCGGTGGCGTACCACCGCGGGCGCCGTCCCGGGTCAGACGTTCGCCACCAGCAGGGCGGGCTGCTCGACGCAGTCCGCCACGTGGCGGAGGAACCCGCCGGCCACCCCACCGTCGCAGACCCGGTGGTCGAAGGTGAGGCTGAGCTGGGTGACCTTGCGGACCGCCAACTGCCCGTCGACCACCCACGGCTTGTCCACGATGCGCCCGACCCCGAGCAGCGCCGCCTCGGGGTGGTTGATGATCGGGGTCGAGCCGTCCACGCCGAACACCCCGTAGTTGTTCAAGGTGAAGGTGCCGCCGGTCAGCCGGGCCGGGGGCAGGGTGCCGGCCCGGGCCGCGGCGGTGGTCTCGGCCAGGGCGGCGGCCAGCTCCCGGGTGGTCAGCCGCTGGGCGTCGCGGAGCACCGGGACGACCAGCCCCCGGTCGGTCTGCGCGGCGATGCCCAGGTGCACACCGGCCGACTGGACGATGCGCTGGCCCTCGGTGTCGACGTGGGCGTTGAGCTGCGGATACCTCCGCAGCCCGCTGAGGCAGATCCGGGCCAGCAGGGCCAGGATGCTGACCGGCGCGTCCGGGGTGGCGGCGTTGATCGCGGCCCGGGTGGCCAGCAGCCCGGTCGCGTCCACGTCGACCCAGATGGTCACCTCGGGGATTTCCCGCCGGCTGCGGGAGAGCTTGTCGGCGATCACCTTGCGGATGCCGGTGAGCGGGATGACCACGTCCCCGTCGGCGGCCGGGGCGAGCCCGACGTGCGCCGGGGGCGCGTCCGGCACGGCCGCCAGCCTCGCGGCCGGCGCGACGAGCGCGGCCTCGACGTCGGCGCGGCGGATCACTCCACCCGGGCCGGTGCCGCGCAGCGACGCCAGGTCGACGCCGCGCTCCCGGGCGAGCCGCCGGACGATCGGGGAGATGACCAGCGCGGCCCCGGCCGGCCCGGCCTGAGCCGGCACTCCGCCGTCGCCCGCCGCCGGCCGGCCCGTGGCGTCCCGCCGGTCGGCCGCCGCGGCGGTCGGGGCGGCCACGCCGGCCGGCGCCGGCTGCTCTCGGGTGCCGCCGGCCGCCGTGCCGGCGCCGGGCTCGGGCGCCAGCGCCAGCCGCGGGCGGCGTCGCCGCCGTCCGGAGCCGCCGTGGCCGGTGCCGTACCCGATCAGGACGTTGCCGGAGCCGGCCCGCTCCTCCTCGCGGTAGGTGGCGTGCGGATCGTCCCCGGCCTCGCCGTCGAGCGGTGCGATGGTGATCAGCGGCTGGCCGACCGGGCGGACCTCACCCGCCGCGCCGTGCAGGGCGACGACCCGGCCGGCGTACGGGCAGGGCACGTCGACCACGGCCTTGGCGGTCTCCACCTCGACGACGGTCTGGTCCACGGTCACCACGTCGCCGACGGCGACCCGCCACTCGACGATCTCCGCCTCGCTCAGCCCTTCCCCGAGGTCGGGCAGCAGGAAGTCCCGGGTGCCGACGGAGGTGGTCATGCCGTGCGTGCGTTCGCTCATGCCGCCACCCACCGCTCGTCGGGCTGGTCGTCCCACTGCAGCCGGGCCACGGTGTCCAGCACCCGGTCCACCGACGGCAGGTGGGTGTGCTCCAGCATCGGCGCCGGGTAGGGGATGTCCAGCCCGGACACCCGCAGCACCGGGGCGTGCAGGGCGTGGAAGCAGCGCTCCTGCACCCGGGCGGCGATCTCCGCGCCGACCCCGGCGAAGCCCTGCGCCTCCTGGATCACCACGCAGCGGCCGGTCCTGCGCACCGAGGCGGTGACCGTGGCGTCGTCGAACGGCACGATGCTGCGCACGTCGACCACCTCCAGGTCCCAGCCCTCCTCGCGGGCCGCCTCGGCGGCCTCCAGCGCCACCGGCACGGCCGGCCCGTACGCGACGAGGGTGGCGTCGGTGCCGGGCCGGCGGACGACCGCCGTGCCGAACGGCGCGGTCCGGGCCGGCAGCTCCGCCTCGGCGCTGGCGAAGTAGAGCTTCTTGGGCTCCATGAACACGACCGGGTCCGGGTCGTCGATCGCCTCGCGCAGCAGCGAGTACGCGTCCTCGACGGTGGCCGGGGTGACCACCTTCAGGCCCGGGGTGTGCGCGTAGTACGCCTCGGACGAGTCGCAGTGGTGCTCGACCCCGCCGATGCCGCCGGCGTACGGGACCCGGATGACGATCGGCACGCTCAACGCGCCCCGGGTGCGGTTGCGCAGCTTCGCCACGTGCGAGGCGATCTGCTCGAACGCCGGGTACGCGAAGGCGTCGAACTGCATCTCGACCACCGGCCGCAGCCCGGACATGGCCAGGCCGACGGCGAAGCCGACGATGCCGGCCTCGGCGAGCGGGGTGTCGAAGCAGCGCTTGTCGCCGAACCGGGCCTGCAGCCCGTCGGTGATCCGGAAGACGCCGCCGAGCTGGCCGACGTCCTCACCGAAGACGACCACCCGCTCGTCGTCGAGCATCGCGTCGGCGAGCGCGGCGTTGAGCGCCTTCGCCATGGTCATGGTGGCCATCAGGCGTCCCCCTCCTCGTCGCGGGCCGCGGCCAGTTCGGCGCGGACCTGCTCGCGCTGCTCGACCAGTTGCGGGGTCGGCTCGGCGTACACGTGGTCGAAGAGGCTGAGCGGGTCCACCTCGGGGTGGGCGTTCATCCGGTCGCGCAGCGCGGCGGCATACGCCTCGGCCTCCTCGGCGATCGCCGCGACGGCGGCGTCGTCCAGCGCGCCCCGGTTGCGCAGGTACGCCTCCAGCCGGGCGATCGGGTCGCGGTCCCGCCACGCCTCGACCTCCTCGGCGTCCCGGTAGCGGGTCTGGTCGTCGGCGTTGGTGTGCGGTTCCATCCGGTAGGTGTGCGCCTCGACCAGGAACGGCCCCTTGCCGGCGCGGGCGTGCGCCACGGCGCGGTTCAGCACGGCGAGCACGGCCACCGGGTCGTTGCCGTCGACCTGCTCGCTGGGCACGCCGTAGCCGACGCCCTTGTAGGCCAGGCTCGGCGCGGCGGTCTGCCGGGACAGCGGCACGCTGATCGCGTACTTGTTGTTCTGCACGAAGTAGACCACCGGGGCCTTGAACACGGCGGCGAAGTTGACCCCCTCGTGGAAGTCGCCCTCGCTGGTCGCGCCGTCGCCGATGAAGGCCAGCGCCACGGTGTCGCGCCCCTGGTAGGACTCCCCGTACGCCAGGCCGGCGGCGTGCACGCACTGGGTCGCCAGCGGGGTGCACTGCGGTGCGGTGTGCGCGGCGGCCGGGTCGTACCCGCAGTGCCAGTCGCCGCGCAGCAGGGTGAGCACCTCGACCGGGTCGATGCCGCGGGCGGTCAGCGCCATCGACTCGCGGTAGGTGGGGAAGACCCAGTCGGTGTCGCGCAGCGCGAGGACACCGCCGACCTGGCAGGCCTCCTGGCCCCGGGAGGACGGATAGACGGCGAGCCGGCCCTGCTTGGTCAGCGCGGTGGCCTGCACGTCGAAGCGGCGGCCGACGACCATCCGCCGGTACATCTCCCGCAGCGCCTCGACGGGCGGCTCCGGGTAGTCGTCCCGGGCCGGCAGCGGGGTGCCGTCCGGGTCGAGCAGGCGGACCGGCTCGGTGTGCGGCAGCAGGCCGGCCGACGGATCGGGGGCGGCCGGGGTGGCCGGCCGGCGGGTGCGGGGGGATGCCCTGCGGACCGCCTGGGGTGTGGTCGTCACGGCGGGGACCTCCTGGACGTGTGGTGGCCCTATGCTCCTGCTGTTGGATGATTGACTCAACATCCGGGATGAACGCGGGACGAATGGCAGTGAGATGAGGTCGTCATGAGCCAGGAGACCGGCACCACACCGGGCGCGGCGGCCGGAACGGGACGTTCGGCCGGGCCGCTGGACGAGGTCGACCGGCGGATCCTGCACGAACTCGTCCGCGACGGCCGGCTCTCCATCCGCACGCTGGCCGAACGGGTGCACGTCTCGCGCACCAACGCGTACGCCCGGGTGGAACGGCTGCTGCGGGACGGGGTGATCGCCGGGTTCCGGGCGCTGGTGGCGCCGGAGCCGGCCGGGCTGGGCACCTCGGCGTACATCGCGCTGACCATCGAGCAGAACACCTGGCGCGAGGTGTCGGCCGAGCTGGCCCAGGTGCGCTACATCGAGCACGTCGCCCTGCTCAGCGGCGAGCACGACGTGCTGGCCCTGGTCCGGGCGCCGGACAACGCCACCCTGCGGGACGTGGTGCTGGACCGGGTGCAGAGCATCGCCGGGGTGCTGTCGACCCGGACCTGGCTGGTCTTCGAGGAGTACGACGGGACGCAGAGCCCCTGGCAGTGACGGCGCTCAGCGCTCCGGCGGGGCCTCCAGGCCCTCCTGGTCGGCCAGCTCCAGCAGCGGCTCCAGGGAGAACCGGCGGTCGTCCAGGCCGGCGTGCGGGTCACCCCGCTCGGCGAACCGGGCCGGCAGGCTCAGCACGTCGAAGTCCTCCGGCCGGGCGTCGTCCAGCTCGGCCCAGTCCAGCGGGGCGGAGACCAGCGCGCGCGGGGTGGGCCGGATCGAGTACGCCGAGGTGACCGTGTGGTCCCGGGCCATCTGGTTGTAGTCGACGAAGACCGGCCGGTCCCGCTGGTCGCGCCACCAGGTGGTGGTGACCAGGTCGGGCAGCCGGCGCTGCACCTCCCGCCCCAGCGCCAGCACCGCCCGCCGGCACTCCCCGAAGCTCCATCGCGGCTCGATCGAGAGGTAGACGTGGATGCCCCGCCCGCCGGTGGTCTTCGGGTAGCCCACCAGCCCCAGCTCGTCGAGGAACGCCCGCACCTCGTGGGCCACCGGCACCACCTGGGCGAAGTCGACGCCCGGCATCGGGTCGAGGTCGATGCGGAGCTGGTCGGGGTGCTCCACGTCGGTCTTCGACACCGGCCACGGGTGGAACCGCAGGGTGCCCAGGTTGGCCGCCCAGATCACCACGGCCAGCTCGCTCGGGGCCACCTCGTCGGCGGTCCGGCCGCTCGGGAAGGTGATGTGCGCCGTGCGTACCCAGTCGGGCGCGCCCGCCGGCAGGCGCTTCTGGTAGAACGCGTCGCCCTTGTTGGTCTGCCGGGTGGCGACCTTGGCGCCCTCGAAGACCCCGCGCGGCCAGCGCTCCAGCATGGTCGGCCGGTCCCGCAGGGCGCGCAGGATGCCGTCGCCGACGGCCAGGAAGTAGCGGACCACGTCCAGCTTGGTCAGCCCGCGTTCCGGAAAGTAGGGCTTGTCGGGGCTGGAGACGCGGACCAGCCGCTCCCCCACCCGGATCTCCTCGGCCGCCGTGGTCGCCACGCCTCACACCGTACGACGCCGGGGGCCCGCGCGCGGGGAGGTCGTCAGGCGACCAGCAGCGCCCCGAGGCCGATCAGCGGCACCCCGACGAAGAGGAAGATCCCGGCCCCGGTGAGCACCCGCCCGTCGCCGGCCCCCTCCCGCTCCGGCGCCAGCCCGAACACGCTGCGGGCCGGCATCGTCTCGATCCGGCTCAACGTCAGGTCGCCGGTCATCCCGATCAGCGCGCCGACCACCATGCAGGCCACGCCGAGCCGGTGCCCGAAGTCCCCGCCGTCGACCGCGACCCACACCCCGACGATCGCCGCCACCAGCGCCACGGCGACGACGAAGAGCACCAGTGCCTCGCGCAGACCCCTGATCACCGTCATCCGTGCCGCCCCCGACCGACCCGTCCCTGCCTGATCGGTAGTTTCGCACGTCGATGCGACCGGCGGCGTCCCGCGCGAGCCGCCCCCAGGGCCGCAGCCCGACCGGGCCCGCCCGACCCGCGCCGGCCGGCCCGGGCCGCGTCCCGACCCGGGCGCGGCACGGTGGCCGCCGGCACGGTTACCCGGCGTGGGCCGGGGGTACCGCAGCCCGCATGGCGGAACTGGCAGGGCTCTGGATCATCCGGCACGGGGAGAGCACCGCGAACGTCGCGGCCACCGCGGCCGAGGCCTCCGGCGCCGAGCTGATCGACCTCACCCACCGGGACGCGGACGTGCCGCTCTCCCCCACCGGCGAGGAGCAGGCCCGGGCCACCGGCCGCTGGCTGGCCGGGCTGCCCGCCGACCGCCGCCCGGACGTGGCGGTGGTGTCGCCGTACCTGCGGGCGGTGCGGACCGCCGAGCTGGCCCTGCACGGCACGGACGTGCCGGTGAGCCGGGACGAGCGGCTGCGCGACCGGGAGCTGGGCATCCTCGACGGGCTCACCGGGCACGGCGTCGGGCACCGGTACCCGGAGGAGGCGCGGCGCCGCGCCCGGCTCGGCAAGTTCTACTACCGCCCGCCCGGCGGCGAGTCGTGGACCGACGTGGCGCTGCGGCTACGCGCGCTCCTCGGCGACCTGCGCCGTGACCACGCGGGCGGCCGGGTGCTGCTCTTCGGGCACGACGCGCTGGTCTTCCTGCTCCGCTACCTCGTCGAAGGGCTGACCGAGGCCGAGCTGATGGCGCTCACCCGGGAGCACGTCATCGCCAACTGCTCGGTCACCGGCTGGTCCGCCGACCGGGCCGGCCGGCTGGTCCCGGCGGTGTTCAACGACGTGGCCCACCTGCACCAGCAGGGCGCGCGGCCGACCAGGGAGGACGAGGTCCATGCCGAACCGGTCTGAGGTGATCACGCCCGCGCTGCTGCGGGACTGGACGCTGCCCGTGCCGACCGGCGGGAAGGAGGCCCGCGGCACCGTGCTGGTGGTGGGCGGCTCCCGGTTCACCCCCGGCGCGGTGCTGCTGGCCGGGGTCGCCGCGCTGCGCGCCGGTGCGGGGGTGCTGCAACTGGCCGCGGCCGAGTCCACTGCCGCCGCGCTGAGCATCCAGGTGCCCGAGGCGCTCGTCGTCGGCCTGCCCGAGACCGGCGACGGCGCGGTGCGCGGTGACCCGGGCGACCTGCTCGACGGGCTGGTCGCCGAGGCGGACGTGGTGACCGTCGGGCCCGGACTCAAGGACATCGACGCCACCGGCGGCCTGCTGCACCTGGTCCTCGGCGCGGCCCGGCCGGAGACGTCGCTGGTGCTCGACGCGTACGCCCTCGGCGCGCTCAGCCACGAGCCGGACCTGCTGGTCGGCTCCGGCCGCCGGGTGGTGCTCACCCCGAACCTCACCGAGGCGCGTCACCTGCTCGGCGACGAGCCCGGCGACGACCTGGACGCGGCCGCGGCCGAGGTGGCCCGCCGGTACGACGCGGTGGTCTCGCTCTACGGCCACATCGCCACCCCGGACGGGCAGGGCTGGCGGGAGGAGAGCGGCGACGCCGGCCTCGGCACCTCCGGCAGCGGTGACGTGCGTGCCGGCCTGCTGGCCGGGCTGCTCTCCCGCGGCGCGGAGCCGGCGCAGGCCGCCTGCTGGGCCGCGTTCGCGCACGCGGTGAGCGGGCAACGCCTGGTGCCCCGGTACGGGCGGATCGGCTTTCTGGCCCGTGAGCTGCTCGACGAGATCCCCTACACGCTGGCCACCGTCTGACGGTTATGGTCTGCCCGTTCGGGTGTGTGTAACAACACACCCGCTCCCTACGCTGATTGCCCGAGAGCAAGCGACCTGCTTGTGCTCCGCCGGCCCGCTGCCCACCAGGCAGTGGGCCCGGCCAGATCGGCCCCCTGGGAGTCTGTGTGAAGAACCTCCGTCGCAAGACACTGGCCGCCGCGTCCGCGATGACGCTCGGCGCCGGCCTCGCCGTCACCGGCGGGCTGGCTCCGGCGGCGGCCGCCGGACCGGACACCTCGTATCTGGTCCTCGCCCCGCAGGGCGCCAACACCAGCAAGGCAGCCGCCCGCGTGGCGGCCGCCAAGGGCACCGTCGTGGCCAGCTACGACCAGATCGGCGTGCTCGTCGTCCGCTCCACCAACCCGGACTTCGCCACCCAGGTGGCGGGCGCCGGCGTGGAATCGGTCGCGTCCACCGCCGGCCTGGGCACCGCCCTCGACGAGGGCGAGACCGTGGAGGCCACCGCGGCCGACGTCGCCGCCGCCACCGGCGACCCGACCACGGAGCCGCTCTACAGCCTGCAGTGGGACATGGACATGATCCACGTGCCGCAGGCCCACGCGGTCAACAACGGCAGCCCGAACGTCGTCGTCGGCGTGCTGGACAGCGGCATCTCCAGCAGCCACCCGGACCTGGCGAGCCAGATCGCCAAGGACAAGAGCACGTCCTGCATCGGCGGTGTCACCGACACCACCGAGGCGGCGTGGAACCCGACCACCAGCGACCACGGCACCCACGTGGCCGGAACCATCGCCGCCGCCGTCAACGGCGTCGGCGTGACCGGCATCGCGCCGGGCGCCAAGGTCGCCGCCGTGAAGGTGGTCAACGACGACGGCTACATCTTCCCGGAGGCCGCGGTCTGCGGCTTCGTCTGGGCCGCCGAGCACGGGATGCAGCTGACCAACAACAGCTACTACATCGACCCGTGGGAGCTGAACTGCAAGAACGACCCGCGGCAGCGGCCGGTGTGGCAGGCCGTGCAGCGGGCGATCCGCTACTCGCAGTCCAAGGGCGTGCTCAACGTGGCGTCCGCGGGCAACTCCAACTACGACCTGGCCCACAAGATCACCGACACCGGCAGCCCGAACAACGGGACGCCGGAGAACCGCGAGAACCTCACCAACGCCTGCCTCGACCTGCCGGCCGAGGCGCCGGGCGTGGTGACCGTGTCGGCGGTCGGCCCGACCGGGGAGAAGAGCTACTACTCCTCCTACGGCCAGGGCGTGGTGGACGTGACGGCGCCGGGCGGCGACACCCGGTTCCGGACCCAGGGTGTGCGCTCGACCAGCACCGACTCCATCCTGTCCACCACCTTCAACACCACCACCCGGACCAACGGGTGGGGGTACAAGCAGGGCACCTCGATGTCCGGCCCGCACGCCACCGGCGTCGCGGCGCTGGCGCTCTCCGCGCACCCGGGGATGACCCCGGGCCAGCTGGCGTCGTTCCTGGAGCGTACGTCGGTGGCGCAGGCCTGCCCGGCGGGCGTCTACAACCCGGTCCCGTTGATCTCGGCGACCGACCCGCACCTCTACGACGCGACCTGCTCCGGCGGCGCGCGTAACTCGTTCTACGGCGCCGGCATGGTCGACGCCTACAACGTGGTGCGGTAGTTCCAACCCTTCGGTGGGGCCCGGCGACCTGTCGCCGGGCCCCACCCGTTTGTCCAGGTCGGGGCGGGGGTACCGGGGCGACATCAGCCGACTCTAGGAGGTCACCGGTGTCCACCGATGCCATCGTCCTGCTCAAAGAGGACCACAAGGAGATGCGCCGCCTGTTCAAGGCGTTCCAGGATGCCGAGGAAGGGCCGGCGAGCGAGCGGAAGAAGCTGGTCACCCAGATCCTCGAAGCGCTGACCGTGCACACCTACCTCGAGAACGAGGTCATGTACCCCGAGGTGCGCAAGCTGGTGCCGGACGTCGAGGACGACATCCTCGAGTCGTACGAGGAGCACCACGTGGCCGACGTGCTCTGCTTCGAGCTGTACACCATGGACGCCGACGACGAGCGGTACAACGCCAAGACGACGGTGCTGATCGAGAACGTGCTGCACCACGTCGAGGAGGAGGAGCAGGAGTGGTTCCCCAAGGTCCGCGACGCGCTCGGCCGTAACCAGCTCCAGGAGATCGGGCAGCGGATGATCGACCTGCGCCCGAAGGCGCCGAAGACCCCGACCGCCCCCAAGGCGCTGAAGAAGTCGCTGGACGCCGTCGTCGCCTGAGCCGGACCGACCACCCGACGGCGGGACCCGGCCTCGGCCGGGTCCCGCCGTCGCGCGTACCGGTCAGTCGCCGGAGCCGGGCTCGGCCATCTTCCGGTGCTGCTCCGCCTTCAGCCGATCCGGGACGATCTTGCCCTGCCCGCCCCCGCCGCGGCTAATTCCCGCCGCCGCGACCGGCCGGGCCGGGCGACACCCCGGGGACGTCCGGGTGACCCCGGCGGCCGGGCCGGGCGTACCCGGTAGGATCAGGCCGGGCCGTGACTGGCGCGTGGGGATGGAGAACCATCGGGAAGCGGTCCCGTCATGAGGACGCACGCCGAGCGCCTGGGCCTTCCGCACGTCATCAGGAGGTCGCATGTCGCCGAACGCCGAATCCACCGCCTTCCGCAGCGCGCTGGAGGTGATCCGCGCCGTCGAGCCGCGGGTGGCGGACGCCATCGGGGCGGAGCTGGCCGACCAGCGCGAATCGCTCAAGCTCATCGCCAGCGAGAACTACGCCTCCCCGGCCACCCTGCTGGCCATGGGCAACTGGTTCAGCGACAAGTACGCCGAGGGCACCATCGGCCGCCGCTTCTACGCCGGCTGCCAGAACGTGGACACCGTCGAGGCGCTCGCCGCCGAGCACGCCAAGGAGCTGTTCGGCGCGGCCCACGCGTACGTGCAGCCGCACTCCGGCATCGACGCCAACCTGGTCGCCTTCTGGGCGATCCTCGCCGACCGGGTGGAGTCGCCCGCGCTGAAGAAGGCGCAGGTGCGCCAGGTCAACGAGCTGACCGAGGCGGACTGGTTCGCGCTGCGCCGCGAGCTGGGCAACCAGCGGATGCTGGGCATGTCGCTGGACGCCGGCGGGCACCTGACCCACGGCTTCCGCCCGAACATCTCCGGCAAGATGTTCGACCAGCGCAGCTACGGCACCGACCCGGCGACCGGCCTGGTCGACTACGACCAGGTGCGGGAGGCGGCCCGCGAGTTCAAGCCGCTGATCCTGGTGGCCGGCTACTCGGCGTACCCCCGGAAGGTCAACTTCCGGATCATGCGGGAGATCGCCGACGAGGTCGGCGCCACCTTCATGGTCGACATGGCGCACTTCGCCGGCCTGGTCGCCGGCAAGGTCTTCACCGGCGACTTCGACCCGGTGCCGCACGCGCACATCGTCACCACCACCACCCACAAGTCGCTGCGCGGCCCGCGCGGCGGCATGGTGCTCTGCGGCCCGGAGCTGGCCGACCAGGTCGACCGCGGCTGCCCGATGGTGCTCGGCGGCCCGCTGCCGCACGTGATGGCCGCCAAGGCGGTCGCGCTGGCCGAGGCCCGCCGTCCCGACTTCGCCGACTACGCGCAGCGGATCGTGGACAACGCCCGGGCGCTCGCCGACGGGCTGCTGCGCCGCGGCGCGAAGCTGGTCACCGGCGGCACCGACAACCACCTGGTGCTGATCGACGTCACCGGCTACGGCCTCACCGGTCGGCAGGCCGAGCAGGCGCTGCTCGACTCGGGCATCGTCACCAACCGCAACGCCGTCCCGCAGGACCCGAACGGCGCCTGGTACACCTCCGGCATCCGGATCGGCACCCCGGCGCTGACCACCCGGGGGCTGGGCACCGCGGAGATGGACGCCACCGCCGAGCTGATCCACACCGTGCTCAGCCAGACCCAGCCGGGCGAGTCCAAGGCGAAGTACGTGCTCGACCCGGCCCTGGCCGACCAGGTCAACAAGCAGGCCAGCGACCTGCTGGCCGCCTTCCCCCTCTACCCGGCCGTCAACCTCACCTGACGCTGTCCCACCGCCCCACGCCGGGGCTGTCGATCATGAAGTTGGCGGCACGGAACGCGCCTGCCCCGGCCGCCAACTTCAGGATCACGCCGGCGTGGGCGGGGGTGGGTCAGCCGCGGAGTGGGCGCTTGAGGTGGTAGCGGTGGACCTCGGTGCTGCCCTGGACGTTGTTGACGTCCTCGGCGGCGGAGACCAGTTCCCAGCCCTCCCGGCCGACGCGGTTCAGGTGCGCGATCGCGGTATCGCCGTAGGGTGTCACGTCGGTGCGGGACCCGTCCGGGGCGTACCAGACGAACGAGACGTGGAAATTGCGGCCCTGCCCCTGATAGCGGCGGACCAGCAACGCGTACTCCCAGGCAACCATCCGTCCATTATCAACGGTGCCCACCGGGGCCGGGAACACGGGTGGTGGCGGAACGGCGACACTGCGCCGTCAGGCCGGGCTGCCCACGGCGGCCAACTCGTCGCTGACCAGGGCGGCCAGCCGGTCCAGGCCCAGCTCGATCTGCGCCGGGGTGACCGCGCTGACCGACAGCCGCAGCGCCCTCACCCGCGCCCCGTCGTCGTAGAAGTGCGCCATCGGGGTCCACAGCACGCCGTAGCTACGGGCCGAGCGGTGCAGCAGCGCGTCGTCGACGGCGAACGGCACGGTCACCACCACGAAGAAGCCGCCGGCCGGGACGTTCCAGCGCACCGGCCCGCCGGCCGGGAAGCGGGCCGCCAGCCCGTCCACCATGTGCCGCAGGTTGCGCGCGTACGCGGCCCGCTCGCGGGCCGTCGCCGCGACCAGCGAGCAGTCGTGGGCCAGCAGCGCCCCACCGATCACCGCCTGGGCGATCGGCGAGGTGTTCACGGTGACCATGCTCTTGATCTTGGCGAGCTGGTCGGCGAGCGGCCCGACCGTCCCGTCGGAGCCGGCCACCCGCTGGTCGGCCACGACGTAACCGACCCGGGCGCCGGGGAGCACGGTCTTGGCGAACGAACCGAGATAGACCACCCGGCGCCGGGTGTCCAGCGCCTTGAGGGTGGGCACCCGCTCGGTGCCCGCGGCCGGGAACAGACCGTACGGGTTGTCCTCGATCAGCAGCAGCTCCTCCTCGGCGGCCAGGTCGAGCAGGCGGCGCCGCTGGTCCAGGCCCATGCTGACCCCGGACGGGTTGGCGAAGTCGGGCATCACGTAGCAGCCGCGCGGGCGCAACCCCTCGGCGCGGACCCGGCACACCTGGGCGCGCAGGTCCGCCAGGTCGACGCCGTCCGGGCCACCGGCGACCGGGCGCACCGGCAGGTCCACCAGCCGGGCCGCGCCGGTCAGCCCGACGTAGGTGGGGGCGACGGCGAGCAGCACGTCACGCGGGCCGGCGCGCAGCGCCCGCAGCACCAGGAACATCGCCTCCTGGCAGCCGACGGTCACCACGATCGTCTCCGGGTCGACGGTGAGCTGCTCGTCCACCGCCAGGTTGCGGGCGATCAGGTGGTGCACGATGCCCTTGGTCCGGCCGTACTGGAGCAGGGTCCGGTCCACCTGCGCGGGGCTCAGCCCCAGGTCGTCGGCGAGGTGCCGGCGGAAGGTGTCCAGGTGCCGGGCCGGCGCCGCCGAGTCGAAGAACTCCTCGTACGGGCGGCCGGCCGCCAACGACACCGCCTCCGGATAGTGCTGCGCCACCTCGTTGAGGAAGTTCATCGAGTTCAGCGCGGGGTCGTCGACCGACGGGTGCAGGTCGGCGACGGTCAGCTCCACCGGCTCCATGTCAGCCTCCGATCAGGGTGCGCAGCTGCCGGGCGGCGGCCGGGTCGGCGCAACCGGCGAGGGTGAGCGCGTCGCGCAGCTCGGCGCCGAGCAGGGCCAGCGCCGCCTCCGCGCCGGCCCGGCCGCCGGCCGCGAGGGCCCAGAGCAGCGGTCGCCCGACCAGCACGCCGCTCGCGCCGAGGGCGAGCGCGCGCAGCACGTCCGCGCCGCCGCGCACGCCGCTGTCGAGCAGCACCGCGCAGCGCTCCCCCACCGCCGCGACCACCTCGGGCAGCACGGCGGCGCTGGCCGGCGCGCCGTCGAGCTGCCGGCCGCCGTGGTTGGAGACCACCACGGCGTCCACCCCGGTCTCCGCCGCGCGCACCGCGTCGCGCGGGTCGAGGATGCCCTTGACCAGCAGCGGCAGCCGGGTACGCTCCCGCAGCCAGGCCAGGTCCGCCCAGCTCAGCGCGGGGGCGAAGACCGCGCCGGTGTGCACCGCCACCGCCGAGACGCCCGGGGTGCCCTGGTGCGCCAGGTCGTCCCGGCCGCCGGGCAGGTTCGCGGCCGTGACGTGCGGCGGCAGGGTGAACCCGTTGCGCACGTCACGCAACCGCCGGCCGAGCACCGGCACGTCGACGGTGACCATCAGGGCGGAGCAGCCGGCGTCGTGCGCCCGGTCCAGCAGGTCGGCGACCAGGCCCCGGTCACGCAGCCAGTAGAGCTGGAACCAGACCGCGCCGCCGACCGCGGCGACCTCCTCGATGGGCGTGCTGCCCAGCGTGCTCGCCACGTAGGGGACGTCCGCCGCGCGGGCGGCGGCGGCGAGGGCCAGCTCGCCGTCGGGGTGCAGCAGCTTCTGGTACGCCATCGGCGCGACCGCCACCGGCATGGCGTACCGGCCGCCGGGCAGGGCGGCCCCGGTGTGCGGCCGGTCCACCCCGGTCAGCACCCGGGGCAGCACCGCCACCCGGTCCAGCGCGGCCCGGTTGGCGGCCAGCGTGGTCTCGGTGCCGCTACCCCCGTCGACGAAGTCCCAGACGGCCGGCGGCAGCACCGCCCGGGCCAGCTCGGCGAAGTCCGGGAGGCTGGCCGGCGGCACGAACGCGGCCCCGGCGGCGACGTCCCGCCGCCCCGGCACCGCCCAGCCGTCGGGGGCCGCCGGGTCCGGGGCCGGGCTCCGGTCGGTGGTCACCGGTTCAGCCATGGCCGGACCCGCCCGCGACACCCGCCGGGGCGCCGCCCGCGTCGCGCGCCACCGCACCGCCCGGCGCGCCGCCGGCGCCGGCCGTGATCCCGGTCGGGGCGGTGCCGAGCCGCTGCCGCAGGAAGGCCGCCGCCTGCTCCTGGGCCCGCCGGCCGGCGTCGAACACGCCCGGCATGGCGAAGAAGCCGTGCACCATCCCGTCGTAGCGGGTCAGCTCGGTCGGTACGCCCGCCTCGCGCAGCCGGGCCGCGTACCGCTCCCCCTCCTCGCGCAGCGGGTCGTGCTCGGCGGTGATCACCAGGGCCGGTGGCAGCCCGGCGAGGTCCTCGGCGAGCAGCGGCGAGGCCAGCGGGTGCGCCGCGTCGGCCGGGTCGGTCAGGTAGTGCCCCCGGTACCAGGCGACGGAGTGCCGGTTGAACAGCAGCGGGTCCTCGTCGTCCGCCGGGCCCCGGCCGGGCCGCTGGTCGGTGTTGGGATAGATCAGCAGTTGGGCGGCGAGCCGGGGTCCGCCGTCGGCGCGGGCCAGCAGGGTGACCGCGGCGGCCAGGTTCCCGCCGGCGCTGTCGCCGCCGACCGCGATCCGGTCCGGGTCGGCCCGGAACTCGTCGGCGTGCCCGGCCAGCCACCGCAGCGCCCGATGGCAGTCGTCCACCCCGGCCGGGAAGCGGTGCTCCGGCGCCAGCCGGTAGCCGACCGTCACGGTCTGGCAGCCGGCGAGGTTCACCAGCCGGCGGCAGATCCCGTCGGCGGTGTCCACGCTGCCCAGCGTCCAGCCACCGCCGAAGAAGTAGAGCAGGGTGGGCAGCGGGCCGTCCCCGGCCGGCCGGTGGATGCGCACCGGCAGCGGCCCGTCCGGTCCGGGCAGGTGCGTGTCGCGTACCTCCGCGACCGGTTCGACCGCGCCGGCGCCGGCACGGATCGCGGCGAGGTCGGCGGCCCGGGCCTCGGCCAGGGTCTGGGTGTAGAGGGGTGCGGCGCCGGCGGCCGCGCGCGCGGCCCGCCACGCGACCACCTGCGGGTCGAGGGCCATCTGGTCTCCTAGCTGCCGGTGGTGACGAAGAGCTTGTCGATGCCGCGCAGGAAGAGGCTGCCGCTGTAGCTGAAGTCGCGGGTGACGGCCAGCCGCGGGAAGCGGGCGAAGAGCCGGGGCAGCGCGAGCCGGCCCTCCAGCTTCGACACCGCCGAGCCCAGGCAGAAGTGCAGCCCCACGCCGAAGGCGAGCGAGGGCGGCCCGGCCCGGTACGGGTCGAAGCGGTCCGGGTCGGGGAAGCGGGACGGGTCCCGGTTGGCGGCGGCGATCAGCAGCAGCACGTTCTCGTCCCGCCGCACCGGCACCCCGCCCAGCTCGGTGTCCTCCGGCGCGGCCCGGGCCAGGAAGTGCACCGGGCTCTCCAGTCGCAGCACCTCGTCCACGCAGCCGCGCGCGAGGGCGTCGTCGCCGGGCAGCGCGGCGGTCACGTCCGGGTGGCCCAGCAGCAGCGGCAGCCCGTTGCTGAACATGTAGACGGTGGTGACGAAGCTGGCGTTGAAGAGCACGATCAGGTTGCTGATCAGCTCCTCCTCGGTCAGCTCGACCCCGCCGGCGTCGCGCACCTCGACCAGCCCGCTGATCAGGTCCTCGCCGGGGACGCGGCGGCGGTGCGCGATCAGCTCACGGTAGTAGTCGCGCAGCTCGTCGGCGGCCTGGTTGGCCCGGGCCAGCCGCTCCGGCGTCTTGCCGGCCACGTCCATGTACTCGTCGATCCAGTCGACCCGCTGCCGGTACCAGGCGAGGTCGGCCTCGGGCAGCCCGATGAACTCGGCCATCACCCGGGCCGGCACCGGGTACGCGAAGTCGGCGACGAAGTCCACCTCGGTGCCGCCGGCGCCGGCCTCGGCCATCCGGTCCAGGTGCTCCGCGACGACCCGCTCGATCACCGGCTCCAGCGCGCCGAGCCGGCGCGGGGTGAACGTCTTGGCGAAGACCCCGCGCATCCGGGTGTGGTCCGGCGGGTTGATGAACATCATCGAGGTCAGGAAGGTGCGCAGGATCTCCTGGTCCTGCCAGTTCGGCGGGGCGCCCTTGTACCACCCCGGGTCGCGCAGCACCTGGTCGAGCAGGTCGTAACCGCCGGCCACGGCGGTGATGGTGCTGTGCTCGGCGCGGGTCGGCACAGCGCTGATCGGCCCGTGCCGGTGCAGGGCCGCGTACCACGGATAGGGGTTCTGCCGGCCCTGCTCGCTGTACAGGCCGGTGAGGATCTCGTCGACGTCCACGCGGATTCTTCCTCCCCAGGAAAGGACGACGGGGGCGGCGCGGTGCCGGCGCCGCCCCCGCCGGTCTCACAGACCGAGCAGTCGCAGCGGGACGGCGTTCGCCATCGCCTGCGCGCCGGCGTCGTTCGGGTGGATGTGGTCCCCGGCGTCGTACGCCGGCAGCAACCGGCTCGGCCGCGCCGGATCGCGCAGCACCGCGTCGAAGTCGAGCACACCGTCGAACTCGGCCCGGCCGGCGCCGCGCAGCCAGCTGTTCACCGCCTGCCGGGTGGCCTCCTTCTCCTCGGTCCACACCCCCGGACCGCCGTTGCCCTCGTACGGGGTGATGGTGCCGACCAGGCTGGTCAGGCCGCGCTCCTGGCCCTGCCGGTTGACCTGGCGCAACGCGGCGATGATCGCCTCGGCGCTGTCGCCGTTCATCCAGATGTCGTTGATGCCCAGGTGGGTGATGAGGGTCCGCACCCCGGTCTGCGGGAAGACGTCCTCGTTGAGCCGCGCGAGGGCGTTGGGGCCCAGCTCGTAGTAGCCGGGGAAGCCGCCCGCGCCCGGCTCGGTGCCCTCGTGGTTGAGCCGGTTGCCGGACAGGCTCAGGTTGAGCACGCCCGGGGTACGCACCTCGGGGCGCGCGTCGATGAGCCGCGCGGCCAGCAGGTCCGGCCAGCGCCGGTCGGCGTTGACGGTGCTGCCGTTGCCGTCGCCGATGGAGTCACCGAGGACGACCACCGAGCCGGGGCTGAGCCGGCGTTCCACGTCGACGCCGGAGAGGAACATCCAGCAGCAGTCCGGCTTGATGGTGAAGCCGGTGCCGTCGGTCGCGGTGGTCAGGTCGGTGGCGCCGATGAAGTTGGTGGCCCGGGACTGGCCGTGGAAGGTGACCGGGCCGGTGAGCACCGGGAAGTACAAGGTCACCACCAGGTCCTCCTGCTCGCGGACCGGGAAGGTGAGCGGGTCACTGAGCAGCTCGGCGCCCTTGTTGATGGTGGCCGAGGCGGCGCCCTGGAAGGTCAGCTCGCGTACGCTGCCCGGGACGACGTCGGACCGGTCGTCCGCGGTGGCGGTGTTCGGCCGGGCCACGGTGGCGTGACCCACCTTGACGGCCTGCTCGCCGTAGAGGTTGGTGAGCCGGATCCGGACCCGGTCGCCCCCCACGGTGGTCTGCACGGTCATCCGGATGCTCTGGTTGTTCAGGCCGGTGTTGGTCAGCCCGACGGTGTTGCCGCGGGTCACCGCGGCGGCCCAGCTTCCGGCCCACACGGTGCGTCCGGGCGCGGCGCGGTCGGTGTCGGCGGGGCCGGCGCTGGCGGTCACCGCGGGGGTGCCGGCGATCAGCAGCGTTGCGGCGGACGCTATGACGTGCCATCTCTTCGGGGTCGGCATTGATCCTCCATCGTCGGCAGCCCCGGACGCGGCACGATCGGCGCCGCCGACCGGGCGATGGACCGGAAACTAGCCGTCGGCGGTGACGAGCGTCAATCGACCTGATCGACATGATCAAATGTCCGGGGGGTGCCACCGGACGCCGTTCGGCTCTGTCCGCCGTGGACCGGGGCTGCCTAGGCTCGGTGCTGGCGGCGGTGCGGTCGCCGACCCTGGCACCTGTCGCCGCGTCCCGGTGCCAACCGGCCCGGACGCTGGCGTCGACGGCCGTCGTGGCACCCCCGACCGGGGTGGGCGGCCGTCCACGGATCACGATGGGGGCTGCCCGATGACCGACCGGCCGAACTACGTGCACGAGGCACTGGAACTGTTCGCCGGGTTCGGCGACCGGGAGGCCCTCGTCGGCGCGGGCCGGCGGCTGACCTACCGGCAGGTCGCCGCCGAGGTGCGCGGCCTGGCCGGCGCGCTGCGGCGGCACGGGGTACGCCCGGGCGACGCGGTCCTGGTGATGCTCGGCAACACCGTCGAGGGGCCGTTGCTCCAGCTCGCCCTGCACCTGCTGGGCTGCCGGAGCATGTGGGTCGCCCCGGTGACCTCCCGCCGCGAGGTCGACGAGTTCGTCGCCCTGGCCCGCCCGGACGCCTTCGTGTTCGACCCGCGCGAGCCCGACTCGCTCGGCGCGCAGATCGCCGCCGGGCTCTCCGGCGTACCGGTGCTCTGCCTCGGCCCCGGCGGCGCGGGACCCGACCTCACCGCCGGCACCGACGGCGCGCCGGCGGCGCTGCCCGCGCAGCCGCCCGCGCCGGAGTCGTTCCTGCAGACCAGCGGGACCACCGGCACCCCGAAGCTGGTGCACCACCGGGAGAGCTTCTACCGGCAGGTCCTCGCCCTGGCCGCCGACTTCCGCGCGGCCGGCTTCCCGCTGCTGCGGCACCTGTCGCACTCGCCGATGTGGCTGGCCAGCGGCCAGATCACCACGCTGATGAACCTGTTCACCGGCGGGGTGCTCTTCCTGCGCGAACGCTGGGACCCGGAGGCGTTCGTCCGCACCGTGCACACCGAGCGGCTGACCTCCACCTTCGTCACCCCGCCGATGCTCTACGAGGTGCTCGACCACCCGGCCCTCGACGGCGCGGACTTCTCGCACATGTTCATGTTCAACGTGGGCGCCGGGCCCGCCGCGCCGGCCCGGCTGCGCCAGGCGATCGCCCGCTTCGGCCCGTGCCTGCGCATCGTGTACGGGCTCAGCGAGGCCGTGGTGATCTGCGCGCTGCCCGGGCTGACCGAGGACCCGGAACACCCGGAGCGGTTGCGTTCCTGCGGCCGCCCCTACGGGGACGTGGCGGTGGAGATCCGCGACCCGGACGGCCGGGTGCTGCCGGCCGGCACCGACGGCGAGGTGTGGGTCCGCACGAGGTTGAGCTTCGCCGGCTACCACGGCCAGCCGGAGCTGACCGCCGAGACGCTGGTGGACGGCTGGGTACGCACCCGCGACGTCGGCCACCTGGACGACGACGGCTACCTCTACCTGGTCGACCGGCTCGCCGACCGGATCCTCACCCGGCAGCGCAGCTGGCCGATCTACTCCCGCCCGATCGAGGACGTGCTCGCCGCCCACCCGGAGGTACGCGCCGCGGCCGCGATCGGGGTGCCCGACGAGGTGGCCGGCGAGGTGCCGTACGCGTACGTGGTGCCGGCCCCCGGGGCCACGGTGACCGGGGACGAGTTGATCGCTCTGGTCACCCGCGAGCTGAGCGGGACCTGGGCGCCGGGCGCGGTGGAGTTCGTCGACGCGTTACCGCTGAACCGCTCGGCCAAGGTGGACAAGCGTGCCCTGCGCGCCCGGTACGCGGCCGACCATCCGACCGACGCGGACGCGGTGGGCACGGTGATCGGCAGCCCGGCGTGAGCCCGCGCCGGGAGCTGTACACGCTGGTCGGCGCCGACCTGCTGTCGAACCTCGGCACCCGGATCTCGGTGGTGGCCATCCCCTGGCTGGTGCTGCAGACCACCGGCAGCCCGACCCGGATGGGCCTGGTCGCCGCCGCCGAGACCCTGCCGTACATGCTCTCCAGCGCCCTCGCGACCCCGTGGGCGGACCGGTTCGGGGTACGCCGTACCGCGGTGACGGTCGACGCGGCCAGCGCCGCGGCCATGGCCGTGGTGGCGCTCGCCCCCTGGCTGGGGTTCGGGGCGCTGCTGGCCCTGGTCGCGGTGGCCGGGGGGTTGCGCGGCATCGGCGACCGGGTCAAGCACGTGCTGTTCAAGCCGGCCGCCGAGCGGGCCGGGGTGCCACTGCTCCGGCTCACCTCCGCCTACGACGGGCTGGCCCGGGGGATGACGCTGTTCGGGGCGGTGCTGGGCGGGCTGCTCATCAACTGGGTGGGAGTCACCCGGGCGATCTGGCTCGACGCCGCCACCTTCGCGGTCTGCGCGCTGCTGATCGGGGTGCTGGTCCGCCCGCCCGCGCCGGCGCAGCCGGCCCCCCGGGAGAGCTACCTGCGCGCGCTGCGCGGCGGCTTCGGCTATCTGCGCACCGACCGGGTGCTGCTGACCATGCTGGTCGTGGTCTCGGTGTCGAACATGTTCGCCAACGCCAGCGTGGCGGTGTGGATCCCGCTCTGGGTGGACCGGGTGCTCGGCGACCCGGCCGGGTTCGGCCTGGTGCTCGGGGTCTTCTCCGGCGGCGCGCTGCTGGGCAACCTGCTGTTCACCGTGGCCGGTACGCGGCTGCCCCGCCAGGCCACCTTCGCGCTGGGGCTGGCGCTCAGCGGCGCGCCGCGGCTGCTCGCGCTGGCGCTCAGCGACGACCTGGTCGTGGTGCTGGTCGTCACGTTCGTCTCCGGCATCGCGATCGCGGCGGTCAACCCGCTGCTCGGCGCCGCCCTGTACGAGCGGGTGCCGGCCGCGTTGCAGACCCGGGTGCTGGGCATCGCCGGCTCGGTGGCCTTCCTCGGCCTGCCGGTGGGGGCGCTGCTGGGTGGCTGGTCGGTGGCCGCGCTCGACCTGCGGCCGGCGCTGCTGGTGATGACCGTGGCCTGCCTGGTGCTGACCGTGGGGCCGCTGCTGCTGCGCCGGCGGGCCGCCGACCGGCCGGCGGCGGCGGAGCCGGTGGCCTCCACCCCGGCCTGACCGGTCGGCGCCGGGCCGGGCGACCCGCCCCGGCGTCAGCGGTAGGTGAGCAGCACGACGCCGTTGCCGAACCGCCGTTCGGCCACCAGGTCCAGGTCGAGGCGCATCCCGGGCGGGAAGAGCGGCCGGCCGGCGCCGAGCACGACCGGGTTGACGTAGAGCCGCCACTCGTCGACCAGGCCGTGCCGGGCGAACGTGGCGGCCAGTTCGGCGCCGCCGAGGGCCAGGTCACCGCCGGGCTGCTCCTGGAGCGCCCGCACCTGCTCCGGCACGACCTCGCGCACCACCGTGGTGTTCCAGTCGGCGCGGTCCAGCGTGCGCGAGTAGACGATCTTCGGCATGTCCCGCCAGATGGCGGCGAACTCCTTCTCCGGGCCGCTGCTGGCCGGGTCGCGGTCGGCCGTGGGCCAGTAGCCGGCCATCAGCTCGTAGGTGCGCCGGCCGTCGAGGAAGGCGCCCATCCCGCGCAGTTCGTCGTTGAAGTGCTGGTGCAGCTCCTCGTCGACCCGGTGCCAGCTCAGGTCGCCGTCGGGCCCCTCGAAGAATCCGTCGAGGGAGACCGACATGGCCACGATGATCCTGCGCATCTCTGCTCCATCCGGTTGCCGGGCCGTCCGGCCAGTCTGCCAGGCTCCCCCCGCGCGCCGGGGGACGCTGCGCCCGCCCCGGGCCGCGTATGGTCGGGCGATGGCGACCTGGGACGACGTACGCCGGATCGCGCTGGCCCTGCCGGAGACCAGCGAGCGGGGCAGCTACGACGACCGGCCCGCCTGGCGGGTACGCGACAAGATCTTCGTCTGGGAGCGGCCGCTGCACGCGCCCGACCGGGCGGCCCTCGGCGACGCCGCGCCGGACGGCTTGATCCTCGGCGCCCGGGTGCCCGACCTGGGCGCGAAGGAGGCGCTGCTCGCCGACGACCCGGCGGTCTACTTCACCACCCCGCACTTCGACGGCTACCCCGCCGTGCTGGTCCGCCTCGACCGGATCGACGTGGCCGAGCTGACCGAGCTGATCACCGAGGCGTGGTACGCGCGCGCCCCGAAGCGCCTCGCCGCCGCCCGTCGGAAGGCCGCCACCGACGAGCCCGACCAGGCCCGGCCGGCAGGCTGACCGCGCGGCCGCCCACCCAGCCCCGCGCGACCTGTGCGGGCTCAGCCCGCCGAACCGCACCCCTGCTTTTCGACGATATGCCTCAGCGGCATCAATATGACGCTGAGGCATATCGCTCACGAGTGAGGTCGGTCCCGCCGGGGTGACAGACCGTGACTCCCCGCCGCCGGACAACTCCGGACGCGCTCCCCGAACCGGACGCGCCCCCGAACCGGACGCGCTCCCCGAACCGGGCGCGGCAGGCATCCGCCTCGGCGGCCGGCCAGACGCCGGCCGGCAGCGGTCCGCGGTCGGCCGCCGGAGCGCACGGCGGCGCGGACCGCGACCTGCATCCGCCCTTCCCGCCGAGAGCCCGCTCAGACCGGGGTGAGGACCGCCTCCTTGAGCAGGCGGCGGGCCAGGACCAGCCGGTCGGCGTCGTCGTCCAGGCCGGGCAGGTCCCCCACCCGGGTGACGTCGCCGGTGAGCACCGCCCGCAGCGCGGGCTCGCAGGTGCCCGGCAGGGTGATGGTGCGGTCGAACAGGCGCAGCGCCACCCTGCCGTCGCCGGTCGGGGCGAGCTGCCAGCGCAGGCCGGCGCGGACCGCCACCTGGCTGTCCGGGCCGAGCGCGGCCAGCGCGGCGGCCTGGGCGAGCGGCCGGATCGGCGCGGGGCGCGCGGCCGGCCAGGCTCGGGCGCGCAGCCGGGCGGCCAGCGACGCCGGGTCGGCCCGCAGCAGCCAGTCGCGCAGCGCCTCCACCGTCTCGGTCAGCTCCGGTTCGATGGCGTCCGGGTCGGCCACGTCGAGGCCGAAGGGCAGCCCGGCGCGCAGCCGGGGATCCTCGGCGGCCAGCGCCAGCAGCTCCTCGACCAGCGCGTACCGGGTCAGCGCCCGGATGCCCACGGTCAGGTGCAGCGAGCTGGACTCCTGCGCCTGGGCGCTGTGCAGCCAGCCGCGCGGCAGGTAGAGCGCGTCACCGGGCTGGAGCACCACGTCCAGCGCGGGCCGGCCCTCGGCGGTCGCGGCGATCTCGTCGGCCCGCCCGCCCCAGGGCTGCTTCTCCAGCGGGTCCGGCAGCACCGGCGGGTGGATCCGCCAGTGCTTGCGGCCGTCGACCTGGAGCACGAACACGTCGTGGGTGTCGTAGTGGGTGGCGAAGCCCTGGCTTCCGGCCGGGGTCAGGTAGGCGTTGACCTGCAACGGCTGGGCCAGCGCGACGCCCAGGTCGCGGGCGAAGTCGACCAGCGCCGGCCAGGTGCGGTGCAGGCCCTGCAGGACCAGGGTGGCGCCGTCGGCGTACAGGGCCAGGATCTGCTCGTCGAGGACCTGGTCGCCGATCTCGGCGCCCGCGCCGCCGCCGCCGGTCCAGCGCGCCGCGGGCACGAGCTGGCCGTCCTTGGCCACCCGCAGGAACGGGGTACGCAGGCCGCGCCGGCTGAGCAGTTCGTCGGCGTCGGCCGGGCTGAGCAGGTCGCGGAAACCGGCCGGGTTGGGCAGCTCGGCGGCGCGGGACAGCAGCGGGCTACGCCCCCAGTGGTCGGCGGCGAACTTGGCCGGCTCGACCGCCACGCACCGGGCCAGCGCCGCGGCCGCGGCAGACGGAACCGCCGGGCGGCCGTGGCCGCCCGGCGGGACGAGGTGCGTCATGGTCATGTGTCAGGCGCTGCCGTCGGCGCCGCCGTCACGCTGGCCGGGCGTCGCGCCGCCGTCGGCCGGGCCTTCGGCGCCGCCGTCCGCGCCACCGTCCTGCTGCCCGGGGGTCGCCCCACCGTCGGCCGGGCCCTCGGCGCCCTGGTCCGCGCCACGGTCGGCGCCGCGCTCCGCGCCCCGGTCCGCGCCGCCGTCGGCACCGCCGTCCTGCTGGCCCGGAGTAGCGCCACCGTCCGCGGGGCCTTCCAGCCCGCCGCCGCCGGTGGTCTGCATGTCGTCGTCGTTGAGTGCCATGGGTGCTCCCTCGGGTGTGCCGCCCCGCCCCTGCGTCGGGGTCCGTCGTGCAGCGGGTTCGTACCCCACGCGCGATCTGCTCTAACCACACCGTAGACGCCGGAACCCGCCGGTACGGACGGTTCGCCGCGCGCCGCCCGGTGGCGTCCGGTCCGCGCCCGCCGGGCGGACGCCGTCGACCGGTGTCAGGATGGCGGTGCGGACGGCGCGGCGGGAGGGTGGGCGATGTTCCTGATCGGCACCTCCGGCTGGCAGTACCGCGACTGGCGGGAGCGCTTCTACCCGGCGAAGCTGCCGCAGCGGGGCTGGTTGGAGCACTTCGCGGCCCGGTTCGCCACGGTGGAGGTGAACAACGCGTTCTACCGACTGCCCGAGCGGGACACCTTCGTGGCGTGGCGGGACCGGACCCCGGACGACTTCTGCGTGGCGGTGAAGATGAGCCGCTACCTCACCCACATCAAGCGGCTGCGCGAGCCCGCCGAGCCGGTGGCCCGCTTCCTGGACCGGGCCGGCGGCCTGGGCGACCGGCTCGGGCCGGTGCTCGTGCAGCTGCCGCCGAACCTGCGCGCCGACCCGACGGCGCTGGACGCCACGCTGCGGCTGTTCCCACACGAGGTGCGGGTGGCGGTGGAGCCGCGGCACCCGTCCTGGTGGACCGACGACGTCCGGCGGGTGCTGGAGCGCCGGCGCGCCGCGCTGGTCTGGGCGGACCGGGGCAGCCGACCGGTCACCCCGCTGTGGCGGACCACCGACTTCGGCTACCTGCGGCTGCACGAGGGACGCGCCCGGCCCTGGCCACGCTACGGCCGCACCGCCCTGGCCACCTGGGTACGCCGGCTGGCCGACACCTTCGGCGCCGACGAGCCGGCGTACGTCTACTTCAACAACGACCCCGGCGGCGCCGCGATCGTCGACGCGGTGGCCTTCGCGGCACTGGCCCGGCGCGCCGGCCGGCCGGTGACCCGCACACCGGCGGCCCGCCCCACCGGTGCGGTGGAGCGGGCCGGGACGGTGCCGGTCACGGGATCATCGCGCCCAGGTCCCGCGGCATCGACGACTTGACGTCCTGCCACTCGCCCTGGGTCACGTGCCGGCGCAGGGTGTCCAGCACCACCTGCACCACCCGCTGCGGGCCGCCCTCCACGTCGTACGGGAAGCCCTGCCGGACCTCGTAGAGGAAGTCGTCCCGGTTCAGCTTGATCGGCACGTTCTCCGGCTGCCAGCCGTCGAAGTAGATGCCCCGCAGCAGCACCGGCAACTGCTGGGCGAACTCGGTGCTCTCCGACACCGGCAGCCGGTCGCGCAGCAGGTGCAGCACCGTGCGCAGCGCCGCGTAGGACTGGTTGCGCTGCTCCTTCGGCCAGCCGTACGCCGATTCGATCTCCTTGAGGATCACGTTGGTCTTGTCCAGCGAGGACTCGAACGCGGACATCACCTGCTCAGCCATCTGCCCACCCCCGTGTATCGGTCTCCCAGCGTCGGTCGTCGGTGCGTCGCGGCGGCCCGCTGGGCCCCCGCCAGAGCCGGGTCGGACTGAACCGACCGGGCCGCTCTCCGCGCCGGGGCGCGTCGGACCGCCCGACCACGTGCAGCACCCCGCCGCGGCGTCGATCCGCAACGATTCGCACCGTCATGGCCCACCTCCTCCTCGGCCGCGCGGTCGCGTCGGTCGACGGACCGCACACACCGTCCATGCTGGCGAGGGCCGGGGTGAGCCGGCCTCACCCGGGGCGGGTGAAGCCTCAGCCGGCGTCCAGCAGACCCGCGAGGATGGTCGCGTTGCGCTGGGCGTAGTCCCGGTAACAACTGATGCCGCCAGGCAACAAGCAGGGGCGCACCCGTGGCGGGTGCGCCCCTGCTGTGTCCGGCACCATCGCTCGGAAATCAGGTGTAGGCGGCTCCGGTGACGCCCGGGGCGTAGTTGAGCGGCAGCCGCACCGGCACCTGGAGCGTCGGATCCTCGGAGTCGAAGTAGTTCGGGGCGTTGATCCCCTGCCACCTTGGGGCGTCGCGGGTCGCCATGATCTGGGCACCGGGCGGCGGCAGGTCGGGGTCGGGAATCCCCTTGTATGTCGCGAACTGTGATGTGTGGGCGGCGAGGATGATGCACAGCATCGGGCAGGCGAAGCGCGGTGTCACCCCGCCATTCTGACAGCCTGGCACCACCCCGCCCTCGGTCGCGGCGGGGTGCGCCCGCCGCTACGAGAAGGAGAAGGGGATGGCGACGAAGTCGTCGCCGATCGTGGCCGCCATCTCCCGCAGTCGGGCCAACATCCGGTCGTGGTGCGCCGCGAAGGCGCTCGCGGGGAGTTCGTTCACGACATGGCCTCGGGACCGGTGGTATCCGGTGAACCAGTCCTTCTGCTGGGACAAGATCGCGTAGTTCTCGCTGCCGACGTCGGGCTCGCCCTCGACGTGGAGGTATGCGACGCCGGACTCGGCTCGGTCGTTGGTCTGCGCGCCCTCGGTGCCGAACTGGCCCTCCTGCTGCGGGGATTCGCTGTCGAATCGGGTGGGAGCGTTCGTGGCCTCGACGCGGGTCGGATGCACGTTGGTCGTCCCCGCGTCGTCAGGCGACCACGACGAAGCCGTGTAGTGGACGGCGTGAGCGGCTAGCACAACCGCGGAGACGATCGCGCGTCGATGCGAGAAGTTCACGGCCGTCAGTGTGGCACGGCAGCGCTCGTCCTCCTGCTGACAGCGCGCCCCGGCCCTACAGGAGGAACGCTAGTGTCCTGAGTCGTTAATTCGCCTACACTTTGTTCATGCCAGGGAAGGCGCAGGGGTCGTTGGTGCTGTCCGACGACGAGCGGCAGACACTGCTGCGGTGGACGCGACGGGCGAAGTCGTCGCAGGCGTTGGCGATGCGGGCGCGGATCGTGTTGGCGTGTGCGGACGGGACGCCGAACACGCGGGTGGCCGCGCAACTCGGTGTGTCACGGGACATGGTGGGTAAGTGGCGGTCGCGGTTCATCGTCAGGCGGCTGGAGGGCTTGTCGGACGAGCCTCGCCCGGGCGCGCCGCGCAAGGTGACCGACGACGTGGTCGAGGCGGTGGTGGTGGCCACGTTGGAGCAGGCGCCGCCGCGCGGCGACAGCCACTGGTCGACACGGTCGATGGCCAAGGCGGTCGGGTTGAACCAGACCGCGGTGTCGCGGATCTGGCGGG
Organism: Micromonospora sp. NPDC049836; assembly: GCF_044465125.1. Classification (NCBI taxonomy): domain Bacteria; kingdom Bacillati; phylum Actinomycetota; class Actinomycetes; order Micromonosporales; family Micromonosporaceae; genus Micromonospora; species Micromonospora sp. NPDC049836. Next base: position 63,458 of record NZ_JBITLH010000009.1, read on the forward strand.
CTTTCGGGCTCAAGCCGCACCTGGTGGACGACTGGAAGCTGTCCACCGACCCGCAGTTCATCGAGAAGGTCCGCGACATCGTCGGGTTGTACCTCGACCCGCCGGTCGGGGCGATGGTCCTGGCGGTGGACGAGAAGAGCCAGATGCAGGCCCTCGACCGCACGGCGCCGGTGCTGCCGATGATGCCGGCCGCGCCGAGTCGCCAGACCCACGACTACGTCCGTCACGGCACCACCAGCCTGTTCGCCGCGTTGGACCTGGCCACCGGCCGAGTGATCGGGCAGACCCAGCGCCGACACCGGCATCAGGAGTTCCTGCGGTTCCTGCGCACGATCGACCGGGCCACACCATCCGATATGGATCTGCACCTCATCCTCGACAACTACGGCACCCACAAGACGCCGCAGATCCAGCAGTGGCTGGTCAAGCATCCGAGGTTTCACCTGCATTTCACGCCGACCTACTCGTCATGGCTCAACATCGTGGAACGCTGGTTCGCCGAACTGACCAACCGGAAACTGCGTCGTTCCACCCATCGCAGCGTCGCCGCTCTCGAAGCCGACGTGCGCGCATGGATCGACGCCTGGAACGCCGACCCGAAACCGTTCGTATGGACCCGCACCGCCGACGAGATCCTCGAATCCCTCGCCGCCTACTGCAGACGAATTAACGACTCGGGACACTAGCGGGGGGCCTTCTCGTTGGCGCTATCCGGCGGCACGCTTCGACCACCGGGTTCAGACGCCCATGTCCCGTCCGCCCGTAGCCGGTACACCCGGGCCGCCTGCCGGGCCTCCCGAGCGTCATGCTGGTCGGAGATGCGTTGATTGATTTTCGTCTTCATGTGGTCGATCATCCACTGACGGATCGTCGTCGCCCGCTGGTGCAGCCGTTGGCGGAATCTGCGGATACGCCGGATGGGCGCAGAGATCGGCCACAGGTACAGCCACAGCAGCGACCAGAACGTGTCCTGCTTGACGGGGTCGCCGTAGAGGCCGCGCAGCCGGACCGGCGGTGCCGTGCCTACCCTCTCCCAGGGAAGCCCAGCAGCGTCGGTGAACCTGATGAATACGCAGCCGAACACAGTTAGATCACCTGGGTCCAGCTCGACCTCGAAGCGGTAGGTCATCTCAATCTCGTCGCCGGGCAACACTCGGGACTCAAAGTGCCACGGACTGCCGGTAACCGCGATCCCGATAAATCCATCCGGGTCCCTGATGGTGCTCTCCCGCAACTCCGCCGACAGGTCGTAGATCGGGGCGGCGCTGTAGTTCTTCAACGTCACGATCACCCGGTCCACGTATCCGTCCGGCCCCACATCGGGCAGACCCAGGCTGGTCGAGATCAGCCGCGCCTGCGCGGCTTCCCTGTCCTCGGTGTCCTCGCGGCGTGCCCGCATCTCATGGCGCAGGAGGAAGCCGGTGATGATGACGGCGAGTGTCGAGACGAGGACGCCGGCGAGGCTGCCCCATCCCTGCATCCAGTCGGTGACCTTCGGAAGTTCAGCGGCGACCACCGCGTCAGGGTAGTCGGTGGGTCCACCTCTTAGCCCCGCGCCTGCGACCCGCCGGGCCCATGTTGATCGCTCGGTTGCGGCGGGTCGCTCACATCGAGCGCCAGGGAGGCAATCTCCATCACCTCGTCGCTACCGCCTGCGAAATCGACCCGGCCTCCGTCCGACAGGCCGAGATCGTGCCGCATGAGCGAGACGCAATCCGCGTACAGGCTCTCCGCGTAGGCCACCATCGTCGCTCGGGGCTCTCCCGGAGGAAACACCTCTAGCAGTTCGAACGCGACGTCGAGCTTGTTGACAATCGCACGGACCTCGTCCGAGCCGTAGAACTCTATTTCGGCTAGTCGCTGCTTCCAGTTGGTAAAGGCGCCGGGCTCGTCGTGCCATACGCCGCTCGGTCTGTCTGTCACGTCCGGATGTGCTCGGCCAAACCGCCGTAGGCGGCTCTCCTCAAGGGACCCAATCTGCCGACGCGCGGCGGCAATCGTGTCTAGATAGATCCGCTGGCGCTTCTCGGCCCACAGCCGCCGGTCCTCCCTCGACCAGGCGAGGCGTTCCTGCTTTCGTTCGCGCCGCGCCTGGACGCTGCTCTGCGCCCATTGCAGGACTGAGCCGAGCAACGTGCCGCCCAGGCCGGCGGCCAGCACTGGCCAACTTCCATCCGCCACGGCCACACGGTAGAGCAGGCGTGCACACGGGAGCGGCCGGCGGGCAGCGGTACCGTGTCGCCCATGTGCCCACCTGCGAGCTGGCAGGTCGCCGTGGCGGCGATCATCGCCGTCGGCGTAGCACTGATCCGCCGCCGCTGACAGGGCGGCCCGCCCCGAGCACGGAACCGGGGCGGGCCGCAGTCTGTGCCAGATCAGAATCCGGCAGGGGCGGCGAGGCCGGTGCCGGTGATCTTCCCCGGGTTGTTGGTGAACCGGCTGAACGTGTACGCGAAGTAGCCGTAGGCGACGAGCAGCACCCCGAGGGAGGCCGCCGCTGCCTGCCTGCCACGCCCGGTAGCCGTTTAGGAGCCATGCCAGGACGGCGGGCATCTCCAGCCGCAGCCGGTCGGGTAGCTCCGGATCAACGGCTGTGATCACTACGTCGAAGGGGACGACCAGGATGCGCCGCCAGATCGCGGCGTCGTCGCCCTGCACCTTCGGCAGGTCGTTGGTGACCATGATGATCGTGTGGGAGGGGCGGAACTCGAAGAAGTCGCCGGTCTCGCCCTCGGCGACGAGCCAGCGGTAGAAGTGCCGGACGCCCGCGAACCAGGACCGGGCGGTGCCGGATGACGTCGCCTCGCGGGTGGCCACGATCCACCCCCTGATCTGGTCGCGGGTGACCTGAACAGGGGCGGTGTCGGGCGGTAGCCAGGCTGCCAGGCTGCGGAGCGCCTGTTGGTACGACTTGATCGTGTTTGTGGAGTAGGCGTCGGCGTCGGCGTCGGCGTCGGCGTCGGCGTCGGCGTCGGCGTCGGCGTCGGCGTCGGCGTCGGCGTCGGCGTCGGCGTCGGCGTCGGCGTCGAGGGACAACTCCCATGACGTGCCGAGGGTGCCGAATTCAGGGTGGGGCATCGCTCGAAGCTATCGGCACTATTAGCGCTGTACCAAGCCCTCAGCCTGGTCGATATCTAGGTTTCCGCAGCTAGTAGGGCCTGTAGCTGCTGCCCGTTGCGCTGGGCGTAGTCCCGGTAACAGTTGTTCATCAGCACGTGCGTACGTTCCGCCTCGCCGGCCAGTTCGCGCAGCTTCGGCGCCCAGTCGCGCAACTCCCGGTCGGAGTAGTCGTAGCCGAACTTCTCGTGGATGTCCTTGCTGGTCCACTTGTCGCTGTGCCCGTGGAAGCGGACCACCGCGAGTTCCGCGGTGGCCGCCAGCACCGGCGGCACCGACGACCGGTGCCCCTGCGGCATGTCCACGCAGACGAAGGGCAGCCGGTGCGTGCGCAGGAAGCCCAGGGTCTCCTCGGCGTTGTCCCCGTCGAACCAGGAGGCGTGCCGGAACTCGACGACCGGCCGCAGCGGGGCGCAGCGCTTCGCCACCTCGAGCAGGTACTGCTTGTTGTCCCGCTTGATGGTGAACCAGGGCGGGAACTGGAACAGGATCGCGCCGAGCTTGCCCGCCTCGACCAGCGGGTCGAGCGCGGACAGGAACCGGGTCCAGACCTCCTCGTACGCCTGCGCCGGCAGGTCGTCCGGGTAGAGGTTCTTCTTCTCCGTCTCCGGGCGCAGGTCCTTGTAGAGCGCGCTCACCCGGGTCGGGTGCCCGGTGAGCAGGCTGAACGCCTTGACGTTGAAGGTGAAGCCGGGCGGGGTGCGCTCCGCCCACAGCCGCGCGGTGCGTTCCGCCGGCGGCGAGTAGTAGGTGGCGTCCACCTCGACCAGCGGGAACTGCCGAGCGTAGTACGCCAGCCGCTTCTCCGGGGTGTCCGCGGTCTGCGGATACCACCCGGAGTCGAGCAGGGTCCGGTCGGTCCACGAGGCGGTGCCCACCTTTATCTCACCCATCTGGCGAGTCCACCTGGTCTGGGACCGACCGGCAACCGGGGCGGCCGGTCAGGCCGCCCGCCGCTCCCGGGTCTGCTTGCAGGACACGCAGGCGGTGGCCGACGGGAAGATCTCCAGCCGCTCCACCGGGATCGGCGCGGAGCAGCCCTCGCAGAACCCGTAGGTGCCCTCCTCCAGGCGGGTGAGCGCGTGCTCGAACTGGGCGCGCCGGTCCAGGATGGTACGCAGCAGCGACTGCGCGGTGTCCCGCTCGGCGGTCTTGGTGCCGCTGTCGGCCTGGTCGTCGCCGGCGGTGTCGCCGATCTCGACCAGCCGCAGCACCTGGCTCTGCTGGACGGCCTGGTCGTACTCCGCGGTCAGCTCGTCGTACCGCGACTGCAGGGACTGCCGGATCCGGTCGACCTCCGCCTGGGAGCGACCCGTGGTCACCGTGTCGTGTACGAGCATCGCTGCCTGCCTTTCCTGGGGCCTCATGCCGGTCCGGGGCGCACGCGCCCCGGACGTCTCCGATGGGAAGCCCGGGCGAGATCACCCGTGCTCTGTGAGCCGGGCGATTACCCACCCGGTCGGCGGATCAAACCGGCGCGGTACGCGTTCTTTCCGGCCGTTCGTGCCCGCCTGCGCCGGGCGGTCCGTGCCGGTCGGTCCGGCCGATCGACCGGCTGTCCGGATCGGCGCTCTCCGGGGCGTCAGCCGGCTTCGACCAGGGCCGGGCGGCGCGGGTCGTCGGCCCGGACCACCACGTCGGCGAAGGAGGCCGGGTCCACCTCGTCGGCGTAGCGGGCGAAGGCCGGCAGCGTCCAGCGCAGCTCCGGGTCGGTGCGCCGGTCCAGGGCCGGCGGGGAGAGCACGAGGTGCACGGTGACGTCGAACGGCAGCCCGCCGCCGAGCAGCAGGGCACCACTGACCAGCACCACCCCGCCGGCCGGCAGCTCGACGTACCCGGCCCGGCTGGCCCGGTCGGCGGCGACGTCCCAGAGCGAGGGCAGCAGCCGGCCCGAACCGTCCGGGCCGGCCGGGTCGAGCACCTCGCGGCGCAGCCCGGCCTCGTCGAGCCAGCCCTCGTAGTACGCGTCCGGATTGGTCCGGCCGTGTTCGAGGCGGACCGAGGCGGGGCGGAGGAAGTCGGCGGCGCGGACGTGCAGCGCCGGGCGGCCGGCGGCACGCAACGGGTCGATCAGGGCGGCGGCCAGCACCTCGGGCGCGGCGGCCGGCGGCCCGTCGACGGCCACCCGGAGCCGCCCGGGCACCTCGGTGCCGGCCAGCCGGTCGGCCAGCTCGGTGACGAGTCGCTCAGGGCTGATCGGACGGACGCGCATCCGTCCATCCTGCCTGCCGGCTCGGCCGGGCCGGCGGGCTGGGCGCGAGGAGGCGGCGGGGTCAGCCGCTGCGGTCGACGGTGACCCGGGCGTCGTCGGCGAGCCGGTAGCCGACGCCGTAGACGGTGGTGACCAGCGGCACGTCCACCCCGACCTTGCCGCGCAGCCGGCGTACGTGCACGTCGACGGTGCGGACGCCGGCGTGCTCGTACCCCCAGACCGCGTTGAGCAGTTGCAGCCGGGTGAACACCCGGCGGGGGTGGGCGACGAGGTGCAGCAGCAGGTCGAACTCGAGCCGGGTGAGCGGCAGCGGCTCGCCGTCGCGCAGCACCGACCGGGAGGCGGCCAGGATGTGCAGCGACGGGATGGTGGGCGCCAGGGGACGGCCCGGGGACCGCCCGGCCGGCACCGGATCCGGTCGCCGCTCCACCGGGGCGGGGCCGCTGGAGACCACGGCGTCGCCGCGTTCGAGCAGCTCGCGGGCGGCGTCCAGGAGCCGGCGGGCGGCCGGGGTCAGCGACTCCTCGCAGGCGAGCGGGATGTTGAGCGTCACCGTGAGCACCGGTCCGCCGGTGTTGGCCGGTCGGCGCTGGCCGCCGGGAGGCCGGCCGGGGACCGCGGGCTGGGACGTATGCCATCCGGCGCGCGACGAGGCGGGGCTGACCGACATGGTCCTCCTTGGCTGGTCCGGGATTGTCCCCACGGCCCGGGACGCCGCTTCATCGATGCTTCCCGGCGCCTGTGCGAGGGTCAAGGGGCGGCTGCGTTGCATGAATGTGACAATTGACGAACACATCGGAGCCGGATGCTCGCTCTGCGTACGAGGCCAGATGATTACAGCAGAGCGGCGAGTTGACCCGTTACGGGGGGTCCTGCCTATTCACAATGGGCGGTACGGCGCCCGGACGCCGCCATGACGAGGCGCGGCGCACCCGGGGACCCGGGTACGCCGCGCCGGGCCGCGACCGGTGTCAGCGACCGGGGTCGACCACGATCCGGGCCTCGTCGGCGAGCCGGTAGCCCACCCCGTACACGGTGGTCACCAGCGGGGTGCGGAGGCCCAGCTTGGCGCGCAGCCGGCGCACGTGGACGTCCACGGTGCGCGCCACCGCGTGTTCGTAGCCCCAGACGCTGGCCAGCAGTTGCCGCCGGGTGAACACCCGGCGGGGGTGCTCGGCGAGGAAGAGGAGCAGGTCGTACTCGATCCGGGTGAGCGGGACCTCCCGGCCGTCCTGGCGGACCACCCGGGTGCCGGCGAGGATCCGGACCGTGCCGGGGTCGTCCGGCGCCTCCGGCGCGGGCGGCGCGGTGGCGGGTCGCGGGTCGCGCACCGGGCGGACGGCGGGGTCCGTGGCGCGGAACACGCCCTCGCCGCTGGCGGCGAGCTCGTCGAGCAGGTCGACCAGCCGGGCCAGGCTGGGCGTGAGCGGGCCGGCGACGCCGAGGTCGACGGTGATGGTCAGGGTGGACGCGGTGCGCGGTCGGCCCGGCGCGGCCCGGTCGGGGCGGCCGGGTCGGCGCGGGGCGATGGCGACGACGGACATGGTGCCTCCTGAGCTGGCGGTCGCTGCGACGGCTTCAGCTCGGCGCGTCTTGCGCCGCGCCACGACCTGAAGCCGTCGCCCGCCACGCCGGGTGGGCGTGGCGGTCAGTGGTACGCCCGGCCGGCGGTGACCGGGGGCGCGGCGGACGAGGGTCGGAGCGGTGGGGTGGGGCCGAGGGTGGGCAGCCCGGCGATGCGCCAGGCGGCGAACCCACCGACCACGTCGGTGGCCCGGCGCAGGCCGATGTCCTGGAGGGCGGCGGCGGCCAGCGAGGAGGTGTAGCCCTCCTGGCAGAGGATCACCACCGGCAGGTCGTAGCCGACGGCCTCGGGCAGCCGGGCCGGGCAGCGCGGGTCGAACCGCCATTCCAGGACGTTGCGTTCCACGGCGAGGGCGCCGGGCACGGTGCCGTGCGCGGCGCGCTGGCCGGCGGGGCGGATGTCGACCAGCAGCGCGCCGCCCCGGTGGGCGAGGTGGGCCTGCTCCGGGTCGAGCCGGCGCAGCCGGGCGCGGGCGGCGGCGAGGATCTCGTCGATGCCGCGCGAGCCGGGTGGCGGGGCCGGACAGCGCGGGGCGGGGGTCGGGGTCGGCATCGGTGCGTCCTTTCGGGCGGCGGCGGTCGGGGGCGGGACGTGCGGGCGGTGCGGTGGCCGGCTCACCAGGCCACCCCGGCCTCGGCGACCTCGGCGGCCCGGAGCCGGCCGGCGACCAGGTGGTAGCGGGTCATCCGGCGCAGCGCGGGCCGGTAGACGTGCACGCTGACCGCCGGCAGCCGGTCGCGGTTGGTGACCACGTGCACGTGGCGCGGGCCGAAGCGCCGCCCGGCGCCGGGGGCGAGCCGGTGCGGGCGCAGCCGGCCGCCACTGACCGTCTCCTCGGTGAGGGTGCCGGCGACGACCAGGAAGGCGCCGGCGGAGCCGCCGTGGTCGTGCAGGTCGGTGCCCTGCCCGGGCAGCCAGCTCAGCGCCCACACCTCGTGCGCGTCGCCGGCGGCGAGCCGGGCGTACCACCGCTGGGCGCGGTCGAAGCGCAGCGGGACCGGCCAACGGGTCGGGTCGGCCCAGCGGGCGGCGACGGCGAGCAGGTCGGTCGGGTCGGTGCGGCTCATCGGCGGTACGTCCTCACGGGTACGGGCGGCGGGTGCCCCGTCACTCTAGCCGGTAAACCCTATAGGTTTAGTAGGTTATACCGCATGCCGGGACGGCGACCGCCCGGCGGTCCGGGTCAGCGCAGCACGGGCGGGCCCACCCGGTAGCCCGGCACCGAGGGCCAGCGCACGGTGAGCACCACCGACTCCCGCTCCGCGTACCAGGAGTGGTCCACCCCCCGCCCCCAGACCACGTAGTCACCGGGAGCGCGCAGCAGCACCGTGCGGTCCGGCAGCTCCACCCGGAACGCGCCGCTGACGAGGACCAGCAGGGCGGTACGCCGCTCGGCGGTGGCCCAGCGGGACCGGGTCTCCCCCGCCGGGTGCACCCCCCACTTCACCTCGACCTCCGTGCTGTGCCGGACGTCGCCCGGTGGCTTGAAGTGACCGAGCAGCCAGCCGGCGTCGGTCGCGCCGTCCACCGCCGCGTTGCCGACGTACACCCGATCGTCCATCGTCCCCTCCCCTGCCGGCTCGGCAAGCTACCAGGCCGGACCGGCGGGCGTCCCACTAACCTGGACGGATGCCCGACGAACTCGACGCCGAGACGCTCGCCTTCGCACACCGGATGTTCGACCTGGCGCGCGACGGGGCGACCGGGGAGCTGGTCGAGCAGGTGGACGCCGGCCTACCGGTCAACCTGACCAACGCCAAGGGCGACACCCTGCTGATCCTGGCCGCGTACCACGCCCACCCGGAGACGGTGGCCGCGCTGCTCGCCCGGGGCGCGGACCACACCCGCACCAACGACCGGGGGCAGACGGCGCTCGGCGCGGCGGTGTTCCGGCGGAATCCGGAGACGGTCCGCGCGCTGGTCGACGCCGGCGCCGACCCCGACCGGGGCGACCCGTCGGCGGTGGCGGTGGCCCGCTTCTTCGACCTGCCCGAGATGCTCACCCTGCTCGGTCGCGGCTGACCGCGCGTCGGGTCGGCGCGAGCGGTATACAAGGGCGGTGGAGGATCCCGTACCCGAGCAGATGCGCACGGCGGCCGGCGCGTTGCTGGCGGCGCTCGACGAGCCGGCCCGGCAGCGCGCCCGGCACGACTTCACCGACGACGCGGCCCGCCGCTGGCTGGAGTACCGGCCGCGCCCCCGGCCCGGGGTGGCCCTGGCCGGCCTGGACGTCACCGCCCGCAAGGCGGCGCACCGGCTGCTCGCCACCGCGCTCAGCCCGGCCGCGTACGCGCAAGCCATGGCGGTGACGGCGCTGGAGGAGGTGCTCGACCGGGCCGAAGGCTGGCGGCGCGGCCGGCACAGCGGTGACTACTGGGTGGCGATCTTCGGGGACCCGGCCCGCGACGACCGGTGGGGGTGGCGGTTCGAGGGCCACCACCTGTCGGTGACCATGACCGTGGTCGACGACCAGGTCTCCCCCGCGCCGCTCTTCCTCGGCGCGAACCCGGCCACCGTCCGACACGCCGGCCGACCGGTGTCCCGCCCGCTCGGGCCGGAGGAGGACCTGGCCCGCGAACTGCTCGACGCGCTCGGGCCGGCCGGGCGGGCCGCCGCCATCGTCGCGGCGGACGCGCCGGCCGACATCATCAGCGCGACCCGGCCCACCGCGCCGGGCCGGCTCGAACCGCTCGGGGTGCCCCGAGGCCGGCTCAGCGCCACCGGCCGGGCGCTGCTGGACCAGCTCGTCGCGCTCTACCTGGACCGGCTCCCGCCCGAGTTGGCCGCCCGCGAGGCCGGCCGGCTCGCCGGCGCCGAGCTGCACTTCGCCTGGGCCGGTCCGACCCAGCCCGGCCAGCGCCACTACTACCGCGTCCAGGGCGAGGACCTGCTGATCGAGTACGACAACACCACCGACGACGGCAACCACGCGCACACCGTGCTCCGCCGCCCGGCCAGCGACTTCGGCGCCGACGTCCTCGCCGCCCACCACGCCACCGCCCACTGAACCGGCAGCGCGGTCGGCGCCGGCCGGGTCAGGCGCGGGGGCGGATGATCTCCACGGTGGAGCCGGGGATGTCCGGCAGCGCCTCGAAGCCGCTCGGCTCGGCGGCCCGGCGCCGGTCGAACTGGCGCATCAGCCGGGCGCCCAGCCACACCCCGACCGAGCCGACCGCCAGGGCGAGCACCTCGGTGGCCAGCTCGACGCCGGTCGCGCCCCGCTGCGGCGCGCGCGCCCGGATCAGGCAGGTCAGCAGAAACAGCGCCGCCATCGCGGCGTTGACCAGATTGAACGTGACGGCGGTGCGGCGGGTGCGGTCGGCGCGCACGTCCCAGAGGTCGACCATCCCGGCGACCGTGGTGAGCGCGGCGGCGACCAGGGCCGCCACGGCCGTCCAGTAACCCACCTCGCCGAGGAAGTCCGGGCCGCCGGCGACGTCGGCCAGGTCGAACACCGCCGCGCTGACGAAGAGCCCGAACGGGAACGTCACCAGCATCGGTTGGATGGGGTGCCCCTGCACCCGCAGTCGGCTCTCCATCGGTTCCTCCCCAGGTCCGCGCAGCTCACCAGTCCAGGGTGCTACCCGGGGCCCACCAGGGCGAAACGAGTGTCGCTCAGTTGTCCCGGGGCCGGGAGACCGTGAGCACCAGCCGCTCGGCCACCTCGCGCAGCGGTATGTCCAACGAGGAGGCGGCGCTGCGCAGCACGTCCAGCGCCTCCGGCGCGGCACAGCCGCGCTGGGTCATGATCACGCCCACGGCCTGGCCGACGACGCCCTCCTCCAGCAGCGCCGAGTCGAGCTGGCCGGCCAGGGCCGCCTGCCGCTCCCGGTCGCGGACCGCGGCCAGCAGCAGGCCGGCGTGCTCGGCGAGCAGCATCGCGGTGAGCTGGTGCCGGGTGGTGAGCGCCGCGCCGGACGCGGCGTACAGGTTGATCGCGCCGACCACCTGGTCGTCGACGTCGAGCGGCGCGGAGATCACCCCGTGCACGCCCAGCCCGCGCGCCCGGTCGGTCCAGCCGGGCCAGCGCGTCTCCCGGCCGAGGTCCTGCGCGATGATCATTTCGCGGCGCCGGATGGCGGTCAGCGCCGGCGTGTCCGGCCCGTGCCGGAGGTCGTCCAGCTCGGCCCGCGCCGGGTCGGAGGCGGCCACCCCGGCCGGCTCCCCGGCGCGCAGCGCGGTGAAGCCGCAGCAGTCCACCCCGGGTACGGCGTCCCGGGCGATCCGCACCAGCTGGTGCAGCGCCTCGTCGAAGTCGCGCACGGCGATCAGGCCGGCGGTCAGCTCGCGCAGCAGTCCGGCGGTTTCCAGCACGCCGAGCGTATCGATCATGGAGCCTCGCGTGTCGAGGTTCACCGGGCCACGATCCCGACCGACCGCGGGTGCCACCACGCGGTGGCACGGTCCGGCGCCATTGCCTGTCGCATTACGCTCTGCACTCCCTGATTCGAGGACCCGGCCTACTACCCTCGCAAACTCCTCCCGAAACCGCGCAAAGGGGTCCCATCCGGCGCGGTTTCCGGCCGGACGGGACCCCGTGGCGACGGGTCAGCGCGACCCGGAGATCAACCGGCGCCCCACCGAGGCGATCAGCCGGTCCAGCTCCGAGCCGAACGGGTTGTCGTGCACCAGGTAGGTCCAGGTGGCGGTCGGCCGGACCAGCTTCGCGGCGTCCGGCTCCCAGCCCTCTTCGAACTCGGTCTCCTCGAAGGTGGCGATCGTGCGCGCCTCGATCTCGGGGACCAGCGCGTTGAACGCCGGGACCGCGCTGCGGTGGAACTCGTCCAGCGGGTCGAGCCGGCCCAGCGCGCGCAGGTGCACGCCCTCGCGCACCTCGGACAGCTCGGCCAGGTGCTCGGCCCAGAGCCGGTCCAGGTGGTAGAGCGCGATCGACCGGGCCACCTCGGCCAGCAGGTCCTCGTCCATCTCGCCGGCCTTCTCCGGCACCCGCTCCAGCAGCATCAGCGCGGCGATGTCGCTGGTCAGCAGCCGCTCCCGGCGCTCGGCGAGCGCCATGCGCTGCTGCTCGATCACCTGGCTGTAGCGCCAGGTGTTGCGGTGGATCTCGTGGTTGACGCCCTCGGCGACCCGCTGGGCGTGCTCCACGGCGTAGTCGACCTGCGGGTCGGTGACCAGGCCGTCGGCGTTCATCCGCGGCGACGCCGGGACGGTGTCACCGGCGTGCCGGACGACCAGGTCGTCCTCCAGGCTGACGAAGAAGGCCGACCCGCCCGGGTCGCCCTGCCGGCCGGCCCGGCCGCGCAGCTGGTCGTCGACCCGGCGGCTGTCGTGCCGGCCGCTGCCGATCACGTAGAGGCCGCCCAGCTCCGCCACCCGCTCCCGGTCGGCCTGGTCGCTGCCGCCCAGCCGGATGTCGACGCCCCGGCCGGCCATCTGGGTGGAGACCGTCACCGCGCCGTACGCGCCGGCCTCGGCGATGATCGCCGCCTCCTCGTCGTCGTTCTTGGCGTTGAGCACCACGCACGAGACCCCGGCGGCGTTGAGCGCGGCGGCCAGCCCCTCGGACTCCTTGACGTCCAGGGTGCCGACCAGCACCGGCCGCCCCGCCTCGTGGCAGCGGCTGATCTCGTCGACCAGCGCCTCCTCCTTCTCCGCCCGGGTGGCGTAGATCCGGTCCGGTTCGTCCTCCCGCACGCACGGGGTGTTCGGCGGGATCACCGCCACCTCGAGGCCGAAGTACTCGCGCAACTGGTCGCCGACGAGGACCGCGGTGGCGGTCATGCCGCACACCGTCGGGTAGAGCGCGATGAACGCCTGCACGGTGATGGTGCCCAGCACCTCACCCTCGGCGGTGGCGTCCAGGCCCTCCTTCGCCTCGACCGCGGCCTGCAGACCGTCCGGCCAGCGGCGGCGCTGGGCCACCCGGCCGCGCATCTCGTCGATCAGCTCGACCGAGCCGTCCCGGACGATGTAGTCCACGTCCCGGTGCAGCAGGGCGTGCGCGTGCAGCGCCACGTTCACCGCGGAGAGCTGCCCGACGTGCTCCTCGTCGTACAGGTCGATGCCGCCGAGCTTGGCCTCGACGGTGGCCAGGCCGGCGGAGGTGAAGGCGACGCTGCGGCCGTCCTCGGCGATCGTGTAGTGCTTGCCCTTGCGCAGCCCGCGGACCAGCGCGGCGGCCGCGTGCACCGGGTCCTGCTCGCCGGGGACCGCGCCGGCGAGCACCATCGGCACCCGCGCCTCGTCGATGAGGATCGAGTCGGCCTCGTCCACGATGGCGGTCTTCAGCGCCGGCTGGACCCGGTCGGCCAGGTCGGTGACGAGCTGGTCGCGGAGGAAGTCGAAGCCGGCCTCGCTGACCGCCACGTAGGTGACGTCACAGCCGTACGCGGCGCGCCGCTCGGCCGGGGTGGAGGCCTCGTTGACCCAGCCGACGGTGAGCCCGAGCAGGGTGTAGACCGGCGCCATCCACTCGGCGTCGCGGCGGGCCAGGTAGTCGTTGACGGTGAGCACGTGCACCGGGCCGTTGCCCAGCCGGACGTGCCCGTACGCGGCGATGGCTGCGGTCAGCGTCTTGCCCTCACCGGTGGCCATCTCGGCGACCTTGCCGGAGAGCAGCGCCATGGCGCCGAGCAGCTGGACGTCGTACGGCCGCTGGTCGAGGCCGCGGCGGGCCGCCTCGCGGCCGATCGCGCAGATCTCCTCGTACCCCTCGGCCTGCCGGGCCGCCTCGGTCAGCTCGGCGTCGGAGAGCTTTTCCAGCTCCGCCTCGCGGGCCTCGATGGCCGGCAGCAGCTTCTCCAGCGGGGCCAGGTCGACCGTCGTTCCCGGGCGCTGGAGGAACCGCCGGAACCTGGTCTTCAACCGTTGCGACACACCCATGAGCGGCAACGGTACGCGAACCGGAGCCGATTGTGACCCCCGCCCGGCGCGGGCGCCGGGCGGTGTCCGGATTCGTGGCCGTTTCCGCAGCTCAGCGCGGTTTGGTGATCAGCCGGTGAAGACCACCTGAAGGTCGGCGCGGCGCCGCTCGGCCAGGTCGGTGAGGAGCGCCGGCGCCTCCTCCAGTGGCACCACCGCCGAGACGAGGTGCGTGCGGATCAGGTCGCCGTCGTGGCGCAGCAGCTCGATGGTCGCCGCGGAGAGCCGCTCCCGGTCCCAGGCGGGGGCGAGCCCGCGCGGCACCCGGCCGATCTGGGCGCAGCGCACCGCCAGGCCGTTGTGGTGGAACTCCTCGCCCAGCCGGACGGCGTCCGCGCCGGACTGGTAGAAGGCCAGGTCGATCACGGTGCCCTGCGGGCGGAGCAGGCGCAGCGCCAGCTGGAGCGCCCAGGCCTGGCCGCGGCACTGGAAGACCAGGTCGGCGCCGCGGTCGCCGGCGGCGTGCGGCCACCGGGTCTTGAGCACCACGGCCGGGTCGTCCGCGGCCGGGTCGAGGGTCTCCAGACCGAGCGCCTCGGCCACCCGCCGCCGGGCCGGGGTGGGATCGAGCACCACCACCGAGGCGGCACCGTGGAGGCGGGCGAAGAGCGCGGTGAGCAGGGCGACCACGCCGGCGCCGACCACCGCCACCCGCCGACCCCGGACACCGTCGCCGAGCGAGCGGACCCCGCTGCCGTACAGGTCGGCGGCGGCGTGCAGCAGCCCGTTGGCGCAGATCGGGCCCAGGTGCGCGACGTAGACGCCGAGCAGGGGGTCGAGGTCGGCGGGCAGCGGTACGAAGCGTTCGGCGAGCGGGTCTGCCAGGTACCCGCTGCGGTGGCCGTAGGTCATCGCGCCGACCGTGCCCACGGCCACGGCCGGCGTGCGGCTCTCCACCACCCGACCGACCTGCATGTAGCCGAGCCGGGTCACCGGGTACGGGCTGCTCGCCGTCCCCGGTTGGAAGAGGCCCAGCTCGGCGTTCCAGCTGAGGTGGAGGTAGGGGTTGCTGCCCTTGACGTAGCTCAGCTCGGTGCCGGCCGAGACCCCGCTGTAGAGCGTCGCCACCCGGAAGGTGCCGTCACGCGGCTCGGCCGCGTCCTGCTCGACCAGCTCGACCCGGCCCGGGCCGGTGACCACCACCACCCGGTCACGCATCGAGCGCCACCCCCGCCGGCTCGGCCGGCGCCGCGTCGGCGACGGCCGCGGTGAGCCGGGCGGCCGGCCCGGTGGGCAGCGCCACGGGACGCCCGGTCCGGGCCGACTCGGCCACCGCGAGGGCGAGCCGGTGGGTGCGCAGCGCCTCGGCGTACCGGACCCGGACGTCGTCGCCGACGCCGCGGACCGCGTCGACGAAGGCCCGGTCGACGGCGACCCGGGCCCCGTCCGGGTCGGCGGGCAGGTGCCGCTCGCCCGCGCCGTCGCAGACGGTCAGGCCGTCCTCCGCCAACGACAGGGCCAGCCCGTCGGCGAGGATCTCCAGGCCGGCCCGGTGCTTCCAGCCGAGCACGCAGGCCGCCGCGAGGGTGCCGACGGCGCCCGAGGCGAAGCGCAGCGTCGCCGCGGTGACCGAGTCGATGTCCGCGTCCGGCACCGGCGGTGGGGTGCCGTCGCCGTACGCGGTCACCTCGGTCACCTCGCCGGCCAGCAGCCGGACCAGGTCCAGCACGTGCGCGGCCTGCTCCACGACCGGCCCGCCGGAGGAGTCCCGCCGGGCCCACCAGGCCACCGGCGGCACCTTGTCCAGCCAGGCCCCGTTGACCATCCGCACCGGCCGGCCGGCCAGCAGCTGCCGGGCCTGGTCGACCATGTGCAGGTAACGCCAGTGGTGGCCGACCCCGGTGAGCAGCCCCCGGCGCTCGACCAGGCCGGCGATCCGCTCGGCGGTCTCCAGGTCCAGGGCGACCGGTTTCTCCACGAACATCGGCACGCCGGCGGCGATCACCGCCTCCTCCACCGGGCCGTGGGCGAACGGCGGCACGCAGACGTAGACCGCGTCGACGCCGGCCGCCAGCAGCCCGTCCACGTCGGCGAAGGCGCGTCCGCCGTACGCCTCGGCGAGGGCCGCCGCGGCGTCCCGCGCGACGTCGGTCACCCCGACCAACGCCACGTCCTCGAAGCCGCTGAGCACCCGGGCATGGCGTTGCGCCACCCCACCGGCCCCTACCAGTCCCACCCGGCATGCGCGCATTCCTGGCCCTCCCGCCGCTGCTGACAGACTGCCGACAGCACTCCCCTGGTGGGAGCGCCGCCAAACGCGGACGCGGCCGTAATGCAACGTTCACCGGCAGGGAACCGACCAGCGCGCCGGTCGTGATCACGCTGTTCGGCAGGATCCGGTTAGCGGGGCCCGGCACTGGGCAAACCAGGAGCCGCGTTTCCGCCACGAAACCTGGGAGTGTGCCCGTGCGGGACAGAGAAACGATCGTCTCACCGGTGGTGGAGGCCTGGGCCACGTACCGCACCACGTCGGCGGAGGACTGGCCCGCGCGGCGGCTGCTGCGGGCCAAGGGCGACAGCCGGGTCAGCGTGGTGCTGCCGGCGCGCAACGAGGAGGCGACCGTCGGCGCGATCGTGTCGACGGTCCGCGAGCACCTGATGGACCGTGTCCCGCTGGTGGACGAGCTGATCGTGGTGGACTCCCGGTCCACCGACCGGACCGCGCAGGTGGCCCGGGCGGCGGGCGCCGAGGTGGTCGGCCAGGACGCGATGACCCGCGGGCTGCCCCGGCTCACCGGCAAGGGGGACGCGCTCTGGGCCGGGCTCGCGGCCGCCCGGGGTGACGTGGTGGCGTTCATCGACGCGGACCTGCGGGAGTTCCGGCCGCACTTCGTCACCGGGCTGCTGGGCCCGCTGCTGACCGACCCGTCGGTGGACTTCGTGAAGGGCTTCTACCACCGCCCGCTGATCGGCACGGCCGGCGTGGAGGCCGACGGCGGTGGGCGGGTGACGGAGCTGATGGCCCGGCCGCTGCTCAACCTGTTCTGGCCGGAGCTGGCCGGCTTCGTGCAGCCCCTGGCGGGTGAGTACGCCGGCCGCCGCGAGGTGCTGGAGCAGGTGCCGTTCGTCTCCGGGTACGGCGTCGAGACGGCCATGCTGATCGACCTGCTGGAGCTGGTCGGGCTGGACGCCCTGGCCCAGGTGGACCTGGGCGAGCGCAAGCACCGGCACCAGGACACTGCGGCGCTGGGCCGGATGTCGGCGCAGATCCTGCTGACCGTCTGGGCCCGCCTGCAACGGCGCGGCTGGGCGGCCCCGGGCGCGATGCCCACCGCGCTGCTCACCCAGTTCCGGCGGGGCGGCTCGGAGGCGCTGCCCCACCTGGACCGCGAGATCGTGGTCAGCGACGTCTCGATCGAGGAACGGCCGCCGCTGGCGCACCTGCGCCACCGGGTCCCCCAGCGGCGGGTCGCGGCGTGACCGCCGCCGAGCGAAGGAGCAGCGCCGGATGACTCTCACCGTGCTGATGAACGCCGGTCCGTGGTTGTCGGTCCCGCCCCCGGGCTACGGCGGCATCGAGAACGTCATCGCCACCCTCGTGCCGGAGCTGCGCAAGCTCGGCGTACGGGTGGTCCTCGCCTCGGTGGAGAGCAGCACGCTGCCGGTCGACGAGCGGCTCTCGGTCTTCCCGGACGGCCAGTTCCACGCCCTGCAACGCCCGTACAACCAGGTGTGCGGGATCTCCCAGGCCCACCTCAACGGGGTGGTCCGCGCGCTGCGCCGCCGCGACGACATCGACCTGGTGCACGACCACGTGGAGGCGGTCGGGCTGGCCACGCTGACCGCGATGGGGCCGGACGCGCCGCCGGCGCTGCACACCCTGCACTGGGACCTGGCCAAGCACCCCGAGCTGTACGGCAACCTGGACGGCGGCGAGCGGGTCCGGGTCAACGGCGTCTCCGCCGCGCAGCTCGCCCGGGCGCCCCGGGCGCTACGCGAGCACTCGGTGGGCCATGTGCACCTGTCCACGCCGCTCGCGGTCGACGCGGACCGCCGGCCGGCCGTGGCGAAGGGCGACCATGTGGTCGTGCTGGGCCGGATCAACCCCGGCAAGGGGCAGGACCTGGGCGCCCGGCTGGCCCGGCAGGTCGGCTTCCCGCTGGTGCTGGCCGGGCCGGTGGGGCCGTACCACCGGCCGGAGGACCTGGCGGCGGCGGGCGACGAGGCCCGGCAGAACCCGGACGTGCGGTTCTTCTACGACGAGGTCGCGCCGTGGGTGGACGGTGACCTGGTCCGCTGGGTCGGCACGGTGGCCGGCCGGGAGCGCGACGAGCTGCTGGCCGGGGCCCGGGCCGCGCTGTTCCCGCTGCGCTGGGAGGAGCCGGGCGGCACGGCGGTGGTCGAGTCGCTGGCCCTGGGTACGCCGGTGGTGGCCACCGCCCGGGGCTGTCTGCCCGAGCTGATCACGCACGGCCGCACCGGGCTGCTCGCCGGCGACGAGGAGGAGCTGGGCGAGCTGGTGCTGGCCGCCGGTCTGCTCGATCCGGACGAGTGCCGGCGGGAGGCCGCGGCCCGGTTCACCCCGGAGCTGATGGCGCAGCGGTACGTGGCCCTGTACGAGCAGGTCCGGCAGCTCGCCACCCGCCCGCTGCTGCCCGCCTGAACCCAGCGGGACGAGCACACGAAGCTCCGACCCGCCGGCCGGCAGAGGGCTCGGGCGGAACGGTCATGGGCAGCCCACCCCGCTCGGCGTCGAGGACCCGGTTTGCCCGCCGATGTGCCGGGAATCCGCGCGCGGTCCGAGGCAGCTGAGGAGGCCGGCATGACGAACGCGATGGCGCACTCGCGGGGGCGACGCAACCCGGCCGACGGCCGGGCGCCGGTGCGCCGGGCCGCGGCGACGGTCGGCGTGCTCTTCCTGATCATCGGGGTGCTGGGCTTCGTCCCCGGCATCACCAGCAACTTCGGCGACCTGGCCTGGGCCGGGCACAACTCCGACGCCAAGCTGCTCGGGCTCTTCCAGGTCTCCGTGCTGCACAACGTCGTGCACCTGGCGTTCGGGGTGGCCGGCCTGCTGCTGGCCCGGACGATCTCCGGGTCGCGCGCCTACCTCATCGCCGGTGGCGCGATCTACCTGGTGCTCTGGCTCTACGGCGTGGTGATCGACCACGAGAGCGGGGCGAACTTCATCCCGCTCAACGGCGCCGACGACTGGCTGCACTTCTTCCTCGGGGTCGGCATGATCGCCCTGGGGCTGCTCACCACCCGCGGCCCGAATCGTCGCTGACCGGGCGCGGAACGCCGGCTGGTCCGGTTTCACCCGGCCGGGACGGGGGTACGTTCCAGGTCCCGCCGAAGAGACCGAAACGAGGGCCCCGATGTCGACCCGGATCAGCTACGAGGTCCGCGACGAGTCGCCGGTCACCGTGGTACGGCTGGCCGGCGAACTCGACCTGTCCACCATGCGATCGGTGCACACCGTGCTGGACGGGTGCCTGACCGCGCAGCCCGACGCGCTCGTGGTGGACCTGGGGCGGCTCGACGTCGCCGACCCGCTGGCGCTCTCGGTCTTCGCGGCGGCGGCCCGGCGGGCCGCCGACTGGCCGGCGGTGCCGATGGTGCTCTGCGCCCCGCCGCCGGACGCCGCCGCCTGGCTCGCCGAGAGCACCGCGTGCCGGGTGGTGCCGGTCCGGCCGGACTGCGCCGCGGCGAGCGCCCTGGCCGGCGCCGGGGTGGCTCCCCGGCTGCGGGCCCGCCTCGAACCGGTCGCCGGCGCCTGCCGGCGGGCCCGGGAGCTGGTCACCGATGCCTGCGGGCGGTGGAACATCCCGGAGCTGGCCGGTCCCGCCTCGCTGGTGCTCACCGAGCTGGTCGGCAACGTGGTGCGGCACGCGGGCACCCCGATGCACGTGACGCTGACCCTGCGCAGGCCGTACCTGCGGGTCGCCGTGATGGACGGCAGCCCGGCCGCCGCGCGGGCGGCGGCCGACCACGACCCCCGCGCGGAGGGCGGCCGGGGATTGATGCTGGTGCGCGACCTGACCCAGCGTTGGGGCAGCACGCCCGCCGGGGCCGGCAAGGTCGTCTGGGCGATGCTACCGGCGAACTGACCGAATTTTCCGCTCTCGCCTGGTTTTATAGGTAGCGGGCCGGGTACGCGCGCCCGTCCTTTCTGCCGTCACGACGGGGTGAGAAGCCATGCCCAAGCGGGTAGTCACGGAGCCGGCACGAGACCGAGGGCCGGCGATCCTCGCGCCGGCCCGGTTCGGGGGCTACCCCGGCCCGGTGCGGGAGGCGGTCAAGGGCAGCACCCTGTGGCGGCTGCTGGGTACGACCGACGCGAAGCTGATCGGCCTGCTCTACCTGGCGACCTCCTTCTTCTACTTCGTCGTGGGCGGCATCATGGCGATGCTGCTGCGGGGGGAACTGGCCCGGCCCGGGATGCAGTTCCTCTCCCCCGAGCAGTACAACCAGCTGTTCACCATGCACGGCACCGTCATGCTGCTGCTGTTCGCGACGCCGATGGTGTTCGGCTTCGGCAACTACATCGTGCCGTTGCAGATCGGCGCGCCGGACGTGGCGTTCCCGCGGCTCAACGCGTTCGCCTACTGGCTGTACTTCTTCGGCGCGCTGATCGCCATGGCCGGTTTCTTCACCCCGCAGGGCGCCGCGGACTTCGGCTGGACCGCGTACACGCCGCTGAGCACCGCCCAGCACAGCCCGGGCGTGGGCGGCAACATGTGGGTGGTGGGCCTGGCCGTCTCGGGTCTGGGCACCATCCTCGGCGCGGTCAACCTGATCACCACGATCCTGACCCTGCGCGCCCCCGGCATGACCATGTTCCGGATGCCGATCTTCACCTGGAACCTGCTGCTCACCAGCGTGCTGGTGATCTTCGTCTTCCCGCTGCTGGCCGCCGCGCTCTTCGCCCTCGCCTCGGACCGGATCCTGCACTCGCACGTCTACGACGCGACCACCGGCGGTCCGATGCTGTGGCAGCACCTGTTCTGGTTCTTCGGCCATCCCGAGGTCTACATCATCGCGCTGCCGTTCTTCGGCATCATCACCGAGATCATCCCGGTCTTCTCCCGGAAGCCGATCTTCGGCTACACCGGTCTGGTGCTCGCCACCATCGCGATCACCGTGCTGTCGATGAGCGTCTGGGCGCACCACATGTTCGCCACCGGCCAGGTGCTGCTGCCCTTCTTCAGCATCCTCAGCTATCTGATCGCCGTACCGACCGGGGTGAAGTTCTTCAACTGGATCGGCACCATGTGGAAGGGGCAGATCACCTTCGAGACGCCGATGCTCTTCGCCGTCGGCTTCCTGGTCACCTTCCTGCTCGGCGGCCTCACCGGGGTGCTGCTGGCCAGCCCGCCCGCCGACTTCCAGGTCACCGACTCCTACTTCGTGGTGGCGCACTTCCACTACGTGCTCTTCGGCACCATCGTCTTCGCCGCCTTCGGCGGCATCTACTTCTGGTTCCCGAAGATGACCGGCCGGCTGCTCGACGAGCGGCTCGGCAAGATTCACTTCTGGACCATGTTCCTCGGCTTCCACGCCACCTTCCTGGTGCAGCACTGGCTGGGCAACGAGGGCATGCCCCGCCGGTACGCCGACTACCTGCCCGGCGACGGCTTCACCACGCTGAACGAGATCTCCACGATCGGCTCGTTCGTGCTCGGCGCGTCCACCCTGTTCTTCATCTACAACCTCTGGAAGTCCTGGCGGTACGGCGCGCAGGTGACCGTGGACGACCCGTGGGGCTTCGGCAACTCCCTGGAGTGGGCGACCACCTGCCCGCCCCCGCTGCGCAACTTCGACCGGATGCCGCGGATCCGCTCCGAGCGCCCGGCGTTCGACCTCAAGTACGGCCCGCTGGTCAGCGACCTCGGCCGGGACCTGCCACAACGGACGACCAAGCCACCCCAGCACCTGGCACAGGAGCTGCACCACGTGCCGAAGGCCAAGGAGTCGCCGTCCGCCGAGGGCGCGCACGGCGCGCGCGAGGCCGCGGAGTACACCCCCGCGCCGCAGTCCGGCGCCCGGCCGGTCGACGTGCCGGAGCCGGAGGAGGTGCTGCGGCCCAGCTTCGACGAGGCCGACGAACCGGAGCAGACCCAGTTGGGCCCGCAGCGCAACGAGCCGGGCAACCCCCGGTGGGAACACCCCCGCGGGCACGGCGACACCACGGAGAACTGACCGGACCGCGCGAAAGGGCCGGCGACCCGGGTCACCGCGAGAAGGGTCGGCGCCCCGGGTCACCGGGCCACGTGAAAGGGCCGGCGCCCGAGGGCGCCGGCCCTTTTCCGTCCGTCTTCCGCCGGAGCGGCGCCCTGCCGTAGGAGTCAGGGCGCCGTGGACTCAGTCGGCGGCCGGCGGCAGCCCGGCCGCGGCCAGCGAGCGGCGTACCGCGGGCTGCACCCGGGTGAGCCGCAACGGCACCCCGGTCCGGGCGGCCGCGTCCCGACCGGCCATCAGCGCGGCGATCCCGCCGGCGTCGAAGCCACCGGCCCCGACCAGGTCGACCACCACCTCGCGGGGCTGCCCGGTGACCGCCTCCAGCATCGCCTTGCGCAACTGGTCCGCGCCGTCCCGGTCGACCTCTCCCCCGACCTCGACCACCACCCGGTCGCCGTTCTGCTTGACCGAGATCCTCGACTTCGCCGACTCGGTCTCGGCCGCCCCGTTCTGCCAGGGCGGCGGCGCGTCGGCGAGCATCGCCTGGCGCAGCCAGGTGAGCGCCCGGGACAGCAGCCGGGACACGTGCATCTGGGAGATACCGAACCGGGCCGCGATCTCCGCCTGGGTCTGGTTGCCGTAGAAGCGCATCGCCAGGATCCGCCGCTCCCGCCAGGGCAGCCGGTGCAGCAGGCCGGCGACGGTCACCCGGTCGTCGACCGACTCCAGGGCGTTGTCCGACTCCCCGACCAGGTCACCGAACTCGGCCGAGCTCTCCCCACCGACCGGCGCGTTCAGCGAGGCCGGGCTGTAGCCGGCCGCCGACTCCAGCGCCGCGAGGATCTCCTCCTCCGGCGTCTCCAGCCGTTCGGCCAGCTCGGCGACCGTGGGCGCCCGGGACAGCTCGCTGGTCAGCGCCGCCGTGGCCTGGCCGACCTCGAGGATCAGGTCGCGCAGCCGGCGGGGCACGTGCACGCCCCAGGTGCGGTCCCGGAAGTGCCGTTTGATCTCGCCGACGATGGTGATCGCCGCGTACGCGGTGAAGGAGCCCCGTTCCGGGTCGTACCGGTCCACGGCGTTGACCAGGCCGAGGCGGGCCACCTGCTCCAGGTCCTCCAGCGGTTCCCCGCGACCCCGGTACCGCCGGGCCAGCCGGCCGGCGAACGGGAGCGCGAACCGGACCAGGTCGTCGCGGGCCTCCTGGCGCCGCTCGGGCGGCAGCCCTTCGATCCGTGCCGCGTACGCCAGCGCCGCCGCGTCGAGGTCCTCCAGGCCCCGCTCGGTGGGTGGTGGTGTGGGTGTGGTGGTCTGTCCGAACATCCGCGCCTCCCTCAGGAAGGTCCCCCGCCCGGATTGGGAAGACCGGTCGTGCGCGTGGTCGGGCCACGCACCGGGCCGGAAGTGGGTTACGTGACGGAACGCCAGGAACGGGCGGCGGCTCGCCACCCGGCATCGTGCGCCGTTCGCAGCGAGCGGTGTTCCCGCTCCGTAGGTACTCAATCACGGTCCGCAGGATCGCGAGGATGTTTCGCGGGTGTTGGTGGCGGGACCGCTCAGGAGACGAGCAGTCCCTGGGCGGCGCCCGCCTCGCGCAGCGCGACGAGCGCCTCGGTCATCGCCAGCGGCGGCGCCACCGGCAGGTCGTACGGCTGGTTGCGCAACACCTCCGTGGCACGCCGGGTCGGTACGGCGGCGACCGGGTAGCCCCGCGCGGCGCCGCGGTCCAGCGCCCGGCGTCGCCGGCCGAAGCCGGCCACGGCGAGCCACTGCGGCAGCCCGGCCAGCGCCGGCGAGCGCACCCCGGGTGGCTCGGGCAGCACGTCCACGGAGCTGAACGGCTCGCTGCCGGCGAGCCAGTACTCCACCCCGTCCACCCGGCGCCGGGTCGCGTTCTCGCACCAGTAGGGCACCAGGCCGGCCCGGATCACCTGCCACGGGTCGAGCAGCCGCCCGCACTCCACCACCAGGCGGTCACCGGTCTTGCCGGCCCGGCGCAGCCACTGCCGGTACAGGTCGGCGGTGGCCGCGCTGAGCGCGTCCGGCTGCGGGGCGAGCACCCGGTGCACGGGATGCCCGTGCCGGCCGGCCCAGGAGTCCAGGCCGTGGGCGAAACCGGACTCGACGCCGTGCTCGGCGAAGGCCTGCGGCGAGGTGACGTCCGGCGGCTCCCACCGTGCGCCGTCGCCGCCGGCCGAGCGGAGCACCTGCCGCAGCGCGTGCGCGTCGGGGTGGAAGTCGACCGGGTCGAGGCCGCTGGCCGGGGAGCCCACCTGGAAGCTGTGGCCGTTCCCCTCGTCCCGCACCGGCCAGGTGCGGCCGTCGTCCAGCAGCAGCACCGGGGCGCCGGGCTCCAGCCGGTCGGCGAGGAACCGGGCGTACGCGCCGGGCAGCGACCGCCAGCGCACCGCGAGGGTCACCGTGGCCCCGGCCGCCGCGCCCCGGCTGGCCGGGCAGTGCACCTGGCGTACGTGCACCCCGGGGTTCCCGGCGAGCAGCCGGCCGGCCAGGGCGGCGCCGTGGTCCAGCGCGGCCAAGGGCCGGTCGACCGTGCCGCCGGACCAGGACACCGTCGTCTCGAAGGCGGCCGGCAGCCACGGCACGCCGAGCGCGACGGCGAGGTGCGCGGCCGCGCCGTGCGGGGCGCCCAGCACCGCGCCCGGCCACCGGCGGGCCGGGTACTGGTCGGCGGCCCAGCCGGCGACCCGCTCGGCGTCCACCTCGGCGACCTGGGCCGGGGTCAGCGCGAGCCGGCCGGCGGCCCGCGCGGCGGCGGCCCGGCGGACCGGTTCCGGCGCGCCGGAGAAGCGGGCGAACCCGACGGCGGGGCCGAGGTCGGCGCAGTCGTCGCCGCGCAGGCCGCGCACGGTCGCGCCGAGCAGGACCCGGGCCGTGCTGCCGGCGGCCAGCACCCGGTCGCCGGCCAGACCCGCCCCGCCGGTCGACCGTCCCAGGGGCCCCTTGGGCACCGACCCCACCGTGCCTCGTTCGCTCACCACGCGCCCCGGCTTCCCGTCCCTATGGGGTCTAAACGGGCATCCCCCCACGGGCCGGACCAATCCCCGGGTGTCCGTCGGCGAGGCCCTGACTTCGCACCGGGCCCAGCCACGTCGAGTCGCCGTGCCGGGCCGTCCAGGGACGCAACGGGAGGGCCCGGCCGGGTTTCGGCGGTACCGGTACGGGCACTTCAGCGCGCATGCCCGACGACGAGATCAGCCCGGCGGCGACGATCACCCCGTATCAGGACGGTCCGTTGCTGGTGCGCGGCGACTTCGCGCTGCTCACCCCCGACGGCGAGGCCATCGAGACGCGCCGGGGCACCATCGCGCTGTGCCGCTGCGGCCGGTCGGCCCGCAAACCGTTCTGCGACGGCACCCACAAGGCCGTCGACTTCCGCGCCGGCACCGGCCGCGACGCCTGAGCGGGCGGCTCAGGCGGCGACCGGCTCCGCGACGGCCGGCGCGCGCAGCGAGGAGCGCCCGGCCGTCCAGGCATCCAGCAGGTGAGCGGCGAAGCGGCGGTCGACGGCGAGCGCCGCGGCGGCGCCGAACAGGACGTCACCGGCCAGCGCCGGCTCCGCCCGGACCAGACCGCCACAGAGGTCGTACGCGGCGATCTGCTCGTGCACCGCGTCGGCCTCGACGTGCTCGTCGTAGAAGCGGGTGGCCGTCTCGTCCAGCCCGAGCCGGCGCAGCCCGTTGCCGTAGCGGCGGTTCGGCAGCGAGGAGGTCATCTCGAAGGCGGCCAGGTGCCCGAGGAGCGCGCCGCGCAGCCGCCGGTGCAGGCCGAACAGCGACATCAGGTTGTTGGTCGCCAGGGTCACCGCCGGCACCCGGTCCAGGTGGGCGCCGTATCCGGTGTCCAGGCCGAGGCACGCCATGGTGGTCCGGAACAACTCGGCGTGCATCCGGTCCAGCCGGCCGTTGCCGTACTCGTCCATCTGGATCTCGACCAGGGCGGCCTTGGCCGGGCCGCCGAGGCGGGGCAGCGCCCAACTGTGCGGATCCGCCTCGCGCAGGTGATAGACCGAGCGGTGCATGACGAACTCGCGGAACTGGTCGAGGTTCGCCCGGCGCTGCAGCGCGCCGGCCAGCGCCGGCCCGTCGTCGGCGGCCACCAGCTCGACGAGCGCCGCCGGCAGGGCCGCGGGCAGCGGCGCCGGCGGCGCACCGGCCACCCGGCGCAGCGCCACCTCGAACGGGTGCTCGGCGCGGGCCCGCAACGCCAGCAGGGACGGCTGCCACTCCCACGCCTCGTCGACCTGCTGCCAGCCTCGGTAGTGCAGCTCGTAGCAGAGGAAGAGGGTGAGTTGGAGGTCCTCGTCCCCGATCGGGTCGGCCACCGACGCGAACCCGGCGCCGAGGCCGCCCGGCAGGTCGTGCGGCGCCTGCCGCAGCGCGGCGAGCAGCGCCGCCGACACCGGGCCGCGGGCCGCGGGCAGCGGCGCGGGGCCGAAACGACGATCGGCGGCTGCGGACATCTGACCTCCCGGGACGGTGGGTGCGGACCTCATGCCCGGCGCCGGCCCGGCTAAA
Organism: Micromonospora sp. NPDC049836; assembly: GCF_044465125.1. NCBI lineage: Bacteria > Bacillati > Actinomycetota > Actinomycetes > Micromonosporales > Micromonosporaceae > Micromonospora > Micromonospora sp. NPDC049836. The sequence goes on from NZ_JBITLH010000009.1 coordinate 89,907, forward strand.
CGAGGTCGTCCGCCTCCACGGTCACCTGGGTCTGCAGCACCCGCTCCCGCACCCGGCGGGCGGCGTCGCCGTCGGCGAAGAGCCCACGCAGGTCGGCCAGGGCCGGCTCGGGCGGGTCCAGCGCCACCGCCGGGTCGACCACCGCTTCCAGCACGCTCGGCCGGTCCGCCGCCAGCACCTCGTCCCAGGCCGGGCCGACCAGTTCGGGGCGGTCCACCCGGACCCCGTGCAGGCCGAGCAGCCGGGCCCAGCCGGCGTACGGCACGTCGGGGCGCCGGGACGGCCGGCCGGGCTGCCGCCCGCCGCCGGTCCCCGACTGGTCCCGGTTGTTCAGCACCAGCACCACCAGGCGCGGGTCCCGCCACTCGGGCCAGTGGTGCGCCACCGTGATCAGCTCGGCCAGGCCGTTGAGCTGCATCGCGCCGTCGCCGAGCAGCGCCACCACCGGCTCGTCCGGGCGGGCCAGCTTCGCCGCCACCGCGTACGGCAGGGCGCAGCCCATCGAGCCGAGCGTGCCGCAGAGCTGCGCGCGGACACCGGGCGGCAGCTGCAGGTGCCGGGCGTACCAGTAGATGACCGAGCCGACGTCGACGGCGAGCGCGGCCCGCTCCGGCATCCGGGCGGACAGCTCCCGCAGCACCAGCTGCGGGTTGACCGGGTCGGCCGGCGCGGCGGCCCGCTCGGCGGCGGCCTCCCGCCACCGGTCCACCGCGCTCTCCACCACGCCCCGCCACTGCTGCTGGGGCCGCTCACGCACCCGGCCCAGCAGGGCCCGCAGGGTCTCGGCGGCGTCGCCCACCAGCGCGACGTCCACCGGGTAGCGGGTGCCGATGCGCCGGCCGTCGATGTCGATCTGGATGGTCCGGACCTGGCCCGGCAGCGGGTACCAGTCGGTCCACGGGTCGGTCGTGCCGACCAGCAGCAGGGTGTCGCAGCCCCCCATCAGCTGGGCGGCGGCGGTCGTGCCGACCTCACCGAGCACGCCGGTGTGGAACGGCAGCCGCTCGTCCAGCACCGGCTTGCCCAGCAGCGAGGTGGCCACCCCGGCGCCGAGCCGGTCGGCCAGCTCGACGATCTCGTCCGCGGCGTGCTGCGCGCCCTGGCCGACCAGGATCGCCAGCCGCTGGCCGGTGATCAGCAGCGAGGCGGCGGCGTCCAGGTCGCCGTCGTGCGGCAGCACCCGGGCCAGCGGCTCGCCGGGCGTGGCCGAGACCACGCCGGCGGTCTGCGGCAGCAGATCCGGCACCGCGGCGAGCTGCAACGCGTGCGGCAGCACCACGCAGGTCGGGCTGCGGGTCGCGGCCGCCGTCCGGAACGCCTGGTCGAGCAGGCCCGGCACCTGGTCGGGGGTACGCCCGTACCGGAGGAACTGGTGGCACACGTCGCCGAAGAGCCGGCTCAGCCCGATCTCCTCGTGTGCGCCGCCGAGCGGCCCGGTGACGTCCTCGCCGACGATCGCCACCACCGGCTTGCTGTCCAGCTTCGCGTCGTAGAGGCCGTTGAGCAGGTGCACCGCGCTCGGCCCCTGGGTGGCCAGGCAGACCCCGATCTCGCCGGTGAACTTCGCGTGCCCGGTGGCCATGAACGCGGCGGTCTCCTCGTGCCGGGCCGGCACGAACTCCGGGTCGCCGCCGGCCGCGTCGAGCGCGGCCACCAGGGGGGCGATCGCCGCACCCGGGTAGCCGAACGCGCGTGGCACGTGCCAGGCACGCAGCCGCTCGACGACCAGGTCCGCCACCGTACGATCAGCCATTGCCCCGCCCCGGGGTGCTGGCGTCGACGTAGCGCAGCACCGCGCCGACCCCGTCGGTGAGTTCCGGCGCCTCCTCCGGCGCCAGCACGGTCAGCTCGGCGTCGGTACCGACCAGCGCACGCAGCAGCGCCGCGTCGGCGCGTACCTTCTGCGGGTCGCGCACCGACATGTCCCGCAGCTGGGCCGGGTCGGTGGCGATCTCGGTCGGGTCGGGTCCGACCCAGAGTTCGCCGTCGGCCGACGCGTCGTCGACGATCAGCATCGTGTCCACCTGGTTGCGTTGCAGCGCGGAGACCACCGCGGCCAGGCCGGCGCCGACGTCCTCCTGCATGCCGAACCGGTCCAGCGCGGCGGCGATCCGCTGGTCGGCGACCTCCGCGATGGTCTGCACGGTGAGGTCGTCCACCATGGTGTCGTCGGCGCCGGCGTTGCGGGCCCCGGCGTCGGTGCGGACCAGGATGTCCTGCCAGCGCTCCGGCAGCTGGGCGGCGATCATGCCGGTGGCCCGGATGTCCCCGGCCACCACCACCACGTCCGCGCCGACCCGGTCGGCCAGTTCGGCGGTGGCCGCCGCGGCGTCGCCGGCGTTGTGGTGCCAGGCCTCCATGGCGGCGCGCTGGTAGCGCGACTGGGACCAGCCGCCCGGCTGCACCCGGCGCAGCTGCCAGCTCTCCCGCCCCTGCACGGTGGCCCGCCGGGGCACCCCGCCGGCGCTGACCGCGACCGCGTCCGCCCCGGTACGGTCGGCCAGCACCCGCACCCAGGCGATCTGCTCGCCCCGCTGGGCGACCAGCGGCATGGTGTGTGGCAGCGCGGACCAGGAGCCCAGGTCCCGCAGGGGCGGCGCGGAGAGGTACTCGGTCAGCACCACCCGCCCGCGGGTGGCGAACACGGCGATGCCGTAGTCGCCGGGCATCGGCTGGTGCCGACGGACGACCTCCTCGACCGCCTCGACGGTCACCTGGTCGGCGCCCTGCGCCAACAGGTCCCCCTTGAGGGCCCGCCAGCGCAGGTCGACCTGCGGGCGCGAGTCGTGGGTGTCCCGGGAGGCGTCCATGTACACCGAGCACCACGGCCCGGGACGGTCGTAGAGCGGGCGCAGGAAGGACAGCTGCATGCTCGACCCCTTTCCAGCTCGGCCGCTCGCATACCCGCGCCATCCGGGATGTCACCTGACCGGCCGGCCGTGACCGGCGTTCATTCACGTCGTTCAACCCGGAGGGCCGATACCATCAGTGAACGGAACGGGACTCTGGGTGGTGAACATGGACACGGAGCTGCGCGCCCGGCGCGTCGTCCACCCCACGGAACGCGTCGTCACCGGCCGGCTGGTCCGGCTCATGGAGGGCTACGCCCGTGAGGTGCGGGTGGGACAGCCGGTGCTGGTCGCGGTGCTCACCGCGGCCGGCGTGGCGGGGCTGCTGATGCGGGTGGTACGAGCGCTGTTGAGCAGCGGCGGCGGGGCCGCCCGGCGCAGCTTCAAGGAGCTCAAGAAGGGGCCGGAGTTCCTGGTCACCCCGGTGCGGGTGCGCGACGTCGCGGACCGGCTGCTGGAGGTCGAGCTGCACGGCCACCTGCCGCAGAGCGCCCTGCACCCGGGCGACCACGTGCAGCTCACCCTGCGCCCGCAGCGGGACCCGGACCTGCCGCCCCGGATCGAGCGGATCGTCAACCTGACCACCGGTCAGCTGCTCACGCCGCGCACCGCCACCGTCTGGTCGCATCTCGGCCCGCCGCTGCTGCTCCAGGCGGCGCTCGGCGCGCTGGTCGTGCTGGCCGTCGCCGCCTGCTCCGTCGTCAGCTAGGTTTCGGCCGCGCCGGGCCGGGGCACCGTCGCGGCCATGTTCCCCGGCTTCACCCTCGACGAGATCGACGTCGGCCCGGTCCGCCTGCGGGTCCGCTACGGCGGCTCCGGGCCGGCGGTGGTGCTCCTGCACGGCCACCCGCGCACCCACGCCACCTGGCACCGGGTCGCCCCCCTGCTCGCCGACGGGCACACCGTGATCTGCCCGGACCTGCGCGGCTACGGCGGCTCCTCGAAACCGCCGAGCGACCCCGGGCACACCGTCTACTCGAAGCGGGCGATGGCCGCCGACGTGGTGGCGCTGCTCGACGCGCTCGGCCACCGGCGCGCCGCGGTCGTCGGCCACGACCGGGGCTCGTACGTGGCGATGCGGGCGGCCCTGGACCACCCGGACCGGGTGAGCCGGCTCGGGGTGCTCGACGGGGTGCCGATCGGCGAGGCCCTGTCCCGCTGCGACGCCCGGTTCGCCGCGCGCTGGTGGCACTGGTTCTTCCTCGGGCAGCTCGCCAAGCCGGCCGAGCGGGTGATCAACGCCGACCCGGACGCGTGGTACGGCGGCTCGCCCGAGGCGATGGGCGCGGAGGCGTACGCCGACTACCGGCGGGCCATCCACGACCCGGCCACCGTCCACGCGATGTGCGAGGACTACCGGGCCGGGCTCGGCCCCGACCGGGCCGCGGACGACGCCGACCGGGCCGCCGGCCGGCGGATCGGCTGTCCGGTGCTCTTCGCCTGGTCGGAGCGGGACGACCTGGTCGACCTGTACGGCGACCCGGCCGCGATCTGGCGGGACTGGGCGGACGACGTACGGGTGGCCTCGATCGACTCCGGGCACCACCTGGCCGAGGAGGCGCCCACCGAACTGGCCGCCCTGCTCCGCGACTTCCTGGCCGAGTGACCGGGGCGGTCAGCCGACCAGGGTGCGGGGACGGTCGGCGCGCGCCGGGGTGCCGAGCAGGCCACGGCGACGCGCCCAGCGCTCGAAGAGCACCGTGGCGAACGGCGGCACGGCGCAGGCCAGCGCGATCGCGGTGTGCCACAGCGACCAGCGCCGCTGCCGGGCCACCACCAGCACGAGCAGCCCGTACGCCACGAAGAGCGCACCGTGGATCGGACCGAACACGTGCACGCCCCACTCGTTGCGCGGCGGCCCGTACTTGACCGCCATGCCGGCCAGCAGGGCGGCCCAGGAGCAGGCCTCGGCGATCGCCGCCGCCACGAACGGCCGGATCCACGTCTCGCGCATCAACCCACTCCCCCTCGGTCGACGGCCATGCTAGCCAGCCCGCGGCGGGAATCCGGGCGGTCGCCCGGCCGAACGCGACAGGCGTCACGTCGGCCGCCCCTGGGTAGGTAGAGGGTGTTTCAAGTCTTCCCCGCTGCCGCCGGCACGTGCGAGGTTAGGGGAACCAACGGTGACAGGGCGGTGACCATGGGCGAGGACGTCGGCGTACGGACCTTCAGCCGCGAGGACCGGGCCCGCTACCGCGACAAGGTGCGGCGCTGCCTGGACGTCTTCGCCGAGATGCTGCGCGAGTCGCGCTTCGACGTGGAACGGCCGATGACCGGCCTGGAGATCGAGTTGAACCTGGTCGACGACGAGGCGCAGCCGGCGATGCGCAACGCCGACGTGCTGGCGGCGGTGGCCGACCCGAGCTTCCAGACCGAGCTGGGCCAGTTCAACGTGGAGATCAATGTGGCGCCGCGCCGGCTGACCGGCACCGGCACGGCACAGTTCGAGGAGCACGTCCGGGCCAGCCTCAACGCCGCCGAGGAGAAGGCCCGGACGGTCGGCGCGCACATGGTGATGATCGGCATCCTGCCGACGCTGCGCCCGGAGCACCTGACCGCCGAGACGCTCTCGGCCAACCCCCGCTACGCACTGCTCAACGAGCAGATCTTCGCCGCCCGCGGCGAGGACCTGCGGATCGCGATCAGCGGCGTGGAACGGCTGGCGGTCACCGCCGACACGATCACCCCCGAGGCCGCCTGCACCAGCACCCAGTTCCACGTCCAGGTCAGCCCGGCGCAGTTCGCCGACCACTGGAACGCCGCCCAGGCGATCGCCGGCGTGCAGGTGGCGTTGGGCGCCAACTCGCCGCTGTTGTTCGGTCGGGAGCTGTGGCGGGAGACCCGGGTGCCCCTGTTCCAGCAGGCCACCGACACCCGCGCCGAGGAGATCAAGGCCCAGGGCGTACGCCCCCGGGTCTGGTTCGGCGAACGCTGGATCACCAGCGTCTTCGACCTGTTCGAGGAGAACGTCCGCTACTTCCCCGCGTTGCTGCCGGTCTGTGACCCGGAGGACCCGGCCGAGGCGCTGGCCGGCGGCGGCGTGCCCCGGCTGGCCGAGTTGCGGCTGCACAACGGCACCGTCTACCGGTGGAACCGCCCGGTCTACGACGTGTTCAACGGCCGTCCGCACCTGCGGGTGGAGAACCGGGTGCTGCCCGCCGGCCCGACCGTGCTGGACACCGTCGCCAACGGCGCCTTCTATTTCGGCCTGGTCCGCGCCCTCGCCGAGTCGGACCGGCCGCTGTGGTCGCAGATGTCGTTCAGCGCCGCCGAGGAGAACTTCACCATCTGCGCCCGGCACGGCATCGACGCGCAGGTGTACTGGCCCGGGCTGGGTTACCTGCCGGTGACCGAGTTGGTGCTGCGCCGGCTGCTGCCGCTGGCGCACCACGGGCTGGACCGGTGGGGTCTGGACCCGGACGAGCGGGACCGGCTGCTCGGCATCATCGAGCAGCGCTGCCTGACCGGCCGCAACGGCGCCACCTGGCAGGTGGAGACGCTGCACCGGTTGGAGTCCGCCGACCACCTGGACCGGCCGGCGGCGCTGCGCGAGGTGGTCCGCCACTACGTCGACCTGATGCACAGCAACCGCCCGGTCCACGAGTGGCCGATCCCGTGACCGCCCGGGCTCACAGCGGGGACGGGTCGTCGCGCAGCCGGCTGTAGAGCCAGCCGTCGCGCCAGGCGCCGGCCCGGAACTCGCAGGCCCGGATGACCCCTTCGAGCTGGAAGCCGGCCTTCTCCAGCGACCGCTGCTCGGCGACGTTCTCCGGGTGGGTGCCGGCCTGGATCCGCTGCGCCGGCGTGTGCGCGAACAGGTAGTCACAGAACAGCGCCTGGGCCCGCCACCCGATGCCCCGGCCACGCCACTCGGGCAGCAGGGCGATGCCGATCTCCCAGTACGGTGCGCGTCCGCCGTAGAGACCCGACCGGTAGCTCACGATCCCGGCGGCGGCCTCCTCGGGCTCGACCTGGACGACGAGCCGGCCGTCCCGCTCGCCCAGCCAGCCGTCCTCGGCGTACCGGCGGGCCGGCGCGCCCGGGTCCCGGAAGCCGTCCCAGTCCAGCCCGATCAGGCCCGGCTCGGTGCGGAACCGGCGGAGCATCGCCAGGTCCGGCTCGGCCACCGGGCGCAGCCGGACCGTGCTGCCGCCGGCCTGGTGCGCGATGCCGACGAGCCTCGGCTCCGCCTCGTCCATGTCCGGAACGCTAGCGGCCGGCGGGGCGTCTCGCTGTCCCCCGGCGTGCTCCGGGCCGGGCGCACCGCCGCGGCTCAACGTCTGCTGCACGTCCGTGCAACGCCCGGTGGCGACGCTTCTCGCATCCACCAGCAGTAAGGAGAAGCGTCATGCCACACCGTTTCCGTTCCACACCGCCGACCGGTCGCCGGGCCGTCGCGGTGGCCGGGGCACTCGTCCTGGCCACTGCGGGGCTGGCCGGCGCCACCGCCGCGCCGGCGGCCGCGGCGGTCGTGTTGGTCCCCGCCGACTGCGGCCCGTACTCCGGCGCGCCGGTGCCGGCCGGGTACTCCCCGCAGCACGTTCCCGCCGGCGGGCTCTACCTCAGCAACAACAACAACGGCCCGGAGTTCATCATCGGCAGGACCGGCTCCGACGTGATCGTCGGGAGCGTCCACGACGACATCATCTGCGGGCTCGACGGGAGCGACAACATCCAGGCCGACAGCGGTGACGACATCGTCTACGGCGGGGCGGTCGGCGACGACATCTGGGGTGACCTGGGCAACGACAACCTCCACGGCGACGGCGGCACCGACACCATCCACGGCGACCGGTTCATCGGGCCGAGCGCCCTGGACGGCGACGACCGGCTGGACGGCGAGCGGGACAACGACAGCCTCTACGGTGACGGAGGGGTGGACATCCTGGTCGGTGGCCTCGGCTCCGGCGACTTCGGTGACGGCGGCCCGGACGTCGACGACTGCCGGCCCACACTGGACCTGCCCACCGTCAACTGCCCCTGATCGACCCACCTCGGTGGTCCGCGGGTCCGAAGGCCGGGCCCGCGGACCGCCGCGTGTCGGATCCTCGTCAGGCCTGCTCCGGCCACCACCGACCGCGGCTAGCGTCGTAGGCCGTGGCGGTGGAGTTCCGGGTGCTCGGCGACCTCGACGTCCGGATCGACGGCCGGGCGGTCGGGATCGGTCACGCCCGTCAGCAGTGTGTCCTCGCCGCCCTGCTGGTCGAGCCCAACCGGGTGGTCGCGACCGAACAGCTCGTCGGCCGGGTCTGGGGCGACGAGGTGCCGGACGCGGCCGCCGTCACCCTGCGCGGCTACCTGTCCCGGCTCCGCCAGGCGCTGGCCGGCGCGAGCGAGGTCCGCATCGTCCGACGTCATCCCGGCTACCTGCTCGCCGTCGACCCGGACCGTGTCGACCTGCACCGCTTCCACGAACTGGTCGAGCAGGCCCGGCGCACCACCGACGACGCGACCGCGATCAGCTGCCTGGAGCGGGCGCTGGGGCTCTGGCGTGGCGAGGCGTTCGCCGGGCTGGCCACACCGTGGTTGGTCGCCTACCGGCAGACCCTGGACCGGCGGCGCCTCGCGGCCACGCTGGACCGCAACGACCTGGCCCTGCGCCATGGCCGGCACGCGCAGCTGCTCCCCGACGTCCTGGCGCTGAGCAGCCGGTACCCGTGGGACGAACGCCTCGCGGGGCAGGCGATGCTCGCGCTCTACCGGTGCGGACGGCAGGCCGACGCCCTCGCGCAGTTCCACCAGATGCGCCACCGGCTGGCCGCCGAGGTCGGCACCGATCCCAGCCCGCCCCTGGCCCTGCTGTACCAGCGGATCCTCACCGCCGATCCGGCGCTCGCCGCGCCGGACCTGCCCCCGGCGGGCGGCGCCGGACCGACCGCGGCTCCGGACCCGGCACCCGGCCGGCCCGGCGCGACCCCGGCGGTGCCCACCGTGCCCCGGCAGTTGCCGGCGTCGCCCGGGGTGTTCGCCGGCCGGGCCGCCCAGCTCGCGCGCCTCGACGACCAACTCGGCGGCGCGGGGCACCGGGACCGCGGATCGCCGGTCGTGATCTCGTCCATCGGTGGCGGCGGTGGGGTCGGCAAGACCTGGCTGGCCCTGCGGTGGGCGCACGCCAACGCCGAGCGTTTTCCCGACGGGCAGCTCTACGTCAACCTGCGCGGCTTCGACCCGACCGCCCTCCCGGTGGGCTGGCCGGCGGCCGTGCGCGGCTTCCTCGAAGCGCTCGGGGTCGAACCGGCGCGGGTGCCGGCCGAGCCGGAGGCGCAGGCGTCGCTGTACCGCACGCTGGTGGCCGGCCGCCGGATGCTCGTCGTCCTCGACGACGCCCGCGACGCCGGCACGGTGATCCCGCTGCTGCCCGGCACCCCCACGAGCGCGGTCCTGGTGACCAGCCGCCGGCAACTGGCCAGCCTCGTCACCACCCACGGCGCACGACCGCTGCCACTGGACGTGCTGCCCGACGGCGAGGCACACGAACTGCTCGTCCGGCAGGTGGGCGCCGCGCGGGTCGCGGGCGAGCCCGCCGCCGTCGCGGACATCCTGCGGTTCTGCGGTGGCCTGCCGCTGGCCCTCGGGATCGTGGCGGCCCGCGCCGCGCTCCGCCCCGACCTCGCCCTGTCGTCGATCGCGGCGGAGCTGGCCGCCGCGACCAACCCGCTGGACGTGCTCGACGGCGACGAGGTGACGACGAACCTGCGAGTGGTGCTGTCCAGCTCGGTGCGGGCGCTCACGCCGCCCGCCGCGGCGGTCTTCACGCTGCTCGGCCTGGCCCCGGGCCCGGACATCGGCCGGGCCGCCGCGGCCAGCCTGACCGCCCGTACGCCGGACGGGCTGCGCCCGCTGCTGCGCGAGCTCAGCGACGCCTACCTGGTCCAGGAGCACGTCCCGGGCCGGTACCGCATGCACGACCTGGTCCGGGTGTTCGCGGTGGAGCGGGCGGCCGGGGATCCGACCGGTTCAAGGTCGGCGCTGTGCCGGCTGGTCGACCACCACCTGCACACCGCGCACGCGGCCGCGCTGCTGCTGTCCCCGCAGCGCGATCCGCTGACCCTGCCGCCGGCCGCGCCCGGGGTGACCGTCGAGCGGCTCGACGACCTGGCGGCGGCGCTGGCCTGGTTCACCCGCGAACACCAGGTGCTCCTGGCGACCATCGGGTACGCCGGCGACGCCGGCCTGGACGCCGCGACCGGGCAGCTCTCGTGGACCCTGGCCACCTACTTCGACCGGCAGGGCCACTGGCACGACTGGGCCACGGTGGCCCGCCGGGCGGTCGAGTCGACCGGGCGGCTGGGTGACCGCCCGGCCCAGGCCCAGGCGCACCGGCTGCTCGCCGGGGCCTGCTCCAACCTGGGCCGGTACGAGGAGGCGCAGGGCAACCTGCTCGCGGCGCTGGACCTGTTCGCCGCGCTGGCCGACGACGAGGGGCGGGCGCACACCCACTTCGACCTGAGCATGCTCCAGGACCGGCAGCGGCGGCCCCGGGAGGCGCTGCCGCACGCGCGGCAGAGCCTCGCCCTCTACGAGCGGGTCGGGAGCCCGCTCAAGCAGGCGGTCGCGCTCAACGCGATCGGCTGGTACCACTCGCAGCTCGGCGAGCACCGCGAGGCGATCGCCTTCTGCCGCCGGGCGCTGGCCCTGTCCGAGCAGGTCGGCAGCGCGTACGGGCAGGCGAACACGTGGGACAGCATCGGCTACGCCCACCACCACCTGGGCGAGCACGAGCAGGCCGTCGACTGCTTCCAACAGGCGCTCGCCCTCTTCGCCGGGATGGGTGACCGGCACGCCGAGGGCATCGTGCTGGATCACCTCGGGGACACCTGGGCGGCGGCGGGCCGGTCGCTCGCCGCCCGGGACGCCTGGCGGCGCTCACTCGCGCTCTTCGAGGAACTCGGCCACGCCGATGCCGAGGCGGTCCGCCGGAAGCTGGCCGGGTGCCCGGACCGGTGAGGCCCGCGGCGCGCCCCGAACCGCGACGGACCGCCGCGCCGCGCCGGGCGCCGGCAGGTCCCCGTCACCCGAGGGCGCTCGCGGCCGAGCCGCCGACGACGGCGAAGGCGACCAGGATGAGGCCGGCCAGCGGCAGGGCCACCGCGGCGGCGAGCGCCCGCTGTCGGTGCGACCGGCCGACGAGCACGAGGAGCAGGACGCCGAGCGCGAGGTCGATGGCCACGTTCCAGCCCGCGCCCGGATAGCCGGGGTCGTTGACGCGGCCGGCGAACCGGGCGGCCTCCTCGACGAACACGGCGGCCGGCAGCGCGGCGCCGACCACCTGCCGCCAGCCGGCGCGGCGGCTCCAGGTCCCGCCGACGCCGAACACCACGCCCGCGACCACCCCGAAAGCCATCCAGAGCAGCGACGAGGGCGCCCAGAGCACGGCCAGGTCGTCACCCTGGACGAGGGTCGCCGCGAGGTAGTAGCTGGGTACCGCGACGACGAGCAGGACCGAGGCGGCCAGGGCGGCGCGCGGCGGGCCCGACCGCACCCAGCGGCCCAGGAAGAAGGCGGCGACGGCCCAGGTGGCCGTGGAGTTGCCCAGCTCGGCGAACGGGTAGGGCAGGAACTTGATCCACAGGAAGTCGAGAACGCCGAGCGCGACGCCGCCGGCCACCGAGATGCCCGCGACCGCCCGATGACCAGGATTCACGGCGTGCAGCATACCCAGTATGCAAACGGGGCCGCGAAGCGCCCGAACTACAGCGCCACGATCGCGGCGGACTCCGCCGGCAGCTCGATGCCGTCGCGCATCACGGTGACCCCCTCGGAGGTGGCCAGCAGCACGCTGCGCACCACCCCGGGCAGATTGATCCGCTGCGGCTTGCCGGCCAGGTTGGCCACCACCAGGCACTCGCCCCGGCGCATCAGCAGGAACTGATCGCCGTGCCGCACGTCCACGTGGCTCAGCCGCGGGTCGGACAGCTCGGGGCGGCTCTTGCGCAGGGCGATCAGCCGCCGGTGGAAGTCGTACATCTCCCGGTGCTCGGGCTTGTCCAGCTCGGCCCAGTCCAGCCGGGACCGGACGAAGGTCTGCGGGTCCTGCGGGTCGGGCACCTCCCCCGGCGGCCAGCCGTGCGCCGCGAACTCCCGCCGCCGCCCGGTCGCCACCGCCGTGGCCAGCTCCGGCTCGGGGTGGCTGGTGAAGAACTGCCACGGGGTGCTGGCCGCCCACTCCTCCCCCATGAACAGCATCGGGGTGAACGGCGCGGTCATCAGCAGGGTGGCGCCGACCCGCAGCAACCCCGCCGACAGGGTCGCCGAGCTGCGGTCCCCGGTGGCCCGGTTGCCGATCTGGTCGTGGTTCTGCAGGTACGCCACGAACCGGTGCCCCGGGGTGCGCTGCCGGTCCACCGGCCGGCCGTGGCTGCGGTTGCGGAAGCTGGACCAGGTGCCGGCGTGGAAGAAACCGCCGGTCAGCACGTCGGTGAGGCACTCCAGCGAGCCGAAGTCACCGTAGTAGCCCTGCCGTTCCCCGGTGAGCAGGCTGTGCAGCGCGTGGTGGGCGTCGTCGTTCCACTGGGCGTGCAGGCCGTACCCGCCGGCCTCGCGCGGGGTGATCAGCTTCGGGTCGTTGAGGTCGCTCTCGGCGATCAGCGACAGCGGCCGGCCCAGGTGGGTGGAGAGGCCCTCCACCTCGGCCGCCATCTCCTCGAGCAGGTGGGTGGCCCGGGAGTCGGGCAGGGCGTGCACGGCGTCGAGCCGCAGCCCGTCGACGTGGTAGTCGCGCAACCACATCAGCACGCTGTCGACGATGTAGCGGCGCACCCCGTCGGAGTGCGGCCCGTCCAGGTTGACCGTGCGGCCCCACGGGTTGCTCTGCTCGGCCAGGTACGGCGCGAAGCGCGGCGCGTAGGCCCCGGAGGGCCCGAAATGGTTGTAGACGACGTCGAGGATCACCCCCAGCCCCTTGGCGTGCGCCGCGTCGACGAAACGCTTGAGCCCGTCCGGCCCGCCGTACGGCTCGTGCGGCGCGTACCAGCAGACGCCGTCGTAGCCCCAGTTGTGCTCGCCGTTGAAGGCGTTGACCGGCAGCAGCTCGACCAGGTCGACGCCGAGGTCGACCAGGTGGTCGAGGCGGCCGATCGCCGCGTCGAAGGTGCCCTCCGGGGTGAACGTGCCGACGTGCAGCTCGTAGAGGACGCTGCCGGGCAGTTGCCGGCCGGTCCAGCCCTGGTCGGTCCAGTCGAACGCGGCGTGGTCGTAGCGGCGGCTCGGCCCGTGCACGCCCTGCGGCTGCCAGGCCGACCGGGGGTCCGGCAGCGCCTGCTCGTCGTCGTCGAGCAGGAACGCGTAGTCGGTGCCCGGCCCCGCGCCGGGCACCTCGACCCGCCACCAGCCGCCCGGCCCGGAGCGCATGTCGTGGTCGGCGGCGCCGGGCAGGCGCAGCCGGACCCGGGCGGCCTCGGGCGCCCACACCGTGAACTCGGTCATGCGGCAGCCTCCACGGAGTCGGTGGGAGCCAGCAGGGCGACGGGATAGGTGCTCAACAGATCATGAAGGAGCAGCTCAGACCCACTGTAGACCTGGCCGGTGAACAAGTCAGTGACCCGATGAACAGGAAGTGACAGTCTCGTGTCACGCCACCCGCCGGCCCGCGCCAACCCCAGCGGCAGCCGGGTGGCCACCGCGATCGCGCCGCCCCGGTCGAAGGCCACCGCGTGCCCGCCGGCCGGGCCGCGCGCCGGCACCGGTCGGTAGCCGGTGAACAGCTCCGGGCGGTCGCGGCGCAGCCGCAGGGTGCGGGAGACCACGAGCAGCTTGGCCGCGCCGTCGGCGGCCACCGCCGGCCGGTCACCGGCGTCGAGCCGGGCCAGCAGGTCCCGGCGTACGGCGAAGTCGACCGGGCGGCGGTTGTCCGGGTCGACCAGGGAGTTCTCCCACAGCTCGGTGCCCTGGTAGGTGTCCGGCACGCCGGGCATGGCGAGCTGCACCAGCTTCTGCCCGAGCGCGTTGGACCAGCCGGCCGGGGTGATCTCGGCGGCGAACGCGGTCAGCTGGGCGTGCAGCTCCGGGTCGTCGTACATCCGGTCGACCAGGGCGTGCAGCTCGTGCTCGAAGGCCGGGTCGGGGTCGGCCCAGCCGGTCGAGACCGACGCCTCCCGGGCGGCCTTCTCCGCGTATGCGTGCAGCCGCTCCCGCTCGACGGGCCAGGCGCCGACGGCGGTCTGCCAGAGCAGGTGGGCGAGGGCCGGGTCGGGCAGCGGCGCCCGGGACGTCCAGTCGGCCACCCGCTCGGCCCAGCGGCCGGGCAGCTCGGACAGCACCGCGAGGCGGGCCCGGACGTCCTCGCCGCGCTTGGTGTCGTGGGTGGACAGCGTGGTCATGCTCGCCGGCCAGCGGACCTGCCGGGCGGCGGCGAAGCGGTGGAACTCGGCCGGCGGCACGCCGAAGTGGGCCGGGCTGCCGCCCACCTCGTTGAGCGCGACGAACCGGCTCCACCGGTAGTACGCGGTGTCCTCCACGCCCTTGGCCATCACCGCGCCGGTGAACTGCGGGAACCGGGCGGCCAGCTCGTGACCGGGGTCGCGCAGCCGGGCGGTGACCGCGTCCAGGACGGCGCTCAGGTCGGGGCGGCGCCGGCCGGCCTCGGCGCGCGCGGCGGCGAGGTGCCGGGCCCCCTCCGGCGGGTAGCCGCGGTAGACACCGAAGGCGGCGGCCAGCTCGGCCAGGGCCGCCCGGACCTGCTCGCCGGCCAGCTCCGGGACGAGCGCGGCCAGCCGGTTCAGTTCGGCGGCGAGCAGCCGGGTGGCGGCGGCCAGCTTGGTGTCGTGGGTGAGGTCCTGCCAGGAGGTGTGCCGGCCGGTGAGCCGGCCGTCCAGCGCCGTGAAGTCCGCCTCGGCGGCCGGGTCGACGAAGAGCCCGCACACCGCGGCGAGGGCGTCGTAGCCGGTGGTGCCGTCGACCGGCCAGTCCGGCAGCTCCTCGCCGTACTCCAGGATCTTCTCCACCACCAGCCACGCGGCCGGCGCGGCGGCGCGCAGCCGGGCCAGGTAGCCGCCCGGGTCGCGCAGCCCGTCCGGGTGGTCGACCCGGATGCCGTCGACCTCGCCGGCGTCGACCCAGCGCAGGATCTCCGCGTGCGTGGCCCGGAACACCGCCGGGTCCTCCACCCGGAGCCCGGCCAGGTCGGAGACGGCGAAGAACCGGCGGTACGTCAGCTCCCGGTCGCCGCGCCGCCAGGCGACCAGCTCGTAGTGCTGCCGGTCGTGCACCTCGCGCGGTGTCCCGTCGCCGGTGCCGTCGGCGACCGGGAAGCGGTGCTCGTGGTAGCGCAGCTCCCCGTCGACCAGCTTCAGGTCGTCCAGGGCGTCGGGGGCGTCGGCGAGCACCGGCAGCAGCAGCCGGCCCCGGTCCCAGTCGATGTCGAACCAGTCCGCGTACGCCGAGGCGCGCCCCCGGCGCAGCACGTCCCACCAGGCCGGGTTGGCCGCCGGCCGGGCCACCCCGGCGTGGTTCGGCACGATGTCCACGACCAGGCCGAGCCCGGCCGCGCGCAGCGCCCGGACCAGCCGCTGCCGGCCGGCCTCGCCGCCGAGTTCCGGGTTGACCGACCGGTGGTCGACCACGTCGTAGCCGTGCGGGGAGCCGGGGGTGGCGGTGAGCAGGGGCGCGCTGTAGAGGTGGGTGACGCCGAGGTCGGCCAGGTAGCCGGCGAGGCCGGCGGTGGCGTCGAGGTCGAAGCCGGGGCGGACCTGGACCCGGTAGGTGCTGCGGGGGTGGGGGGTGTCGGGCATGGTCAGGCCGTCCTCTCCAGGACCAGCAGCGAGCGGTCGGGGACGCAGACGCTGCCGCCCGCCTCGACCGTGAGGGTCTTCTCCGGATCCGGTTCCGCCGTGCTGATCACCAGCTCCCACCGCTGCCCGAACTCGGGGCCGGGCAGGGTGAAGTCCAGCGGCGCGTCGTGGGCGTTGAACAGCAGCAGGAACGAGTCGTCGCGGTGGCGCTGGCCGTACTGGCCGCGTTCCGGGATGCCGTCGCCGTTGACGAAGAGGGCCACCGAGCGGCCGAAGTCGTTGCCCCAGTCCTCGCCGGTCATCTCCCGGCCGTCCGGGGTGTACCAGGCCAGGTCGGGCAGGTCGGTGCCGGCGGCGCGCCCGCCGACCGGCAGCCCGGTGAAGAACCGCCGGCGGTGGAACACCTGATGCCGCGCCCGGAACGCGGTGAGCCGGCGGACGAAGGCCAGCAGCTCCTCGTCGGCGTGCTCCCAGTCGACCCAGGCCAGCTCGCTGTCCTGGCAGTACGCGTTGTTGTTGCCGCGCTGGGTGCGGCCCAGCTCGTCGCCGTGCCCGAGCATCGGCACGCCCTGGCTCAGGATCAGGGTGGCCAGGAAGTTGCGCCGCTGCCGGGCGCGCAGGGCCCGTACGCCCGGGTCGTCGGTCTCCCCCTCGACGCCGCAGTTCCAGGACCGGTTGTGGCTCTCCCCGTCCCGGTTCTCCTCGCCGTTGGCCTCGTTGTGCTTGTCGTTGTAGGAGACCAGGTCGGTGAGGGTGAACCCGTCGTGGCAGGTGACGAAGTTGATGCTGTGGAACGGCCGCCGGCCGTCGTCCTGGTAGAGGTCGGCGGAGCCGGAGATGCGGGAGGCGAACTCGGCCAGGGTGGCCGGCTCGCCGCGCCAGAAGTCCCGCACGGTGTCCCGGTACTTGCCGTTCCACTCGGTCCACTGCGGCGGGAAGTTGCCCACCTGGTAGCCGCCCGGGCCGACGTCCCACGGCTCGGCGATCAGCTTGACCCGGCCGACCACCGGATCCTGCTGCACCACCTCGAAGAAGGTCGACAGGCGGTCCACCTCGTAGAACTCCCGGGCCAGGGTGGCCGCGAGGTCGAAGCGGAAGCCGTCCACGTGCATCTCGGTGACCCAGTAGCGCAGCGAATCCATGATCAGTTGCAGGGAGTGCGGGCTGCGCACGTTGAGGCTGTTGCCGGTGCCGGTGTAGTCGACGAAGTAGCGGCGATCGTTCTCCGAGAGCCGGTAGTAGCTCGGGGTGTCGATGCCCTTGAAGCTCAGCGACGGCCCGAGGTGGTTGCCCTCGGCGGTGTGGTTGTAGACCACGTCGAGGATCACCTCGATGCCGGCCGCGTGCAGCGCCTTGACCATGCCCCGGAACTCCTGCACCTGCTGGCCGAGCCGGCCCAGGGCCGAGTAGCCGTGGTGCGGGGCGAAGAAGCCGATGGTGTTGTAGCCCCAGTAGTTGCGCAGCCCCAGGTCGACCAGGCGGTGGTCGTGCACGAACTCGTGCACCGGCATCAACTCGACCGCGGTCACCCCGAGCCGCTTGAAGTAGTCGATCATCACGGGTGAGGCGATCGCCGCGTACGTGCCGCGCAGTTCCTCCGGGATGTCGGGGTGGCGCATGGTCAGCCCGCGCACGTGCGCCTCGTAGATCACCGAGTGGTGGTAGGGCGTGCGCGGCGGCCGGTCGTTGCCCCAGTCGAAGTACGGGTTCACCACCACCGACTTCGGCATGAACGGCGCCGAGTCGGTGTCGTTGCGCCGGTCCGGGTCGCCGCCCACCTCGTAGTCGTAGACGGCCGGACCCCAGCCGACCTCCCCGTCGACCGCCTTGGCGTACGGGTCGAGGAGCAGCTTGCGCGGGTTGCAGCGCAGCCCGTTGGCCGGGTCCCACGGGCCGTGCACCCGGTACCCGTAGCGCTGGCCCGGCTCGACGCCCGGCAGGTACGCGTGCCAGACGTAGGCGTCGACCTCGCGCAGCTCGACCCGGCGCTCGGCCCCGGTGTCCCACTCGTCGAAGAGGCAGAGCTCGATCTTCTCCGCCACCTCCGAGAAGATCGCGAAGTTGGTGCCCATCCCGTCGTAGGTGGCGCCCAGGGGGTAGCTCTCGCCCGGCCAGACCTGCATGTCGCTCCTTCGGCCATGATCGTGAACGCACCGGACGGGCGGGCCGGCCGATGCGCACGCCGCTATTGCCCCGCCGTACGCGCTGTCAATCCACCCGTTCGGACGGTAGCCCGAATCCACCCGTCCGGGCCCCGACCGGCCCGTCAGGTGTCTTCCGTCACCAACGCCCTTTTCGAGATGCGGCTCGATGCCGGATGCCGTTTCCTTGTTCGTGGACGTGCGCGCCCGCGCGGGTCCGCCCGGCCTCTCGGCCACCCTCACCGCACCTCCACGCCGCCACTGTCGCCGGCGTGCGCCAGCATGCACGGACGGAGATCGATGTGACCATCCTGCGGGTCGGCGAGCAGCCCGCCACCGCGACGGACCGGACCCACCGGCCCACCCTCACCTCCCGCCCCACCATCCCCCCGCAGCCGGGCATGCCGCCCCGGACCCGCCGCATCCTCATGCTGTCCTGGGAGTACCCGCCCGTGCTCGTGGGTGGCCTCGGCCGCCACGTGCACGCCCTCTCCGTCGCCCTGGCCGCCGCCGGCCACGAGGTCACCGTCGTCACCCGGCACGCCGACGGCGCACCCCTGGAGGAGTACGCCGACGGCGTGCGGATCGTCCGGGCCGCCGAGGACCCGGTCACCTTCCCGCTGGCCACCGACTCCCTGCTGGCCTGGACGATGGCCTTCAACCACACCCTCACCCGGGCCGCCCTGCGCGCCGCCGAGTCCGGCGGGTACGACGTCATCCACGCCCACGACTGGCTGGTCGCGCACACCGCCATGACGCTGCGCGAGCACCTGGACATCCCGCTGGTCAGCACCATCCACGCCACCGAGGCGGGCCGGCACCAGGGCTGGCTGCCCGAGGAGATGAACCGCACCATCCACGGCGTCGAGCACTGGCTGGCCAGCGAGTCCGGCCGGGTCATCGTCTGCTCCGGCTACATGCGCGACGAGGTGGGCGCGCTGTTCGGGGTGGCGCCGGCCCGGGTCGACGTGGTGCCCAACGGGGTGGAGCCGCAGCGGTGGCGGGTGCCGGCCTCGGCGGTCGCCGCCGCCCGGGCCCGGTTCGCCGGGGACGGCCCCCTGGTCACCTTCGCCGGCCGGCTGGTCTACGAGAAGGGCGTGCAGCACCTGCTCGCCGGGCTGCCCCGGCTGCGCGACCGGCACCCCGGACTGCGCGCGGTGATCGTGGGCGACGGGCCGTACAAGGCGACCCTGGAGGCCGAGGTGCACCGGCTCGGGCTGGGCGCCACGGTGAGCATGCCGGGCTTCCTCGGCGGCACCGAACTGCCGGCCGTGATGGCCGCCGCCGACTGCTTCGCGGTGCCGAGCATCTACGAGCCGTTCGGCATGGTCGCCCTGGAGGGCGCCGCGGCCGGCGCGCCGCTGGCCGTCTCGCGCACCGGCGGGCTGGCCGAGATCGTCGAGCCGGGCGTCACCGGGATGACCTTCGCCCCGCAGGACCCGGACGGCCTCACCGAGGCCGTGCACGCCCTGCTGTCGGACCGGGAGCGCGCCCGCGCCCTGGCCCGCCGGGCCCGCACCATGGTCCACGAACAGTACGGCTGGTCGGCCATCGCGTCCCGCACGGCCGCCGCGTACGCCGCCGCCATCGCGGGCGATCCGGCGTTCACCGCCGCCCGCGCGGAGCAGCGGATGGCCCTCGGCCGGCCCGTGCCCGCCCTGCCGGAGGGCAACCTGCTCGCCGCCGCCGGCCTGCGCTGAACCGAGCCACGACGGCCGCCGACCCCGGCTGGGGCGGCGGCCGTCGTCGCGGTCACGGACAGCGGAAGTAGCGCTGCCTCCGTCTCGCCTCGACCGTCAAACGCCAGGCCCGGAGCAGCTTCTTGGCGTGCTGTACGCGGGGACATGTCCCGTCGGCACGGCAGTGCGGGCAGCGCTTGCGCGTGTGGAAATCGACCATGAAGCCGGCGGCTATGACGAGGAATGGCGGCTCAGGTTCCCAGCTGCTAGTCACGTGGTGATGATAGACGACTAGTATCATCGCCTACTAGGCGTGCATCAAGCTGATACGTGACTAGTTGTCGGACACCTAGCGTCCGGTACATGGCCAAGAAGCTGCGGCTGGTCGGCTCGGCGGAGATCCGTGTGCTCCTCGGAGGCGTGTCGCGACAGCGCGTGTATCAGATCACCAGTCGCCGCGACTTCCCCGAACCCGTTGCCGTGCTCCAGATGGGCAACGTCTGGCTCGCCGAGGACGTCGAGCGGTGGATCGCCGAGAAGCGACCCGAGATGGACTAGTGCCGGCGTACGCGAAAAGGCCGCCGACCCCTCGCGGGGCCGGCGGCCTTTCTCGTCAGACCGGGGGCTTGTCGTCAGACCGGGGTCAGCGCTGGTCGGCGGGGACGTAGTCGCGCTCGGCGGCGCCGGTGTAGATCTGCCGCGGGCGGCCGATCTTGGTCTCCGGGTCGTTGATCATCTCGCGCCACTGGGCGATCCAGCCGGGGAGGCGGCCCAGCGCGAAGAGCACCGTGAACATCTTGGTGGGGAAGCCCATGGCCTTGTAGATCAGGCCGGTGTAGAAGTCCACGTTCGGGTAGAGCCGGCGGGAGACGAAGAAGTCGTCGGCGAGGGCGATCTCCTCCAACTGCACCGCGAGGTCCAGCAGCGGGTCCGGCTTGGCCATCCGGCCGAGCACGTCCTGGGCGGCCTTCTTCACGATGGCGGCGCGCGGGTCGTAGTTCTTGTAGACCCGGTGGCCGAAGCCCATCAGCTTCACGCCGTCCTGCTTGTCCTTGACCTTCCGCACGAAGGACCGGACGTCGCCACCGTCGGCCTGGATCTGCTGGAGCATCTCCAGCACGGCCTGGTTGGCGCCGCCGTGCAGCGGGCCGAAGAGGGCGTTCACGCCGGCCGAGACCGAGGCGAAGAGGTTGGCGTTGCTGGAGCCGACGAGGCGGACCGTCGAGGTGGAGCAGTTCTGCTCGTGGTCGGCGTGCAGGACGAAGAGCATGTCCAGCACCCGGGCCATCACCGGGTCGACCTCGTACGGCTCGGCCGGCACACCGAAGGTCATCCGCAGGAAGTTCTCGACGTAGCCCAGCGAGTTGTCCGGGTACAGCAGCGGCTGCCCGATCGACTTCTTGTAGGCGTACGAGGCGATGGTGGGGACCTTCGCCATCAGCCGCACCGTGGACATCTCCACGTGCTCGGAGTCGAACGGGTCCAGGCTGTCCTGGTAGAAGGTGGAGATGGCGCTCACCGCGGAGGAGAGCACGGCCATCGGGTGCGCGTCGCGCGGGAAGCCGTCGAAGAAGCGGCGCATCTCCTCGTGCAGCAGCGAGTGCCGCCGGACCCGCTCGCTGAACTCGGTCAGCTGCGTCTGGCTGGGCAGCTCGCCGTAGATGAGCAGGTACGAGACCTCCAGGAAGGAGGACTTCTCGGCCAGTTGCTCGATCGGGTAGCCCCGGTACCGCAGGATGCCCGCGTCACCGTCGATGTAGGTGATCGCGGACGAGCAGGACGCGGTGTTGACGAAACCGGGGTCGTAGGTGGTCATCCCGGTTTCCTTGAGCAGACTGCCGACCTTGATGCCGGCGGGGCCCTCGACCGCGGACTGCACCGGCATCGACAGCTGGCCACCGGGGTGGTCGAGCTTGACTTCCGTCATCTGTTCCTCGCTTCGCCGGCAAGATCTTCGTTGAATTGCCTTCGCTTTTACCGTAGTCACGGTCGGAGGGACACCGCTCGTCATGGTTCTTCGGTGAGGTATGCGTCACCCGATTCCCGACTTGCCGGCTCGGAAACCCGGTGGAAGCGCGCCCACGGGGCGTCGAGGCAGGTGGCCGGCCGGGCGTCGAACCCGCAGGCCGGCACTCCCGGCGCGGTCGGGCCGGCGCTCAGGAGAGGGTGAGCCGGCGTAGCCCACCGGCGCCGTCCACCCGGTAGAGGTCCAGCCGGTTGGCGCCGGCGGCGAAGAGCCGGTCGTCGGGGAGGAAGGCGGCGAACCGCCGGCCCCCGGGGTCGGGCGGCACCACCGGGACGACCGCCCCCACGGTGCCGTTGACCGCCACCGCGAGCCGGGTGCCGTCCGGCACCGACGCCGGCACGGTGCCCCAGACGAGGGCGGGCAACCGGCCGTGGGCCGGGTCGACGGCGCGGAACGCGTCGAGGTTCGCCACGGTGGCCGTACCGCCGGCGGGCCGGTCGCCGACCCGGGTGCCGACCAGCGGGTCCGGTGCGGGCGTGGGCGGCGGGGCCGGCACCCCGCCGGTGATGGTCAGCGGCTGCCCCGGCCGGTCGTAGAAGCGTTTGTCGGCCCGCTGCCGGGGGGCCAGCCGCGCCGGGCTGCCCTCCATCCGCCAGGGCACCCGGATGTGGGTCTCGTCGAGGATGGTGGGCAGCAGGTCCACGTGCTCCCAGTTGCGGTCGTCGACCCGACCGGCCCGCTGGCCCGGCTCCTTGACGAACAGCGGCACCCAGGCCACCTGGTCAGGGGCATGCTGGATGGCATCCAGCCCGCGGCCCTGCCAGCCCTCGCGGAAGCTCACCCCGTGGTCGGCGGTGACCAGCACCAGCGCCTTGTCGTACAGGCCGCTGGCGCGCAGGGTACGCAGCGTCTCGCCGATCAGCCGGTCGGTGTAGCCGAGCTGGGCCAGATGCCGCGCCCGGGCCAGCTCGGCCCAGCCGGCGCCGTCGTTGGGCAGGTCCTCCGGCGCGGCGTACTGCGCCCCGGACGGCAGGTACCGCCACGGCGAGTGCGGCATCAGCAGGTGCAGGAAGTGCAGGGTGGGCTGGGCCGACGGGCGCAGCCCGGCCAGGAACGTGGTGAACCGGGCCGGCTGGTTGTCGTCCAGGGTGTCCCAGCGGAACTTCGGGTCGGCCGGGACCGGCTCGGCGGCGTCCAGCCCGGCCTCGGCCCGGGTCTGCTCCCGGTACGAGTCCTCCGGGTCGATCCGGCTCTCCACCGGCGCGGTGACCTGGCCCAGCAGCCGGCCGCTCTCCCGGACCAGCACGCCGAGCCCCTGCGGCCGGCTGGCCGGCTGCTCGCAGCGGCTGGGCGGGCAGAGCCGGGTGATGCTCTCCTCGGCCTTGATGTCGTACAGGCCGCCCAGGGCGGTGAACAGGTTGTCCGGGTACTGCGAGTAGTGCGGGGCCAGCCCCTGCGCCGGGTACCGGCCGGTCAGCATGGCCGGCAGCGCGTACGGGGTCCAGCCGCTGACCCCGGTGGCGTTGCGGTACCAGGTCGAGCCGGCGGCCAACTCGGCGAAGTGCGGGTAGCGGGTCGCGTCGATGGTGCCGCCCGGGCCGAGCAGGGACACCAGGGGCAGCTCGTCCAGCACGATCATCACCACCGGGGGGTGGCCGCCCGCGCTGGCCACCCCGGCCACGCCGTCGTGCCCGTGCGGCAGCACCACCGCGGAGGCGGGCGAGGCGAACAGGAACAGCCCGACGAAGACCAGCGGTCCCACCGCGGCCACCCGCAGCACCCGCGCGAGGGCCCGCCACCGCCGGTGCGCGACCGCCCCGGCGGCCCCGGCCGCCGCGGCCACCAGCAGCAGCGGTACGCCCCGCAGCGGCGTGCCGTGCCGCCCGACCTGGACCGCCAGCGCGGCCAGCAGCAGCCCGACCAGCAGCGTGTGCACGGCCGCCCGGGTGACCCGACCGGCGGCCAGGCTGGCCGCGCCGAGCAGGGCGAACGGCACGGTCGGCGCGATCGCCACCAGGGCCACCAGGGCCAGCACGTCCAGCCGGGTGGCCTGGTGGAACAGGAAGAAGTCGGGACTGTGGCCGAGCACGTCGAGCAGCGGCTGGGTGACCACCAGCCCGACCAGCGCGACCACCTCCGCCAGCCGGCCGGCCTCGGCCCGCCAGCCGGTCCCGCTCCGCAGCCGCCCGGGCGGGGCCGGTGCGGCCTCCGCCGGCGCGAGGGTCCGCTCAGCCACCCACGGTCACCTGGTACAGCGTCCGGGTGCCCGACGGCAGCTCGACCCGGCGGACGAGCCGGCCCCGGGCCGCGAGCAGCGCCTCGAAGGTGTCCCGGCGGTAGTCGGGGAAGAGCCCGTCCGGCTTGTTGTCGAGCAGCCGGCGGGCCATCGGGTCCTCGGGGTGGACGAACTCCACCACCAGGGTGCCGCCCGCGGTGCCGAGGCCGACGAGCTGGTCCAGCACGTCGGCGAGCGGGACGTTGCGGCCGAGCGCCAGGTGGTGCACGAGCGCCAGGGCGAGGACCGCGTCGGCCCGGGACCGGTCGGCGAAGCCGGCCCGCTCCACCCCCCGCCAGCCCCCGCCCGGCGACGGGTCGGCCAGGTCCATGACCAGCGGCAGGATCCGCTGCTCGCCCTCGTCCCGCAGCGCCCGGTAGAGCGCGTCGACCACCGCCGGGTCCTGCTCGACGGCGACCACCTGGTCGGCGTGCCGGGCGGCGATCCGGGCGTACCGGCCGTCGTTGGCGCCCAGGTCGAGCGCGAGGCCGCCACCGGTGGCCGCCACCGCGCGGTCGACGAACTGCTCCTTGGCCTGCCGGTCCGGCACCGAGTACGCGCAGGTGCGCTGGTAGTCGACCCAGTGGCTGTCCTCGGGCCGGTGGTCCAGCCGGCGGACGAGCTTCGTCAGCCCGCGTACCGTGGCCAGGGCCAGCTCCCGGGAGTAGCCGGCCGCGCGGAGCTGGGCGCGGACGTCGGTGGTGCTGGCGCCCGCGTTGCGGGCCTGCATCGCGCCGTGCAGGTGGACGTGGGTGAGCACGCCGGCGCACAGCCGGCGGGCGCCGGCGAACAGGCGGCGCATCTGGTCCGGCTCGATGCCGTCGACGCGGGCCCGCAGCCACGGCTGGAAGTCCAGCCCCAGGTGGGCCTGGAGCAGCAGCGGATAGAGCAGGGTCTGGCAGAACTGCCGGTACCCGGCCCAGGGCTCCCCGTCGCGGGCCGGCTCGAACGAGCCCACGTCGATGAAGACCGGCGTGGCGCCCCGCCACTGGAGGTTGTAGGCCGAGCCGTCCTTGAGGGTGAACCCGGCCGCCAGGGCCGCCGCGAGAATCTCCAGGTGCAGCAGGGCCGCGTCGCGCAGCATCGCGTACGACCACTCGTAGGGGTGGCTGACGAACGGGATGCGCTCGTGCCGCAGCACCGCCGCCCACGGCAGGTCCACCGGGGTGGGCAGCAGTTCCTCGGTGCCGCAGACCCGGCCGGTGGCGAGCAGGTCGCGGAAGAAGTCGCTGGCCGCGAGGGCCCGCCAGTCCCGGGCGGAGCGCTCGTCCAGACCGCGGAACACCTCGCCGTGGCGGTGGAAGACCCGGTTGCCGGGGTCCCGGAAGGAGCCGGGTTCGACGCGTACGCCGGTGTCGGAGACGACCACGCGGTCAGCCCTGGTCACTCGGCTGACGCCGGAACCGGGCGACCAGCCGCCGCCAGTAGAGCTTCGCGGCCACCGCGGTGCCGGCGACCCCGCCGACCACCGCCTGCACGATCAGGCTGCCGGACCCCGCGTCCAGGTAGGCCAGGTGCGTCACGGCTGACTCCCTTCCCTCGCCGGTTGTCCAAACCCAGGACGAAATAAGGGCTTTCGCCCCTCTTAGGCGGACTTGTCCCCACGGTACGCCCTCGATCCCGACCGTGCGGGCCACACCGGCCACACCACCCCCGTCCGATCCGTTCAAGACGGCTGGCACCACCGCTGCCTACGGTGGCGGCATGACACCGCACTTCGACCTGATCGGCCTGGTCGTCACCGACATGGGCCGCACGCTGGAGTTCTACCGTCGGCTCGGCCTGCCGGTCCCGGCCGGCGCCGAGCACGAGCCGCACGTGGAGATCACCCTCGACAACGGCCTCCGGCTGGCCTGGGACACCGTCGAGACGATCCGCGGCTTCGACCCCGGCTACACCCCGCCCAGCGGCGGCCCGCGCGCCGGCCTGGCGTTCCGCTGCGCCGAGCCCGCCGAGGTCGACGGCTGGTACGCCGACCTGACCGCCGCCGGCCACCACGGCCATCTGCCCCCGTTCGACGCGGTCTGGGGCCAGCGCTACGCCGTCGTGCACGACCCGGACGGCACCCCCGTCGACCTCTTCGCCCCGCTGACCCCCTGACCCCCACCCCGCCGCACCCGTCGGTCAGGAAGTCGTCGCGCCGACGCAGATCGGCTGCCGAGCGGGTGGGGTCAGCCGGGGGTGAGTAGGCGGGCCGGCGGCAGGCCGGCGAGGTCGGTGACGTCGCGGGTGAGGTGGGCCTGGTCGGCGTAGCCGGCCCGGGCGGCCACCTCGGCCAGCGGGACGCCGGTGCCGGCCAGGTCCAGGGCGCGGCGCATCCGCAGGATGCGGGCGAGGGTCTTCGGTCCGTACCCGAAGAGGAGCTGGCTGCGCCGGTGCAGGGCGCGCGCGCCGAGGCCGACCTCGGCGGCGGTGGCGGCGACGGTGCCGCCGGCGGCCAGCCGGGCGGCGACCCGGGTGCCGAGCGGATCCGGACCGCCCGCGGCCCGCAGCCGCGCCACGGCCACCCCCTCCAGCACCGCGGCCACCGCACCGGACTCGCCGGCCGGGCCCGTCGCCGGCCGGGCGAAACCCGGGGGTACGCCGGTCGGAGCCGCCTCGGCTGCCGCGCGGGCGGCGTCGACCCGGTCGGCCAGGTCGGCGGCGGCCCCGCCCCACAGGTCCACCAGGGCTACCCGCAGGTCCCGCAGCTCGTGGGCGGGCACCCCGAACACGGCGGGCCCGACGCCGGGCGGCAACCGCAAACCCACCCACCGCTCCCCCGCCGCGCCGGTGGAGAGGTGGGCGGTCCGGTCCGGGCCGGCGACCAGCAGCCCGGCCCGGGTGGACCAGAGCAGGTCCAGGCAGCCGTCCGGGAGCACCCGGGCGGGCACGCCGCCACGGGAGACGCTCTCCCAGCGCACCGCGCCCCGGATCCGCACGGCCGCCCGCTCCCGGTACATCCCTCCACCCTGCCACGCCCCCCTGGCAGCCGGCCGCCTCGGTGCTGGCCGGCGGCCGGCCGCCCGCGGCCCCGGTGCCGCGGTGACCGCGACCGCCGACCAGCGCGGTCGGCAGGCGCCCTGTGGCGTCCATGCCAGACAGGTTCGACGGCTCCGCCCGGCCCGGCCCGTCAGCGCTATGCGTCGGCTGTGGCTCCCGGCAGCCGAACCGTGAACACGGTCCGCCCGGGGCGGCTGGACACGTCCACCCGGCCATGGTGCGCCTCGACCACCGCGGCCACGATGGCCAGGCCCAGGCCGGTGCTGCCGTGGGCCCGGGAACGGGAGCTGTCGCCGCGGGCGAAGCGCTCGAAGACCTCCGGCTGGAGGTCGGCGGGGATGCCCGGGCCGTCGTCGGTGACGTCGAGTTCGACGCCGCCGGCCACCGGGGCCAGCCGGGTGGTGACGGTCGTGCCGGGCGGGGTGTGCACCCGGGCGTTGGTGAGCAGGTTCGCGACCACCTGGTGCAGCCGGTGCGCGTCGCCGGTGACGGTCACCGGTTCGTCGGGCAGGTCGAGCTGCCAGCGGTGGTCGGGGCCGGCCACGTGCGCGTCGCTGACCGCGTCGACCAGCAGCGCGGTCAGGTCGACCGGTTCGGCGGCGAGCGGCCGGCCGGAATCGATGCGGGCGAGCAGCAGCAGGTCGTCGACGAGGCTGGTCATCCGGGTGCTCTCCGACTCCACCCGGCGCAGCGCGTGCGCCACGTCCGCCGGCACCTCGGCGCGCCCGCGCCGGGCGACCTCCGCGTAGCCGCGGATCGCGGCGAGGGGGGTACGCAGCTCGTGGCTGGCGTCGGCGACGAACTGGCGTACCCGCATCTCGCTGGCCTGGCGCGCGGCGAGCGCGGCGGCGACATGGCCGAGCATCCGGTTGAGCGCGCCGCCCACCTGCCCGACCTCGGTGCGCGGATCGGTGTCGGGCTGCGGCACCCGCACCGACAGCGCCACCTCGCCCCGGTCCAGCGGCAGCTCGGCGACCCGCGCGGCGGTGGCGGCGACCCGGTTCAGGGGGCGCAGCGTGGCCCGCACGATCACCGCGCCCAGGCTGCCGGCGATCAGCAGCCCGGCCGTGACGACCCCGGCCTGGGCGAGCAGCATCCACATCACCGTCTCGTCGACCTGGGCCAGCGGCACGGCGATGACCAGCACGTCCCCGTCCCCGCGGGGTGAGCGCATGGCGATCGCGCGGTAGTCGTCGCGGTGGGCGACGTCCACGGTGCGGGGCCGCTCGTCGGGGGGCACGGCGGCCAGCCCGGCGACGTCGGCGTCCGGCACCTCCTCGGTGGTGCCGCTCTCGGCCCGGATGCCGGCCGTGGTGTCCCCGGACGGCGCCACCCGGACGGCGATCGAGCCCGACGGCAGCCCGCGCGGCGGTTCCGGCACCCCCCACTCCTCGCCGGGCTGCCCGGGCAGGGCGGGCCGGGACGGGTCGCCGCCGGGCCGGAGCATCCGGGCCAGGTCGGCGGGACGCCGGTCGCCGAGAGTGAGCTGGTTGTCGACCTGCTGGATGAGGAAGTGCCGCAGGGCGACCGTGGTCAGCCCACCGATGCCGACACTGACCAGGGCGAGCAGCGCCACCACGGAGAGCACCAGCCGCCGGCGCAGCGACCAGCCGGCCAGCCGCCGCCGCAGCCGTCCGGCCCGGTCACTCCGCTGGCTTGAGGACATAGCCGGCACCCCGCAAGGTGTGGATCATCGGATCCCGGCCCACGTCGATCTTCTTGCGCAGGTACGAGATGTAGAGCTCGACGACGTTGGCCTGGCCGCCGAAGTCGTAGTTCCACACCCGGTCGAGGATCTGCGCCTTGCTGAGCACCCGGCGCGGGTTGCGCATCAGGTAGCGCAGCAGCTCGAACTCGGTGGCGGTGAGGGTGATCAGGTCGCCGCCCCGGCGTACCTCGTGGCTGTCCTCGTCCAGGGTGAGGTCGCCGACGGTGAGCACGGCGTCCTCGCGGGTGGCGACGGCGAACCCGGAGCGGCGCAGCAGGGCGCGCAGCCGGGCGATCACCTCCTCCAGGCTGAACGGCTTGGTCACGTAGTCGTCGCCGCCGACGGTGAGCCCGGCGATGCGCTCCTCCACGGCGTCGCGGGCGGTCAGGAAGAGCACCGGCACGGTGGGGGCCTGTTCGCGGAGGCGGCGCAGCACCTGGAAGCCGTCCAGGTCGGGCAGCATGACGTCGAGCACCACGGCGTCCGGGTGGAACTGCCGGGCGGCGCTGATCGCGGCCATCCCGTTGCCGGCGGTGGAGACCTGCCAGCCTTCGTAGCGCAGCGCCATGGAGAGCAGGTCGGTGAGGGTCGGCTCGTCGTCCACCACCAGCACCCGCACCGGCTCGCCGTCCGGTCGCCGCAGCTCGATCCGGCCCTGCGCGGCCCGCCCCTCCATGACCATGCCCCCATCGTGGGCGTACCCGCTGTGCCGGGCCTGTCCCGATCCTGTGTACCAGCTGTGCCGGCCGGCCGGACGGAATCGGCCCGCGCGCCAAGCTGGTTCTTCCGCCGAAGGCTACCGAGTGGTAACTTGCCGGCATGTCCATCGACGGTCGTCCCGCCGGCCGGTTGGCCGGCAAGGTGGTGCTGGTGACCGGGGCGGCCCGCGGCATCGGCGAGCACACCGCCCGGCTCGCGGCGGCGCGGGGCGCGACCCTGGCCCTGGTGGGCCTGGAGCCCGACCGGCTGGCCGCGCTCGCCGCCGAACTGGGCCCCGAGCACGTGTGGTTCCCCGCCGACGTCACCGACCAGGACGCCCTGACGGCGGCGGCCGAGGGCACGGTCGCGGCGCTCGGCGGCATCGACGCGGTGGTCGCCAACGCCGGGGTGGCCAACCGGGGCACCATCGCCGTCGGCGACGTCGACGCGCTGGTCCGCACCGTCGAGGTGAACCTGATCGGGGTGATGCGCACCGCCGCGGCCACCGTGCCGGCGCTCATCGCCCGCCGGGGCTACCTGCTGATCGTCTCCTCCGCCGCCGCGTTCGCCGCGCTGCCCGGGATGGCCGCCTACTGCGCCTCGAAGGCCGGGGTGGAGCACTTCGGCACCGCGATCCGGCTGGAGCTGGCGCACCGCGGCGTGGCGGTCGGCACGGCCCATCCGTCCTGGGTGGACACCGACCTGGTCCGCGAGGCGCGGGCGGACCTGCCGGCGTTCGAGACGGCGCTGAGCCGGCTGCCCTGGCCGATGCGCAGCACCACCTCGGTCGAGGAGTGCGCCGAGGCGTTCGTCCGGGCCGTCGAGCGCCGCCGCCGCCGGGTGTACGTGCCCCGCGCCGTCGGCGCCGTGCAGGCGATGCGGTCGCTGCTGACCAGCCCGCTCGCCGACCGGGTGGTCGGGCGTACGGCGCGCAGCACCGTACCGCTGATCGAGGAACAGTCCCGGGCGCTGGGCCGCGGGTTCGGGGTGAGCACGCCGCCGGAGGTGCGGCGGTGAGCGCCCCGGTCGAGGTCGTCTTCGAGCGGCGCGGCGCCGGCCCGCCGCTGGTGCTGCTGCACGGCATCGGACACCACTGGGCCGCCTGGTCCCCGGTGCTCGACCGGCTCGCCGAGGCGCACGACGTGATCGCCCTGGACCTGCCCGGTTTCGGCCGCTCCCCGGTGCCGGCGAGCGGCCTGCCCAAGGACATGTCCGGCCTGGTCGCGGCCGTCGCCGAGGTCTTCGCCGCGCTGGGCCTGCACCGCCCGCACGTGGCCGGCAACAGCCTGGGCGGGGCGATCGCCCTGGAGCTGGCCGCCGCCGGGGCGGTCTCCTCGGCCACCGCGCTCTCCCCGGCCGGGTTCTGCGCGCCGCGCGAGCTGCGCTGGGCGCTGACCGTGCTGACCCTGCACCGCAACGCCGCCCGGCTGCCCGAGCCGGTGCTGCGCTCGGTGTTCGGCTCCCCGGCGCTGCGCACCCTGGCCCTGGGCATGATCCTGGCCCGGCCCAACGCGATGACCCTGGACGCGGCGCTGGCCGACGCCCGGGCGCTGCGCGAGGCGCGCGCCTTCCGCGCGGTGGCCCGCGCCGGCCGGGGGTACGCGTTCTCGGGCGCGCCGACGGTGCCGGTGACCGTGGCGTGGGGCACCCGGGACCGGATCCTGCCCTACCGGCAGGCCGCGCTGGCCCGGAGCCGGCTGCCCGGCGCGCGCCACCTCGAGCTCACCGGCTGCGGCCACGTGCCCATGCACGACGATCCGGACCGGGTCGTCTCGGTCATCCTGGAGACCACCCGGGCGGCCTGAGGCCGGGTCACTCGGTGGCGCCGAAGGGATCGGTGCGCACGTAGCGCATGGTCCAGGTGCCGGAGCCGTCGGGGCGGCCCCGCTCGTAGAGGTGGTCGGCCTCGCCGCCGCCCCGGCCGTCGGGGTGCCGCATGATCCAGCGGCGTGGCGGTTCCCCGTCCGGTTCGGCCGGTACGTCCCGGACCAGCTCGTCGGCGGGGCCGCCGACGAACCGCACGCGCACCTGAGCCACCCCCGCGCCCTCCGTTCCCACCGCGCCCGTCGCGCGGCCCTCCAGGCGAAGCTACCCCGCGCCGGCGCGGCCGGCGGCGCCCCTCGCCGGTTTGCCCAGCTCGGGGCTCGGGTACCGCGATGCGGAGCAGCCGGGGCGGCGACGTGCGCGGCGACCGGGACCGGACGAGGGCGAGGAGTGGTCGATGAGGACGCTGGGCGGGCGGTACGAGCTCGAACGGCGGATCGGCATCGGCGGGATGTCGGAGGTCTGGCGCGCCCACGACCTCGTGCTGGACCGGACGGTGGCGGTGAAACTGATCTCCCCGGTCCGGGACGGCGAGGCCGGCTCGGTGGCCCGCATCCGCGACGAGGCGCGGTCGGCGGCCCGGCTGGTCCACCCGAACGTGGCCAGCGTGCACGACTTCGGCACGTCACCGGCGCCGGGCGGCCGGGAGGTGCCGTACATCGTCATGGAGCTGGCCGAGGGCGAGACGCTGGCGGCGCACCTGCGCGGCGGCCCGCTGGACTGGCGGATCGCGGTCCGGGTCTGCGCCGAGGTGAGCGCCGCGCTGGCCGCCGCGCACGCGGACGGGATCGTGCACCGGGACGTGAAGCCCGCCAACGTGGTGCTCACCCCGACCGGGGTGAAGGTGCTCGACTTCGGCATCGCGACCTCGGCGGGAGCGGCCGACGACACGCCGGAGGGCATCGTGCTGGGCACGCCCGCCTACCTGGCGCCGGAGCAGCTGGACCGGCACCCGGCCACGCCCGCCGCCGACATGTACGCCCTCGGCGTGCTGCTCTACTACTGCCTGGCCGGCCGGCTGCCGTACCCGGCCGGCGGCAGCGCCACCCAGCTGATCGGTGAGCGCCGGCGCCGGCCGCCGCAGCCGCTGCCCGAGGTCGACGGGCTGCCCGTCGAGATCGCCGACCTGTGCCGGCGCTGCCTCGCCGACGACCCGGCGGTCCGGCCGACCAGCCTGATGGCGGCGTTGCTGCTCGCTGAGGCGGTCGACGCCCGGGTGTACGTGCCGATGCGGGCCGCCGTGCCACGGCAGCGCCGGGTTTCGGTGTCGCCGTGGACCGAGCGGGCCGCCGCGGAGGCGACCGAGGCGATGGCCGTGGAGCCGGGTCCGGCCGGCCGGCCGCGTTCCGGCGTACCGGGCCGCTGACCCGGCCCCGGCCCGGGCACGCCCCCGTCCACCTGCGGTTTCGCGGGCCGACGGCCGGGTAGCCGGGCGGGTGAGTGACGGGAGGAACGCGATGCCGGATCCGAGTTCCTGGCTGCCCGAGTCGGCCACAGCGACCGCGTCAGGCGGTCACGTACGTACCGACGACGGCGGTCTGTCCACCGCCCTGGCGTCCCCGCTGGCCCCGCACTGCACCGGGTTGACCCCGGAGCAGTTGCTGGCCGCCGCGTTCGCGTCCTGCCTGCATCACGCGGCGGTGGAGGCGGCCGGCGGGATCACCGACGAGGCGCACACGGTCGAGGTGACGGCCGAGGCGAAGCTCGGCCGCGACGACGACGGCCGGTACCGGGCCGACGTGCACGCGGAGATCTCCTCGGCCGGTCTCACCCGGGAGCAGTTGGCCGACCTGGTCGCGCACGCCGACCGGCTCTGGCCGTTCTCCAGCGACGACAACAGCCGGCACCGGCTCACCGTCACGCCGGCGGAGAACGGCCGGCATTGACGGGGTTCACCAGCGGAAGCCGGCGGTCACCGCCCGGTGGTCGCTGTCCGGGGTGTGCAGCACGTCCGCCGCGGTGGGGGTGAGCCCGCGATACAGCACGTGGTCGGGCCGGGTCACCGGCAGCTCCGCCGGCCAGGTGAAGCCGAAGCCCTGACCGGCGTCGGCCTGCGCGTCGCGCAGCAGCCGGGTCAGCGGGACGAAGGCCCGGTCGGTGGGGGCGGTGTTGAGGTCGCCGAGCACCACGAGCCGGGGCGCCGGATCGGCGCGGACGGTGGCGGCGAGGGCGGCGACGGTCTCGTCCCGGGTCGCGGTGTGTCCGGCCCGGGCGGAACCCAGGTGCACGACGTAGACGACGAGGTCGCCGGGCGGGGCGGCCACGACGGCGCGCAACGCCCGGTCCCAGCCCAGGCCGGTGTCGATGCCGTGGGACTCGCGGATCGGCCAGCGGCTCCACAGCGCGACCGTGGAGACCGCGCTCCGGTGCGGGTAGCGGGCGCCGAGGGCGGCCTCGACCCGGTCGCCGTCGTCGACCTCCTGAAGGCCGATCAGGTCCGGCGCCGCATCGGTGAGCGCGCCGACGGTGGCGGCCGGGTCGGGGTTGCCGGCGCGCAGGTTCTGGCTGGCCACCCGGACGGCGGTGGGCCCGGCGCCGGCCGCCGGAGGCAGCCAGGCGCCGCCGTAGAGGGCCAACCAGAGGACCGCGGGCAGCGCCACGGCCAGCAGCGCCCGCGGCGAGCGGCGCAGCGCCGCGGCCAGCCCGAGCAGGGGTACGCCGAGACCGAGCAGCGGGGTGGCGCTGTCCACCAGGCTGCCCAGCCCGTGCACGTTGGGCACCGCCCGGTGCCCGGCGATCAGGGCGGCGAGCAGCACGGCGAGGGCGACGACGCCCAGCCCCCGCCGGTCCCGGCGGCGGGCCGGGTCGCCGGCGGCCGGTTCATCGACCATCTGCTCCGTCACCGTCCGCATCGTATCGAGCCGGCGGGACGCGGGTGGCGGTGATCCCGGCACGGCCCCCGGGCGGGGCACCCGGCCCCTCCGGCCCGGCCGGTGCCACCAGGTGAGGGAGGGGCGCATGGGCCGAACGGCGGAGGCGCGGGCGGCTCGCCACAAAGATGATCAACGGCCCCGTTGTTCCGGGCCTTCCCGCAATATCAGATAAAGCGGGAAAGCCTGGTTGGCACCTTTCATGAACCACCGTGCGTAATGCGGGTGCGGATCATGGCAAATTGTGACGCATGCCACCAAGCACCCCGATGGCAAGCGCCGCGATGCTTTCTAGCCTCGGCGGGTGCATCCCGACGACGCCCCGGACCAGACGCCGACCGAGAAGCAACCCGTTCGCCATCCGATCGACCCGGCATCAGCCGAACGGACGATCGGCCGGCATCGGGCCCTCCCACCGCCCCGGCGCGGGCCGATCCGGTCCAACCCCGCCCGGATCGCCGCCGCCACCGGCGTGACCTGCTGCCTCGGCCTCGTCGGCTTCCTCGGCGCACACGACACCGGCCAGCGCCACGAGCCGGTCCGCGAGGTGCTGGCCGACCGGGCCGCCAGCGAGCAGCGGGCCTCCCGCGACTACCAGCGGACCGCCCCGCCGGTCGCCGTGCCGGTCACCCCGATCCCGGTCGCCACCCCCACCGCGAAGCCCACCCGGAAGGCCACCAAGAAGCCCGCCCGGCCCAGCCGTCCCCGCCCGGTCGCCGGCCTCGACCAGCGCCAGATGGACAACGCCAAGGTGATCGTCGACGTGGGTCGGACCATGCGGCTGCCCCGCCGCGCGCTCGTGATCGCCGTCGCCACCGCCATGCAGGAGAGCAACCTCTACAACCTGGCCAGCGACGTGCTGCCCGAGTCCTACGACTACCCACACCAGGGCAGCGGCTCCGACCACGACTCCGTCGGCCTGTTCCAGCAGCGGCCGAGCAGCGGCTGGGGCACCGTCGCCCAGCTCATGCGCCCGTCGTACGCGGCCCAGGCCTTCTACGCCGCGCTCAAGGAGGTGCCCGGCTGGACGGAGCTGAGCCTGACCGCCGCCGCGCAGGCCGTGCAGGTCTCCGCCTACCCGGACGCGTACGCCCCGCACGAGGAGCGGGCCACCACGGTGGTGGCGGCGCTGGTCTGAGCCGGCTCAGGCGGCCGCGCCGCGCCCGGCGGAACCCGGCCCGGGCTCCCCCGGCGCCCCGGCGCCCACCCTGGTCCCCGGCACCCCGGCCGCCGCGGTCGGCGTGTCCGCCGGGACCGTCTCGGCGCGCGCCCCGGCCAGGATCTCCTCCACCTGGGCGGCCCGACGCCGGCGGACCAGCAGCGCCGCCTCGACGTCGCGGCGGGCCCGCACCGCCTCGGCGTACGCCTGCTCGCGCACCCGGCGGGCCTCCTCCCTGGCCGCCTCCAGCTCGCCGCGCGCCAGAGCCAGCAGCTCGGCGGCCTCCCGTTCGACCGCGCTGACGCCGGCCCGCACCGCCTCGACGTCACCCTCGCCCGGGGCGGTACGCCGGCGCAGGAAGTCGCAGAGGTAGCCGGCCTCCTGCCGGACCTGGTCCCACTCCCGGCTCTCGCCGGGGGCGCCCTCCGCCCGCGCCGCGAGCCGGACCAACCGGATGCCCAACTCGTCCAGGCAGGAATCCACCTGCCGCTGGTCGTAACCGGTCTCAACGACGGAGAACCTCATACTGTCGCCCCCCAGGCAGCTGGTGTTCATGTCCCCAACTGCCGATCCTGAGGGCTGCCGGCGGCACGCGCGGCGGATCCCAAAAAATGTTCAGTATCCGCGCGGCGCCGGCCGGTCAGGGGTGCTTGGGCAGCACGACCACCCGGCCGAAGAACTCGTCGATGCGGCGCACCACGTCGTTGAAGTCGTCCAGGTCGATCGGCTTCGTCACGTACGCGTTGGCCTGCAGCACGTAGCTGCCGACGATGTCGGTGTCGGCGTTGGAGGTGGTGAGCACGACGATCGGGATGGTCCGCAGGTCCTCGTCCTGCTTGACCGCGCCGAGCACCTGCCGCCCGTCCATCCGCGGCATGTTCAGGTCGAGCAGGATGACGTCGGGACGCCGGGCGGCGGCGTGCCGGCCCTCCCGGCGGAGGAACTCCATCGCCTCCTGGCCGTCGTTGACCACGTCGATGACCTTCTCGACGTCGGAGTCCTCCAGGGCCTCCTCGATCATGAGGACGTCACCCGGGTCGTCGTCCACCACGAGAATGCGGACGGGGCTCGTGCGTGGGCCCATCGGACACCTGCTTCGGTTCGAAGGCGGAGCCGTACGGTACGGTCACCGGCCGGCCGGGGAAATTTAGCCGATCAGGGACCGGCGGATGCGGCCGGGTCGACCCGCTCCGGCGCGTACGCCAGGACGTCGACGAGGCCGGTCACCTGGAGCACCCGGGCCACCCGGCCGCCCGCCCCGGTGACCCGCAGCCACCCGCCGTCGGCGGCCAGCCGGTTGTCGCCGCGCAGGAACGCGCCGATGCCGGCGGAGTCGCAGAAGGTCAACTCGGCGAGGTCCAGCAGCAGGTGCCGGCAGCCCTCGGCGATCAGCCGGTCGATGGCGTCGTTGAGCTGCGGCACGGTGCTCAGGTCGAGTTCACCGGCGAGCCGGAGGCCCGCGACACCCCCGTCCCGCCGGGCTTCCGTGACGGCGAACGTCACCGGTGGCCCCTCTCGCTCCGGCCCCAGGCGGGACGTTTGCAGTGCGGCAAGTATACGCGGGCGGGGACGGGCCGCCGGCAGCGCGGCGGTCAACGTTGCGGGCGCGCCGCCGGGCCGAACGCGGCCCGCGCCGCGGCGAGGAAGCCCGCGGCGCGGGGGAAATCGTGCAGCCGCTGTCCATAGTGGTCAAGGGTGAGCGCCACCGCGGCCGGCGGCACGCCCCGGCTGGCCAGGATCGCCACCAGCCAGTCGGTGAACTCGGTGAACAGCGTGCCGTCGTCGACGTAGAGCGCGGCGGCCAGGAAGTCCACGATGTAGCCGAGGTCGCTGATGGTCGAGTCCAGCTGCGCGGGGGTGTAGTCGGACACCGCCGGCACCCGGGCGCGCAGGTCGGCGAGCGCGCTGTCGATCAGCTCGCCACGCCGCTTCACCAGACTCGCGTACTCGTCGTCGGCCAGATGGTCCAGCCGGGCCGGCGGACCGGCGCGCAGCGCCCGCTCGTCGGCCACCAGGTCGGCCGCGGCCGGCGCGTCCGGCGCCCACGGCACCCCGAGCACCCGGGCCCAGCGGCCGTCGGGGCCGAAGCCGCGCCCACCCACCACCACCGGCACGTCCGAGCGGCGGCACGCCTCGATCATCCGGTGCGCGTGCGGCAGGCGCATCGGCAGCGCGCAGGCCAGGGCGACCGCGTCCGCGTCGTACCGGTGCAGGTAGGACACCAGGTGGGCGGCGGGAACGCTGGCCCCCAGGAAGGTGATCTGCCAGCCGCGCAGCCGCAGCACCTCGGCGACCAGCCGGGCCGGCAGGGCGTGCCACTCGCCGTCCATGCAGGCCACCACGATCCGGCCCCGGGTCGGGCGCGGGTTGGCGTACCCGGCGACGGCCGCCACCACCCGCTCGCTGACGTGCGTGGCGGCGTGCTCCTGGGCCACGCTCCACTCGTTGCGCGCCCACCGCTCCCCCACCTCGGCCTGCGCCGGCGCGACCAGGTCGAGCAGCACCCGTTCGGCGGGCACGCCGCCCTCGAGCAGCCCGACGGCGACCTCGACCGCGCCGTACTCGTCGGCGTCCGCCAACGCGTCCAGGTAGCCCGGGTAGGCGGCGGCCGGGTCGGCCCCGGTGGTGGTGGCGGTCACGCCTCGGTTCCTTCCGGCTGCGTACCGGACCGTGCCGGCCCGGGCACCGCGTGCAGATGCCGGATCGGCCGCGCCGGCCCGCCGGTCGCCCGCAGGGCGAGCACCGCGATGTCGTCGTGGTCACCGTGGCCGAGCCAGTCGCAGGTCACCTGCTCGATCCGCTCCGCCAGGGCGGGCGCCGGCATCCGGTGACAGCCGGCGAGCGCGTTGAGCAGCCGCTCACTGCCGAACTGCTCGTCGCCGCGCCGGCCGCCCCGGGCCTCGGTCACCCCGTCGCTGTAGAGCAGGCAGGTCTCGCCGGGCGCCAACCGCACGGTCACCTCACCGACGCGGGGATCCGGCACCACACCGATCAGCATGCCGGTCAACGGCACCACCTCGATCTCGCCGGAGGCGCGCAGCACCAACGGCGGCAGATGCCCGCCGCCGGCCATGGTCAGGCTGAGGCTGCCGTCGCCGTGCGCGCGCACCACGCCGAGCACCATGGTGGCGAACCGGCCCTGCCCGTGCGCCTGGGTGGTCTCCAGCAGCGCCCCGTTGAGCAGCCGCAGCAGCCGCCCCGGCTGGGTCTCGACCCGGTGCAGGGCCTGCAGGCACTGGCGGAGCTGGCCGGTGAAGACGGCCGCCTCCACCCCCTTGCCGGACACGTCACCGAGGAAGAACACCGAACCGCCGTCGGCGAGCCGGTGCGAGCCGTAGAAGTCGCCACCGATGCGCAGCCCCGCCTGCGCGGGCCGGTACGCCGTCCCCCACTGCACCCCGGCGGCCTCCGCCGGCTCGACGGGCAGCAGGCTGGCCTGGAGCGTGTCGGCGACCTCGGCCTGGTCCCGGTAGAGGACGGCGGTGGTCAGCGCGGCGCCGCCCCGGGCGGCGAAGGCCCGGAGCAGGTCGACGTCGGCGTCGTCGTACCAGCGGGCGGCGCCCCGGGCGACCAGCAGCACCCCGGCCGGAGCGTCCCGACCGGGCAGCGGCACCACCCGGGCGCTCAGCGCGGCCGCGTCCCGCCCCGGCAACCAGCCGGCCTCGACGGCCTGCTCGACCAGCCAGTCCAGCGCGTGCGGCTCCACGCCGGCGAGTCCTTCGCCGATCGCCGCGGGCAGGGCCGCCGCGGGCAGGCTCCCGGCGTCCACGGCCGGCGCCTCGCCGTCGACCCGGCTGGCCCGCCACCAGCGGGCCCGGCCGGCGCGGGGGGCCAGCACCAGCACGGCCACGTCGGCCACGGTGGGCACGGCCAGCCGGACCACCGCGGCGGCGGCCCGGTCGGGGTGCAGCGGATTGCCCAGCTTCTCCCCCACCACGGCCAGGAACGCCGAGCGGGCCCGCTCGGCCAGCAGCGCGTCGGCCCGGCTCACGCTCTCCGTGACGTCCTCGACGTACCAGCAGCGGCGGGCCCGGGAGAGCGGCACCTGGCGTACCCGCAGCCGGCGGCCGTGGTGCGGGAACTCGACGGGCTGGTCGGCGGTGAGGGCGGCGAGCGCGGTGACGCCCGCCACAGCGGGCACCACACCGGGCAGCAGCTCGGGGATCAGCCGCTGGGCCGCCGGGCTGAGGTGCCGGACCACGCCGTCGGCGTCGCAGACGATCAAGCCCTCGCGGAAGTGCTCCACGACCTCGGCCCACTCCGGGGTGACGACACCGGGCTCCGGGGCCAGGGGCGGCAGCGGGGACGCGGCCGGCCGCGCCGGAACTCGGCTGGCACCCGGCGTGGGGGTCCGTCCGTCGCCCGGGTCAGACTCCCTGACGTCGGCAGCAGTCACCAGCTGAGCCCCACTCCTTGTCGATCCGCGCCGCACCGAATCGGTGCCTGTGGTCGCGTCTCCTCGCCCCACCCTACGCCGGTATGCCGGGACCGCCACCCGACGACCGGCAGGCCGGCCGGGTTGCGGCACGGGGCGGGACGCCGTCGGGACCGCTGCGGTCCGGCTGTTCCGGCCCACCCGGCGGCCAGCGGAAAGGCGCGTTGGTGGTACCTCCGCGGAGCGGGCCGCGGCGACTCCGCTGAGCCGCTCCGTGGACCGGGCGCCCCCGCCGACGACCCTCGGTGCCGGTCAGAGACGCGCGGCCAGCGGCAGATCGGTGCGTCGTCTGCCGGCCCGGCAGGATAGCGTCATGATCATGCATATCACCCCGTTGATCGATCCGGCCCGCGGGTCGTCGGGCCAGCGGCTGGCGTGGCTGGCCGCTGGCGAGGACGGCCGGCCACTGGGAACCGCGTTTCTCTGGGTTCCCGACGCCGGTGGTGTCGCGGACCTTCAACTGCGGGTGCACCCTGCCGAGCGTCGGGCCGGCGTCGGTACACGGCTGCTTGACGCGGCCACCGGCGCCGCGGCCGATCGGGGCATGCGGGGGCTGCTCACCGAACCCGTCCGGCAGGGTGAGGAGGGCGACCGGTTCTGTGTGGCAACCGGGCTGCGACCGGTGTTGGCCCTCACCTACACCCGGCTGCGGCTGGACGGTGAGAAGCCGACGGGCGCGGCGGTGCCCGGCTACCGGCTGATCCACTGGGAAGGGGCCGTCCCGGACGAACTCGCGAACACGTTCGCCCGGTCGCGGCGGGCGATGGACGACATGCCCATGGGGGATACCGGCTACGTCGCACAGCCCTGGGACGTCGAGCGCCTGCACGCCATCGCCGACGCGGTCGCGCGCCGAGACGAGATCCTCTGCACCACGGCCGCCGTGGCGGCCGATGGAGAGATCGTGGGTTTCACCGAAATGGTGGTGCCCGGCGACGGGCGAGGGCACGGCCAGCACTACGGCACGGGCGTTCTGCCGGAGCACCGCGGTCGCGGCCTGGCCCGTTGGATGAAGGCCGAGCAGATCACCTGGATCCGCGAACGGTTCCCGGGCCTTGCCGGACTGCTCGCCGACACCGCCGACAGCAACACGGCGATGCGCCACGTCAACGAGTCGCTCGGTTACCGGGCCACCCACCGTAGCCTGCTCTACCAGCGCGACCTCACACCCGCGAGCTGAACGCGGCGACGCCCTCCCCCCGCCCGCACCTTCCGCTCACCGAACGGCCGCGTCGCTGCGCTCCGGCGGCTCCGCGCCGGCGTGAGCACACCCCGAGGTTTCCCGATCGGAAGGGACTGGGAACATAGCGGCGTGCCATCCCAGCTGTTGATCATCGAGGTGGACCGGCTCGACGCCGGACGGGCCCGGCTCCGGCTGAGCGGTGAGCTGGACTTCGAGAGCGCCCCGGAGCTGCTCGCCGCGGCCACCGAGCTGCGCCGCGACGGCTACCAGGAGCTGGTCCTCGATTTCACCGAGGTGGCGCTCTGCGACTCCTCGGGGCTGAGCGCGCTGGTGCGGATCCACCGCGTGGGCACCGCCGGGGTCCACCTCACCGCGCTGCAGCCCCAGGTCCGCCAGCTCCTGACCCGCACCGGGCTGGGCGAGCTGCTGGCGGTCCCGCCCGGCGAGATCGGGCAGGCCCGCCAGGCCGGCTGACACTGTCCCCCACCAGGCCGGCTGACACCCTCCCCCCCACCAGGCCGGCTCGCGGCGGGCCCGCGACCTGCCGGACCTGCTCAGCCTCCCGCAGCGGGCAGGGGGAGGCCCCCGACCCTGGGACCAGGGGCCGGGGGCCGGGGAGGGTGGCTCAGGCGGCGGGCACCGGTTGCAGGCGCGGGC
This sequence comes from Micromonospora sp. NPDC049836, assembly GCF_044465125.1. NCBI lineage: Bacteria > Bacillati > Actinomycetota > Actinomycetes > Micromonosporales > Micromonosporaceae > Micromonospora > Micromonospora sp. NPDC049836. Next base: position 131,062 of record NZ_JBITLH010000009.1, read on the forward strand.
CGTTCTCCCGGGGTGGTGCGGTCATCGGTGGTTCGGCGTCCTCCGGCGCGCCCGAATCGGGCGTCTGGAACAGGTACCGGACGAACTCCCCACCCGCCTCGTTGTCGTCGGCGCCGGGCCACTGCCCCACACAGTCGACCCCGACGACCTCTCGTCCGGTCCCGTCTGCCTCCTCCATCAGCGCCCACAGGGTCACCGGGTAGCACCGGGTGGTCTGCGGGTCGACCTGCCACCGCGCATACCAGCCGGGTCGGGCGGGAACGATCTCAACGATCCGTTTCATGACGATCTTCCCTTCCGCGTGCGCCGGAAGTCTCCCGGTCCACTCCGAGCATGGGGCGGGCCGGGGTGAGCGCCCCTCACCCGCAGCGTATGAAGCTCGCCGACCACCGGCCGGCCCCGGCCGCGCCGTTTCCTTCCCGGCAGCGCCGGGAACGCGACCCGGGCAAGGCGCAACCCAACGAGGAACGAGGTGCGACGATGCGCAAGCAGATGGAGGGCGACAACCAACGCCGCCGGGCACTGGCCCGGCAGGCCCGGGAGCGCGGTCGCCAGCCGAGCGAGGTCGGCGCCAGCCTGAGCGCGTCCAAGCAGATCGCCTCGCTGGACCGGCACGAACGGGCCGGCCCGGCGCCCGCCAACCGGCACAAGTCGGACGTACGCGGTGGCCCGGCGCCGCCGCAGCCCGGTGTGCCGGAACGGACCCGGCCGCTGCCCGACGAGCGACCCGCCGGGGTGACCACCCTCGGCTACCGGGATCTCGTCGACGACGTCAGCCGGCGGGCCGGGGTGGACTTCTCCACCGCCAAGGTGGCGGCCGAGGCCACCGTACTGGCGCTGGCCTGGGCGCTCGACGACGCGGAACGGGAACGGCTGCTCGAGGCGGTGCCGGTGAAGCTGCACGACGTGGTGCCGGTGGACGGCATCGAGCGCCGCCGCGACCTGCCCGGCTTCCTGGCCGAGGTGGGCCGGCGCAGCCGCCTCACCCCGGAGCAGGCGCGTTACCAGGCCGAGGCGACCCTCGCCGCGCTGGCCGACGCCGACGGCGAGCTGGTCGAGTCGCTGCGCGTACCGGACGGGTTGCGGGATCTGCTCGGCCCGTCGGAGCCCGCCGGCGGTGGCCTGGTGGGTCCGACCTCGGCCACCGCGCCCCTGAGCGAGCAGGAGCTGCGCGACGCGCTGGCCGGGTTGCCGTACTGGTCCAGCGACCGGCAGTCGCTGGTGCGCACCATCGAGCTGCCGGCCGGCAACCTGGACCGGGTGCTCGACCGGCTCGACCGGCTCCGGGTGGAGGCCGGCCGCGGGCCGCAGATCGGCCGGCCCGATCCGGACAGCGCGGTGATCACGGTGCGCAGCCGGCAGGTCGACGGGGTCACGGCACCGGACGTGGACCTGGCCCGGCGGGTCGACGCGGCCATCGACGAGGCCGGCGCCGGCATGGCCGCCGGCTGAGCCGGCCGCGGGCCGGCGGGCACCCCGCCCGCCGGCCCGGCGCGGTGCCGGTAGCGTTGCCCGCCGTGCACAACGCCGAGGGTCTGAAGATCGTCGTCGACCCGGTCCGGCCCACCGGCCGGACCCTGCTCGCCGCTGGCGTCGAACAGTCCTACGTGGACGTCTCCGAACCGCGCCACCTGCACTTCGAGTACATCCGGCGGATGGCCGCCGTGGTCGACCTGGCCGCCCCGCCGGGCCGCCCGCTGGCCGCCCTGCACCTGGGCGGCGGCGCGCTCACCCTGCCGCGCTGGCTGGCCGCCACCCGCCCCACCTCGCCGCAGCGGGTCGTCGAGCGGGACCCGGCCGTGGTGGAGCTGGTCGCCGGGGAGCTGCCCGCGCTGCCGGCCGACGTCGAGGTGATCATCGGTGACGCCCGGGAGGCGGTGCGCGGCGCGTCGTCCGGGCACTACGACGTGGTGCTGGCCGACGTCTACCGGGCCGCCCGGATGCCCCGGCACGTGGCCACCGTCGAGTTCGTCGCCGAGGTGGCCCGGGTGCTCGCCCCGGACGGCGTCTACCTGGTCAACGTCACCGACCTGCCGCCGCTGGTGATCTCCCGTACCCAGGTGGCGACGCTGCGCGCCGTCTTCGGTGATGTCTGCCTGGTCGCCGACCGGCGGATGCTGCGCGGCCGGCGGTACGGCAACCTGGTGCTCGCCGCCACCCACCGGGCGGGCCGGCTGCCGGTCGGCCGGCTGGCCGCCCGCGCCGCCCGCGACCCGATCCCCGGCGCGGTGCTGCACGGGCCGGACCTCGACGCGTTCGTCGCCGGTGCCCGTCCGGCCACCGACGCCGACCTGGCCGGTCGCTGAGCCGGCCGGGTTTCCCCGCCCGGCGCGCGGGTAGCCGCGCCGGATGAGCCACGCCGACGACCGGTCCACCGCCCGGCGGGCGCTGATCGTCATCGGTCTGGTGCTGGCCACCGCGCTGGTGCTGGGCCTGGTCTGGGCGACCCGGCGGGTGCTCGTCTGGGCGCTGGTCGCCGCGTTCTTCGCGGTCGCCCTCAAGCCCCTGGTCGACGGCGTGGAACGCCGGTTCGTACGGCACCGGGCGCTGGCCACCCTGCTGGTCTTCGTGGCCGCCTTCACCGTCCTCGCCGCGCTGGCCGCGGTGATCGTGCTGCCGCTGCTGGACGAGCTGGCCCGGTTCGCCGATCGCGCCCCCGACCTGGTACGCGAGGCCCGGGCCGGCCGGGGCCAGCTCGGTGAGCTGCTGGAGCGGTTCCACCTGCGGCGGTACGCCGACGCCCACGCCGACCAGCTCCAGCGCTACGGCAGCCGGCTCGGCGAGCCGGCGGTCGGCGTGGTCCGGGGCGTGCTGGAGACGGTGGCCGGCGTGGTGACCGTGGTGGTGCTGGCGTACCTCATGGTGCTGGAGGCCCCGAAGATCATCGCCGGTACGCTCACGCTGCTCGGCGACGGCGCCGCGGAGCGGTTGCGCCGCATCGGCCGGGACTCCTCCCGCACCATCACCGGCTACCTCACCGGCAACCTGCTGATCAGCGTGATCTGCGGCGGGCTGACCTTCCTGGTGCTCTTCGTCGCCGGGGTGCCGTTCGCCGCGGTGATCGCCCTGGTGGTCGCCGTGGCCGACCTGATCCCGCTGGTCGGGGCGACGATCGGCGCGATCGTCGCGGCCGGGGCGGGATTCCTGCACTCCCCCACCACCGGGGTGGTGGTGCTGGTCTTCTTCGTGATCTACCAGCAGCTCGAGAACCACCTGCTGCAACCGGTCATCATGTCCCGCGCGGTCCGGCTGAACCCGCTGACCGTGCTGGTCAGCGTGCTGCTCGCGGCCGAGCTGGCGGGCCTGCTGGGCGCCCTGCTGGCGATCCCGGCGGCGGGCGTCGGGCAGATCCTGCTGCGCGAGTTCGCCCCGGCCGGGCGGCGGACGCTGCCCCCGCCCGCGCCGGATCGGCGCCGCCACCCGGCACGGCCGCCGGCCGGCGGCGGGACCCCGTCGCGGGAGACCCCGCCGCCGGCCGGCGGCTGACCGGAGCGTTCAGCGACCGCGGGCCACCACCTCGGGCGACTCGCTCTCCAGCGGCACGGCGTTCGCCGGCACCAGCCCGAGCTGCACCGCCGGCCGGGGCAGCGTGGCGTCCAGCGCCCAGTCCGCCGCCACCCGGGCCCGGTTGCCGGGCATGGCGAGCAGGTGGTAGCCGCGGGTGACCGCCTTCGCCGGCAGGCCGGCCAGGGACACCTTCAGCGGGTTGGCCGCCGCGTCCTTGCCACCGAGGTCGACCACCCAGCCCAGGTCGTGGTGCTTGTACGGCTTCCGGGTGCCCTGGCCGTAGGAGGCGGCGATGTTGTGCGCGGCGAGCTTGCCCTGCCGCTGCGCGTGCTGGGCGGTCATCGCGCAGATCTGCCCGGGGCGGGTCAGGTCGGGCACCGCGGCCGCGTCACCGCAGGCGAACACCTCGGGGTGGCCGGGGACGTTGAGGAACTCGTCGACCACCAGCCGGCCCCGCTCGGTGCGCAGGCCCACCTCGGCGACGAACGGGTCGGGGCGTACCCCGACGCACCAGACCAGGCTGCAGGTGGGGACGTACTCGCCGTCGGTGAGCATGACCCCGTCCGGGGTGGCCTCGGAGACCGAGGTGCCCATCCGCACGTCCACCCCGCGCCGGCGCAGCACCCGGTCGGCGGTGACGGACATCCGCTGGTCCAGCTCGGGGAGGACGCGCGGGGCGATGTCGAGCAGCATCCACCGGGGGCGCACCTTGAGGTGCGGCCGCTGGGCCATCAGCCGGTCGGTGAAGAGCTGGCCGTGCGCGGCGACCTCGGTGCCGGTGTAGCCGGCGCCCACCACCACGAAGGTGGTCCGGGCCCGCTGCTCGGCCGGGTCGTCGGTCAGCTCCGCCAGCTCGAGCTGACGGACCACGTGGTCGTGCAGGTAGAGCGCCTCGGGCAGGCCGCGGAAGCCGTGCGCGTACTCGGTCACCCCCGGGATCGGCAGCAGCTTGTTGACGCTGCCCACGGAGAGCACGAGCCGGTCGTACGCCAGCTGGCCGAGGTCACCCTCCTGGGAGCGGTAGCCGACCCAGCGGTTCTGCAGGTCGACCCGGTTCGCCTCGCCGATCACGACCCGGACGCCGTCGAGGGTGCCGGCCAGCGGTACGGCGATCCGGGTCGGCTCGACCACCCCGGCGGCGACCTCCGGCAGCAGCGGCAGGTAGAGGAAGTAGTCGGTCGTGTTCAGCAGGACGATCTCGGCCCGCTTGCCGGCCAGTCGGTGCAACGTCTTCGCCGCGTGGTATCCGGCGAACCCGGCCCCCACGATCACCACACGAGGTTTCGTCATGCCCGCTGCCGTTCCCGTCGAGGACCTCGACAAACGTTCGGGTCAGCCGGGCGCCAGGCGGATGTGACCGGCGCGGCCGACCGCCTCGAGGTCCCAGTGGTGGCCGAAGGCGCGGACCCGCGAGGCGGTGATCCGGCCGATCTCGGCCGGCACGTCGGGGTCGATCTCCAGGCGGCCGTTCACCGGGTTGAGACCGAGCATCGCCCGCACCAGGGCCAGCGGCGCCCCCGCCGCCCAGGCTTGTGGGCTGCACGCGGTGGGATACGGCACGGCGAACATGGTGCGTTCGCGGATGTATCCGCTGAGCGCCTCGGGAAGCCGGTAGCCGAACTGCTCGGCCGCGTCGAGCAGGGCCAGGCTGATCCGGTTGGCCTCGGCCCGGTAGCCGTACCGGGCCAGGCCCAGCACCGCGATGGAGTTGTCATGCGGCCAGACCGTGCCGAGGTGGTAGCCGAGCGCGTTGAACAACCGGTCCTCGCGGGACAGGGTGCGGATGCCCCAGCCGGAGTACATGTCCTCGTGCATGAGCTGGCGCACCACCGCCCCGGCGCGCTCCGGCGGCACGATCCCGCTCCACAGCAGGTGTCCCATGTTGGAGGTCTTCGAGTCGATGGGCGTCTTGTCGCCGTCCAGCCCGACCGCGTAGAAGCCGCCCCGCTCGTCGAGCCAGAAGTCCTGGTTGAACTGCCGGTACAGCCGCGCGGCGTCGTCGCGCAGCCGGGCGGCGAGGGTGGGCTCGGCGAGCGGCCCGTCGGCCAGCTCGGCCAGGCGCAGCTTCGCGTCGTACGTGTAGCCCTGCAGTTCGCAGGTCGCGATGGGCAGCACCGGGATCCGGCCGTCGGAGAAGCAGACGCCGTCCGGGGAGTCCCGCCAGCACTGGTTGCCCAGCCCTTCCGGGGAGCGGGTGGCGTACTCGACGTAACCGTCACCGTCCCGGTCGCCGAAGTGGTCGATCCAGTGCAGCGCGGCCAGCGCCTGCTGCCGCAGCCGGCGGATCAGCTCGTCGTCCCCGGTCCACCGCCAGTACTCGGAGAGCAGGATCAGCCAGAGCTGGGTCGCGTCGGCGGTGCCGTAGTACGGCGTGTACGGCTTCGCCCCGGTCCGGGTCAGCTCGCCGAAGCGGACCTCGTGCAGGATCCGGCCGGGTTCCTCGTCGGTGAAGTCGTCGCACCGGGTGCCCTGCAACCGGGCGAGCGCCACCAGCGCCCCGCGGGCCAACGCCAGCCCGGCGGTCAGCGTCTGGTACGCGGTGATCAGGGTGTCCCGGCCGAACACGGTGAGGAACCAGGGCAGTCCGGCGCCGGGCAGCTCGACGCGCTGCCCCTTGACCTCGAGTTCGAGCCGGAGCGCGGCGAGGTCGTGCCGGGACTGCCGGGTGGTGCGTTCCAGCACCGGGTTGTCGCTGTCCAGCGTCGCCCGGTTCTCGATCCAGGCGCGCACCGGGTTGGAGTACCGGCGGTGCAACACGTCGGCGATGTCCCCGCGGACCGGCTCGACCGTGCCCGGCCCGGGCGGCAGCGGCACGGACAGGTTCAGCTGCCACTCCTGCCGGGGTTGCAGCTGGACCTCCCAGACCAGTTCGTCGCCCTCGATCCGGTCCGGCGCCAGCGACGAGCAGACCTCGGTCTGCGCGGCGAAGCCGTCGGTCTCGTAGCGGAAGCAGAGCGGGCTGCCGTCCGGGTCGTGCCGGCGGACGATGTCCGCCGAGCGGTCCCGCACCCCGGACTTGACCTCGAACAGGTCGGCGAAGTCGGCCGCGACGGCGAGGCGCAGCTCGACCCGGACCGGTTCGGCCCGGTACGAGAGCAGCTCGATCCGCTCGTGGAAGCCCTCCCCGACGTAGCGCAGCCGGCCGGCCCCGACGCTGTCCGGCGGCAGGCCGGGCAGTTCCGGATTGGTGAGCACGAACTGCGCCGAGTAGTGGTCGATGGTCTCCGAACGCAACACCAGGAAGCGGCCACCGTTCACGGTCAGCGTCCACCCGCTGAGCAGCCGGGTGTCCAGGTGGACGAGCCCGCCGATGCTGCCCGGCGGCACGTCCCCAGCCGGGTCGGAGTACATGAAGGTCGGGCCGCTGAGCACGGCGATCGACTGGGGGCCCAGCTCGGGCGGGGCCGCCCGCTGGTCGCCCGGCCCGCCGGAGGCGGCGAGGCCGGGGGTCGGATCGGCCGGGGTCGGACGTGCCACAACCATGCCGCCGACGGTAGGAGCGGCACGGGTGAGGCGGCCATCACCCGATCCGGGCGAAGCCCGGCCCGGGAACCGCAACGCCAGGACGGCGGGGGCCGCTCAGCCCTCTCCGGGTAGCGGCGCGGTGATCGCCCAGCGCTCGTGGTCCCGCCAGGCGCCGTCGATGAAGAGGTAGTCCGGGGAGAAGCCCTCCAGCCGGAAGCCGAGCCGCTGCGCCAGCCGTTTCGACGGCTCGTTGCCGGGTTGGATGTTCGCCTCCAGGCGGTGCAGCCCGAGCGCGGTGAAGGCGTGCGCGATGACCAGCCGGATGCCGGCCGAGGCGTGCCCGGTGCCCGCGTACGGCAGGAAGGCGGCGTAGCCCAGGTAGCCGCCGCGCAGGGCGCCCAGCACGATGCCGCTGATGTTCGCGTACCCGGCGATCTCGCCGCTGGCCCGGTCGCAGAACAGGTAACCGTCGGCGTCCTGCCTGCGGTTCTTGCGCAGGTAGGCGGCGTACTTCTCCGGGTCGTCGGGGGCGGCGAGCCAGGGATGGTGCAGGTCGCGGCTGCGGCGGGCGGCGGCGATGAACTCGGCCTCGTCGGCGGGGCGCGGACGCCGGATGCCGACCCGGCCGTCGGTACGAAGGTATCTCACGTTGCCCTACTCTCGCCCACCGGCGCGAACGGGATGCGACCGGGGTCGCGCGGAGGCGGCACGTCCCCTACCGTGGGCCCGGACGACGGGAGGTCGATCATGAGGATTGCTCCGCTCGGCACGATGCTGGTTTCCGCTTCGCCGCTGGGGACCACGGTGTCCTGATCCGGGCCGCCGGCGGCCGCCCCCGGCAGCCGCCCCGCCGCTCCCCCGACACCTCCCCCTCGGCCGCGAAGCGATCAGGCGACCCGCCCCGCGCGGGTCCCCCGTCCTGGCGTGCGTACGCCACCACATCGCTTCCGAGGGAGTTCCTCGTGTTTCCGGAGATCCCGTCCGGGCGCCCCGCCGCGCCCGGACCGCGTACCCCTGTCCGGTGGCCGGCATGACGGCCACCGCTCCCACCGGCCGGCTCGGCCGCGACTTCTACCGGCTCTGGACCGCCAGCGCGGTGTCCAACCTGGGCGACGGCGTCACCATGGTCGCGGCCCCGCTGCTGGTCGCCTCGCTCACCCCCGACCCGGCCGCGGTGGCCGCGGCGGCCCTCGCCCCACAACTGCCCTGGCTGCTGTTCGCTCTGGTCAGCGGGGCGCTCGTCGACCGCCTCGACCGGCGCCGGCTGATCGTCGCGGTCAACGTCGGCCGGGGCCTGGTCCTCGCCGCGCTGGCCGGGGCGGTGCTCGCCGGGGTGGCCACCGTGCCGCTGATCCTGCTGGCGTTCCTGCTCACCGGGATCGGGGAGACCCTCGCCGACACCGCGTCCGGGGCGCTGCTGCCCTCCGTGGTGCCGCCGGAGCGGCTCGAGGAGGCGAACAGCCGGCTCTTCGCCACCTTCGTCGTCGGCAACCAGTTCGCGGCGAAGCCGCTCGGGGCCTACCTCTTCGTGCTGGCCGCGGCGCTGCCGTTCGGGTTCGACGCGGCCACCTTCGGGCTGGCCGCGCTGCTGCTGGCGCTGCTCCGCTGGCGTCCCGTCCCGCCGGCCACGCCGGAGCCCGGCGCCGCGCGGCCGGTGCGCTCGATCCGGGCCGACATCGCCACCGGGGTACGCACGCTCTGGCAGGCACCGGTGCTGCGCACCCTGGCGCTCAGCATCGCGGTGATGAACGTGGCGTTCTGCGCGGCGTTCGCGGTGTTCGTGCTCTACGCCCGGCAACGCCTCGACCTCGCCCCGGTCGGGTACGGCGTGCTGCTGACCGCCTCGGCGCTCGGCGGCCTCGCCGGCAGCACCCTGGCGACCCGGCTGCGGGCCCGGTTCGGCACCCCGGCGCTGCTGCGGGCCGGACTGCTGATCGAGATCGGTCTGCACCTGGTGCTGGCGGTCACCCGGCAGCCCTGGCTGGCCGGCGCGGCCCTGGCGATCTGGGGCGCGCACACCATGGTCTGGGGCGTGCTCGTGGTGTCGCTGCGGCAGCGCCTCGTGCCGGACCGGCTGCGCGGCCGGGTGAACAGCGTCTACTCCCTCGCCGACCTGGGCGGGGCCGCCGTCGGCACGGCGCTCGGCGGCACCGTCGCCCGGGCCACCGGCAGCGTCCTGACCCCGTTCTGGCTGGCGGCCGCCGCGCTGACGCTGCTCACCGCGCTGGTCTGGCGGCGGTTGGCGGAAACGGACGGCTGACCGGACCGGTACGCCGGCCCGCCGACCACCCGGCGGGCCGGCCCGGTCAGAGCGGGCCGGGGTGGGGCTGGTCTAGCGGCATCGGGACCATGAGGTACGTGGAGCCGCGCAGGTCCAGCCAGGCCCGGTCGGGGGCCCGGACCAGCCGGAGCATCACATCGGCGCAGGCCGGGCAGCGGCCGACCAGCCCGGGGGCGTGCGAGTAGACCCGCAGCCCGGCCACCGGGCCGGTCGTGCCGCAGTTGGCGCACCGCCCGGTGGCGCTGCTCAGGTCGACCGCGAAGATCTCGCGCAGCGGCCCGTCGAGCATGTTGCCGTCCAGATAGGACAGATCCGTCATGCGTCCTCCTCGCTCGTCAGCCGGTCGGGCCGAACCGTTCGGTCTTCACCCGCCGGGTCGGGTGCCCCAGCCCCACCAGCAGGTCCGCCACGGTCTCCACGAAACCGGTCGGGCCGCAGACGTAGCAGAGCGGCTCCAACTCCGGCGGCCAGCCGTGGCTGTTCACGTCGGCCAGGCCGATCCGGTGCGGCTCGCCCCGCCAGCCCTCCGGGGCCGCCCGGGTGTACACGTACGCCACGTCGAGGCCCTGGTCCTCGCGGGCGCGGCGGCGCAGCTCGTCGGCGTAGAAGACGTCGTCGGGGGTGCGGACCGAGTAGATCAGCCGGAACGGCACCCGGCTGCCCGCCGCGCGCCGGGCCCGGACCATGGCCATCAGCGGCACCACCCCGGAGCCGCCGGCCACCAGCAGCACCGGGGCCGTCTCGTCGGTACGCCAGACGAACCAGCCGCCGACCGGGCCGCGCACCTCCACCGGGTCGCCCTCGGCATAGGTGTCGATGAGGTACGGCGACACCTCCCCGTCGGACACCCGCTGCACGCTCAGCTCGATGCGCTCGCCGTCGGCGGGCGCGGCCAGCGAGTACGACCGGGCCGCCTGGTAGCCGTCCGGGGCGGTCAGCCGCACGTCGACGTGCTGCCCGGCCAGGTGTCCGGGCCAGCCGGGCACGTCCAGCACCAGGGTGTGCGCGCTCGCCGTCTCGATCCGCCGCTCGGCCAGCCGGGCCACCTGCCAGGTCAGCGGGGTGGCGGCCACCCGGCCACTCGTGGGTGCGGCCACCTCAGTCGCCCTGGTAGCGCTGCTCGCGCCACGGGTCACCGTAGTCGTGGTAGCCGGCGGTCTCCCAGAAGCCGGGATGGTCGTCGACGAACAGCCGGATCCCGCGCACCCACTTGGCCGACTTCCAGAAGTACAGGTGCGGGACGAGCAGCCGCGCCGGCCCGCCGTGCTCGGCCGGCAGCGGTTCGCCGTCGAAGGTGTGCGCCACCCAGGCCCGGCCGCCGCGCAGGTCGTCCAGGGGCAGGTTCGTGGTGTACCCGCCGTAGGAGTGGGCCAGCGCGTAGCGGGCCGCGGTGTCGACCCCGTCGAGCAGGGTGTCCAGGGAGACGCCCCGCCACGTGGTGGCCAGCTTCGACCAGCGGGTCACGCAGTGGATGTCCACGGTCGGGGTCTCCTGCGGCAGGGACATCAGCTCGTCCCAGGACCAGCGGAACTCGCGGCCGTCCTCGGTGCTGAGCACGAATTCCCAGGTGTCCAACGACACCCTCGGCGTCGGCCCGGCCGAGAGCACCGGGAAGTCCTGGGTGAGGTACTGGCCCGGCGGCAGGGCCGGTTCGGCCGAGCGGGGCCGGCCCTGAAAGCCTGGCGACACAATTCCCACCGGTCAGTCGTACCACCCCGGGGTGCGCGGCGGCAGTGCTTCGGCCGACTCCGCCGCGTGATCGACCACCGCGCGGCCGGTCGTCCGGCCGCTACCTCGGGTCTCCCGGGGCCGCCCCGCCCACCGGGTCGCGGGTGGCGCGCAGGCTCGTGAGGGTCACCACGACCAGGACGGCGACGATCACGCCGAGGGAGGCCAGCGTGGGGATCTGCGGCACGCCCGGCCAGATCCCGTGCGCCCAGTGCAGGCCGAGCTTGAGCCCGATGAACGCCAGGATGGCCGCCAGGCCGTAGCTGAGGTGCACCAGGCGACTCAGCGCGGCGTGCAGCACGAAGTAGAGCGCGCGCAGCCCGAGCAGGGCGAACGCGTTGGTGGCGAAGACCAGGTACGGGTCCTCGGTGATGCCGTACACGGCGGGCACCGAGTCGACCGCGAAGACCACGTCGGTGGCGAGCACCGCGACCACGACCAGGGCGAACGGGGTCAGCGCCCGGCGCCCGGCGTGCCGGATGGTCAGCTTCGGACCGTGGTACTCGTCGACCACCGGCATGACCTTGCGGAGCAGCCGCACCGACCGCATCGTGTCGATGTCGACCTCCTGCGCGTGCCCGGACAGGGCGTCGCGCAGCAGCTTCACCGCGGTGGCGATGAGGATCAGCGCGAAGAGCAGGAAGGCGAAGTCGAGGGTCTGCAGCGCGGCCGCGCCCAGGGCGATGAAGACCGCCCGCAGCACGAGCGCGCCGGCGATGCCGTAGAGCAGCACCCGCTGGGCCAGCACGGCGGGCACCGCGAACGCGGCCAGCAGCAGCATGAAGACGAAGAGATTGTCGACCGAGAGCGACTTCTCCACCAGGTAGCCGGTCAGGTACTGCACACCCAGCTCGGAGCCCCACCGCGACCACACCCAGACGCCGAAGGCCAGCGGCAGCGCGACGTAGAACGCCGACCAGCCGAGCGCCTCCTTGAGCGACACCTCGTGCGGCCGGCGGGTGACCAGGAAGTCCAGCACCAGCAGGGCGAGCACGCCGGCGATGGTCACCGCCCAGAGCATGGGGGTGCCCACCGACGACAGCTCGGTGGCGGACAGGGGGGACAACGCGGTCACAGGGCCTCCTCGAACACCGTGTCATGTTCGAGGTCTCCTTCACCCACCAGAACGTGGGCAACCACCCGAGGCACGTCCAGGCGTGCCGTACTGACCGGAATGGTTCGTGGGAAGTACTCCCCTCGCGCGTCCAAGGTTAGGGCACCCCGGCCCGGACGCCAACTGGGGACGCACATGATTGCCCTGGTCAACCGCTGTGTGCACGCCGCGACGTGGTGCCCGGCGCGATCGGGACCTATGGTGACGCGATGACTGACCAGGGACCCCTGACCGGCGTACGGGTGATCGAGCTGGCCGGCATCGGACCCGGCCCGTTCGCCGCCATGATGCTGGCCGACCTCGGTGCGGACGTGGTCCGGGTGGACCGGGTGGGCGGCGGCGGCTTCGGCGCGCTGCCCGGCGACCTGCTCAACCGCAACCGGCGCTCGCTCGCCGTCGACCTCAAGACGCCCGCCGGGCGGGACGTCGTGCTCGCCCTGGTCGCCGGCGCGGACGCGCTCGTCGAGGGCTTCCGGCCGGGGGTCACCGAGCGGCTCGGCCTCGGGCCCGCGGACTGCCGGGCGGTCAACCCCCGCCTGGTGTACGGCCGGATGACCGGCTGGGGGCAGGACGGGCCGCTCGCCCCCACCGCCGGCCACGACATCGACTACCTGGCGTTGACCGGCGCGCTGCACGGCACCGGCCGGGCCGGCGAGCGGCCGGTGCCGCCGATGAACCTGCTCGGCGACTTCGGCGGCGGCGGGATGATGCTGGCCCTCGGCGTCGTCGCCGCCCTGTACGCGGTCCGCGCCGGCGCGCCCGGCCAGGTCGTCGACGCGGCCATCGTGGACGGCGTGTCGGTGCTGGCCACCCAGATCCACGCGCTGCGCCGGGTGGGCATGTGGCAGGACGCGCGCGGGACGAACCTGCTCGACGGGGGCGCCCCCTTCTACGACACGTACGAGTGCGCCGACGGCCGCCACCTGGCGGTGGGTGCCCTGGAGCCGCGCTTCTACGACGAGCTGGTCCGGCTCACCGGCTTCCCACTCGACGGCGACGAGGCGCCGGACCGGACCGACCCGGCGAACTGGCCGGCGCTGCGGGCGGCGTGGGCGCGGCTGTTCCGGACCCGTACCCGCGACGAGTGGGCGGAGCTGCTCGCCGACTCCGACGCGTGCGCGGCGCCCGTGCTGGACTGGGCGGAGGCGCCGGCTCACCCGCACCTGGCCGCGCGCGGCGTCTTCGTCGCGCCCGACGGGGTCACCCAGCCGGCGCCCGCCCCACGCTTCTCCGCCACCCCCACCTCGGTACGCCGGCCCCCGCCCGAGCCCGGCGAGCACACCGACGAGGTGCTGGCCGAGGCGGGCTTCGACGCCGCCCGGATCGCCGCCCTCCGGTCCACCGGCACCATCGCCTGACCCGTCCGAGCGCCTCCCTGCCCCCGGCAGGCGGGCTTGCCGCGGCCACCCGGGCCGGAGAAGGGGTGGGCGTGGTTGAGCCGGCCGGCGCGGGACGTCGCGACAGCGGGCAGGCGCCGCCGGGCCGGGTCAGCGGCGGGTGGCGCCCGGTGCCATCGCGGGCTCGACCACCGCCCGGAAGTCACGCGGCAACTGCACCACCACGTCGTCGAACTCGCCGCCGCTGATCGCCTCGCGCAACGTGGTGAAGACCGCGCGCACGCCGTCGCGGGCGACGTTCTCGTCCACGCCGGCCCGCTGCGCCACCCGGGCGACGAACTCGGCGGCCCCGAACCGTTCCGCCGCCTCCGTGGCCGGGTGCGGCTTGAGCACCTGTTGCAGCGGTTTGGGTAGCTGCGCCGCCAGATCCAGCACCTCGCCGCCGGTCAGCCGTTCGGCGAGGGTCTCCAGGGCGGCCCGGGTCAGTGCGGCAGCCCGTTCCGTGGGCGCTGCCGCCCGCTGGGCGACCTGGTCGACGAAGGTGTCGTAGTTCATCGGCGCTCCCCCCTCACGGCTGCCCGGCTACCCGCCCCGCAGCGCCGGAAACCGCGCCACATTTCCCGACCGGACCGCGCGTGACCAGGCGCGCGACGGGTAACCGCCGCCGGTCGTGACCGTGACTACAGGCGCGAGGAGCCCGACCCATGGCGAGTTACACGGACGTCCTTGAGTACCTGTCCGCGCTGGACTATCCGGCCGGGAAGGACGACGTCATCCGGGAGGCCGAACGGGAGGGTGCCCCGCCGGAGGTGTTGCGGGCGCTGCGCGCGCTGCCCCCGGTGGACTACGCCAACGGCACCGAGGTGGCCCGGTCGGCCGGCATCGACGCCGCCCCCGAGGTCAGCCGGTCACAGCGGGCGGCACAGGCGCGGGAGCCGCACACGCGGGTCTCGCAGCACCTGCGCGGCATCTGATCCCGTACCGTGGCGCGCCGGACGGCCGGGCGGGCCGGCCGGCACCTGCCGGCGGCGGTCCAGTTGGTCGGCATGACGCTGGTCGGCGTCGTGGCCGGCGGGGCGGCCGCCGTCATGATCGCGCCGACGCTCGCCCCGCTGGTCGGCTGGGACACCGCCGCGCTGAGCTGGCTGGTCCTGCAATGGTCCCGGCTGGGCAAGCTGGACGCCGCCCGCACGGCCCGACTGGCCAAGCTGGAGGACCCGAACCGGGCCACCCGGGACGGCCTGCTGCTGGCCGCCTGCCTGGCCAGCCTGCTCGCCGTCGGCGTGGTGCTGACCACCGCGCACAGCGTCCGGACCGGCCTGCCTCGTGACCTGTACGGAGGGCTCGGCGTGCTCAGCGTCGTGCTCTCCTGGTTCGTGGTGCACACCGTCTTCACCACCCGGTACGCCCGGCTGTACTACAGCGGGACACCCGGCGGGATCAACTTCCACCAGGACGAGCCACCCTGCTTCGCGGACTTCGCGTACGTCGGCTTCACCCTGGGCACCACCTTCCAGGTCTCCGACACCGACCTGTGCACGTCGGAGATGCGCCGCACGGCGCTGCGGCACTCGCTGCTGTCGTACCTGTTCGGCGCGGTCATCGTCGCGGCGACGGTGAACCTGCTGGCCAGCCTCGCCCCGTGAGCCCCGGACGACAGGCGGGCGCCCCGGGTCACGAACCGCGACCTGGGGCGCCACGCAACACCTGCTCCTGCCGGTCCGCGCCCGAACCGGGTCGCGACCGCCAGGCGGTGGATGTTCGCCCGAACCGGGCGGGCATCACTGCCACGATCATCCTACGATGCAACATCAGCCGAACGGGTGACTTTCGCAAAACTGTGGCGGGCGGCACTCCGGCTCAACCGGTCAGTTCCGCGTACCGCTTCTCCAGATCCACCCGGGCCAACGCCCCCACCAGCCAGGCCAACCGCTCCGACTCGCCGCTGCCGGCCAGGCCCGCCAGATCCTGCGCCGACCGGCCCAGCCCCAGCCGCCGGGCCGCGGCCAGCGCCCGCCGGTCCGCCACCGGGGCCACCTCCCGCCACACCGCCTGCGCCTCCCGCAGGAACAGGTCGGCCACCGCGTCGTCCACACCCGGCAGCGCGGTGAGCAACCGCCGCTCCCGGGCCGGATCCTGGTGCGCGCCGGTACGCAACCGGCGCAGGTCACCCCGATACCGGTCGACCACCGTCCGGGCCAGGTCGCCCAGCGTCGAGGCGAGCGCGTCCACGTCACCGCGCTGCCCCGCGCCGCGCAGCACCCGAACCCGATCCTCGTGCAGCGAGCGGGCCATCCGGGCGGCGCTGTCCCAACCGGCGTCCCGCAACGCCGCCGCGGCGTCCACCGCCTTGCGGAAATCACCCCGGCGGGCGAGCAGGACGGACAGGTAGAGCACCTGGAACAACTGCGCCGGGTTGTTCGTCACCCGGAACCCGTACTGCTCGGCGAAGCCGCGACCGTCCCCGGCGAGCCGGCGGACCAGCCGCTTCTTGTCCTCGATGCTGGCGATCCCAGTGGTCGGCATACCCACGTCTACCCGGGCGAGGGGCGGGCATTCAGTCCTGGAAGCCGCCGCTGCGGTCGCGCGCCTTCAGCCGGGTGGTCGGCAGCGCCGGAGCCGGCAGCGGCGGCGCCGGGTCGTCGGCCACCGTGCCGAAGCGCCGCCCCGCCATCCACTCCTCCCGGGCCGCCACGATCTCCTCGTGCGAACGGCCGACGAAGTTCCACCACATCACCAGCGGCTCCTCGAACGGCGTACCGCCGAGCAACAGCAGCTTGCTGCCCGCTGTGGCCCGCACGGTGAGCGTGTCCCGGCCGGTGCCCAGGTAGAGCAGCGCGCCCACCTCCAGCGACACCCCGTCCACCTCCGCGGCGCCGGACATCGCCAGCAAGCCGTACTCGAAGTCGCGGCGCAGCGGCAACGTGGCCGGCGCCGGACCGCGAACCTCGAGCTGCGCGCCCAGCAGCGGGGTGTACACCACGGCCGGCGAACGCTCGCCGCCGACCTCGCCGACCAGCAGCGTGACGTCCAGGTCACCCTCGCGCCACCGGGGCAGCGTCGCGTGGTGCGCGAAGTCCGCGGCCCCGGCACGCGCCGGATCCGGCAACGCCACCCACAGCTGTACGCCGTGCATCACCGGCGGGTGCACCACCGGCGAACGCTCCGAGTGGGCGATACCGTGCCCGGAGGTCATCACGTTGAGCTGGCCCGGGCGGATCGGCTGCACGTTGCCGAGGCTGTCCCGGTGCACGATCTCGCCGTCGAGCAGCCAGGTGACCGTCTGCAAGCCGGTGTGCGGGTGCGGCGGCACCTCCATGCCGGGGCGTTCGTTGACGTCGTCCGGTCCGAAATGGTCCACGAAACACCACGCCCCGACCAGCCGCCGCTGCCGCTGCGGCAGCAGCCGCCGCACCGTGGTGTAACGGCCGAGCGGCACGTCGTGGCCGGGCAGCAGCACGCTGGGCTGCTCCGCCGGGGCGGCACCGGGCGGGAGCATCTGGGCGGGCAACGATTCGGTACGGTCCACCGCCCGACTCTACGCTCCGCTCTTGTCGATGATCACGGTGTTCGGGCCTGCTACCGGGCTGGGTGGTTGCGCTTGGGGGCTGGGGGCGAGGGTGACCGGCTCCGGGCGGTCAGGCTTGATCCCTGCGCCGGTCACCCTCGCCCCCAGCCCGTCGTGGGCGTTCGGCGTCGGGCGGTGACCGGCTGTACTTGCTCAGGCCGTTGTGTTCGGTCGTCGGCGGGTCCGCTCTGGCCTCCGGTCCGTGGTGGGCCTTCGCGGGCCGGCGGTGACTGCTCGGTCGGGCCGTTGTGTTCGGTCGTCGGTTCGGCAGGCACGCTCACCCTTCGGCCTGTGGTGGGCGTTCGTCGGCCGGCGGTGGCTGCTCGCTGAGCCGGTTGTGCTTGGCTGGCGGGAGACGCCGCTGGCCGGCACCCGTTGTCGGGTGCCGGCCAGCGTGTGCTTGGTGCTTGGGTGGTTGTGGTCAGCTGTTCCAGTGCTGGGCGACGATGTCGGCGGCCTGCTGCTCCCACTGGGCGTAGGCATCCGGGTAGGCCGAGACCTGCACGGTCTGCGCGGCGACGGTCAGCGGCAGGTCCTGCCAGCCGTCGACCTGCTTCAGACCCTTCTCGAACGCCAGCGTCGCGTACTCCGGGTCGGTGATCTGCTCCGGCGTGCCCCAACCACTGGACGGGCGCTGCTGGAACAGGCCCAGCGAATCGTGGTCGTTCTTGTCGCCGAGGTGGCCCAGGTTCTCCAGCTTCGACTCCTGCAGACTCGTGGCGATGGAGATCACCGCGGCCCGCTCCGGCAGACCCGCCTTCTTGGTGGCGGCGATGATCGCCTTGGCGTTGGCGGTCTGCTCATCGGACAGGTCGATACGCGACTGGGCGCCCTGCACACCGTGCGGAATCAGCTTGCCCTTGTCGACGCTGGGCTTGTCGGCCTGCACGGCCGCGACCGGCTTCGCCTGCATGGTCGGGGTGTCGGCGTGGGCGGCGATCGGACCGGCGAACACACCACCGGTGAACGCCAGACCAGCAATACCCAGCACGCTCTTACGCAGCATCGTGTTCATGACAAAGCTCCATTCGGGGGTCGGCGCACACCCGACCGGGGGGTCGGCATCGTGTGCGCAAGCACCGTCAGGCGCTCAACGGATGACAACGCGATAAGCGCGCACCCAAAGGGAAAGGTCTTCGGAACGCACGCCGGTGGCGCGCACCCAAAGAGGAAAGTCTTAGGGGGATCATCCCGGCCGCGGGGCGGGGGGCCTCTTCGCGGCGCCGGGACCATATGTAACGACCGCCGGCCCACCATCATTCCCGAGGGCCCGGCACCCTGTGGGGCCTGCACCCGGTGGGGCCGCACCCCGTGGGGTGGTCTTCCTCGGCCGTTCACGCGGATACAACGACCCCCGGCCCCCAGCCATTCCGGGCCCACGGTGCCGCCGACCACACCCCCGAACCGGACAGACCACCTCAAGCCACCCAGTGGTGCACGGACGTCCAACCGTCGGTGGAACGGTATGGAGGTTTCCGGAGCCCGGAGACCTCCATGACGTTCCACTCACCGCGGGAGCCGGGCCGCACACCCGTCGCAGCCGCGTACCGTCCTCCCGGACCCGGCTCGCCCGGGCGGCGCCGGGGCGGCGGCCGGAGCGGCCATCACGGCTGTCCCGACGGGCGACCATCCCGACGGTGCGCACGCACGACGCGGGTGGGACCTGCCGTGACCGGCGCAGGGACCAAGCCTGACCGCCCGGAGCCGGGCACGGCGGGTCCCACCCGCCCACCGCAACCACCCACGGGGCCGATCGCAACGATCAAGCTGACCCGCGTTCTAGATCCAGTCGTCCAGCGGATCAGTGAACCGGACGGCGGTGACGATCCGTACTCGGGGGCGTCGGCGGGATGCCGATCCGGCGGGGCGACGAGGCCCGGTCCGGGACCGGAAGGGGCGTACGGTGATGCCGGAGACCGTCGAGACGGTGTTCGCGGACGTGGTCAAGCGGAACCCGGGTGAGCCCGAGTTCCACCAGGCGGTCCGCGAGGTGCTGGAGAGCATCGGTCCGGCCCTGGCCCGGCACCCCGAGTACGCGCACGCGCGGATCGTCGAGCGGATCTGCGAGCCGGAGCGGCAGGTCATCTTCCGGGTGCCCTGGGAGGACGACCACGGCCGGGTACGGGTGAACCGGGGTTTCCGGGTGGAGTTCAACAGTGCGCTCGGGCCGTTCAAGGGTGGTCTGCGCTTCCACCCGTCGGTCTACCTGGGCATCGTGAAGTTCCTCGGCTTCGAGCAGATCTTCAAGAACGCGTTGACCGGGCTGCCGATCGGCGGCGGCAAGGGGGGCGCGGACTTCGACCCGAAGGGCCGCTCGGACCGGGAGGTGATGCGCTTCTGCCAGAGTTTCATGACCGAGTTGTACCGGCACATCGGCGCGCAGACGGACGTGCCGGCCGGGGACGTCGGGGTGGGTGGCCGGGAGATCGGCTATCTGTTCGGGCAGTACAAGCGGATCACCAACCGGTACGAGTCGGGGGTGCTCACCGGCAAGGGGCTCGCGTACGGGGGTGCGCAGGTGCGGCGGGAGGCGACCGGCTATGGGGCGGTCTTCTTCGCCGAGGAGATGCTGAAGCAGACCGGG
Source organism: Micromonospora sp. NPDC049836 (assembly GCF_044465125.1). NCBI lineage: Bacteria > Bacillati > Actinomycetota > Actinomycetes > Micromonosporales > Micromonosporaceae > Micromonospora > Micromonospora sp. NPDC049836. The sequence continues at coordinate 150,646 of NZ_JBITLH010000009.1, forward strand.
GACGGCCTGGACGGCAAGCGGGTGGTGGTCTCCGGCTCGGGCAACGTGGCCGTCTACGCGATCGAGAAGGTGCACCAGCTCGGCGGCACGGTGGTGGCCTGCTCCGACTCGGACGGGTACGTGCTGGACGAGAAGGGCATCGACCTGGAGCTGCTGCGGGAGTTGAAGGAGGAGCGCCGGGTCCGGCTGGACGACTACGTGCGGCATGTGCCGCACGCGGTGGCGGTCTCCGGTCGTACCGTCTGGGAGGTGCCCTGCGATCTGGCGTTGCCCTGCGCGACGCAGAACGAGATCGGCGGCGCGGAGGCCACGGCGCTGGTCGCCGGCGGCTGCGTCGCGGTGGTGGAGGGAGCCAACATGCCGACCACCCCGGAGGCGGTGCGCATCCTGGGCCGGGCCGGGGTGCGGTTCGCCCCGGGCAAGGCGGCCAACGCGGGCGGGGTGACGGTGAGCGCGCTGGAGATGCAGCAGAACGCCAGCCGGGACGCGTGGACGTTCGCCCAGTCGGAGCAGCGGTTGCGGGAGACGATGCGGGACATCCACGCCCGCTGCTGGGCCACCGCCGAGGAGTACGGCCTGCCCGGCGACTACGTGGCCGGCGCGAACATCAACGGTTTCCGCCGGGTCGCCGAGGCGATGCTGGCGCACGGTCTGGTCTGAGCCGCCACTGTGGCCGGAGCGGGCGGGCCGGGCTGACCATGCGGTCAGTCAGCGATTGACAGGGGTCGAGGTCGGGCCTACGTTCAGGGCGCTACCGGCCGGTAGGCATCCGTCCCGCCTGGCCGCCCCCGTCCCGGGGCGGCACCCGTCCCCGGGGGAGCAACGATGCTGACCTCATCCACCCGCCTGGTCCGCCGGCTGCTCGCCGCCGGCGCGGCCCTCACCCTCGCGGCCGGCCTCGCCGGCGCCACCCCCGCCGTCGCGGGCGACCGTGGCACCGACGGCGGCCAGCCGCTGCCCGGCTACACCATCAGCAACCCGCCCCTGGCGCCGCTGGTCGTCGGCGGCGCGCCCACCACCGTCCGCCAGGGCGTGCACGAGCACGCCGGCTACATCATCGAGACCCCCGCCCGCTGGAACGGCGACCTCGTCATGTGGGCGCACGGCTACCGCGGTCAGGGCACCGAGCTCTCCCCCGAGCCGCCCGCGTACGACCTGCGCCAGCGCCTGCTCGGGCAGGGATACGCCTGGGCGTCGTCCTCGTACGACCGCAACGGCTACGACATCCGCTCCGGCGTGCTCAGCACCCGGCACCTGGCCGACCTCTTCGCCGACACGGTGCGACGCCCACACCGGGTGTACCTCGCCGGTGTGTCGATGGGCGGGCACATCATCGGCCGCTCGTTGGAGCAGTACCCGGGCTACTACGACGGGGCGCTGCCCATGTGCGGCGTCCTCGGCGACCACGAGCTGTTCGACTTCTTCCTCGACTACAACCTCGTCGCGCAGGCCCTCGCCGGGGTGCGCGCCTACCCGACGCCGGCCGACTACCTGACCAACGCGGTGCCCCGGATCCAGGTGGCGCTGGGCCTGGCCGGCCTCACGCCGGGCGGTCCGGACACCACCAACGACCTCGGCAAGCAGCTGCGCGCCGTCACCATCGAACGCTCCGGCGGTCCCCGGCCCGGCGCCGACGCGGCCTTCGCGGTCTGGAAGGACTTCCTGTTCGGCATCACCACCACCGACGGCGGCGACTCCCCCGCCCAGCGGCCCGGCCAGCTCGCCACCAACCTGCTCACCCGGTACTCCCCGAACAGCCCGGTCGACCTGAACGCCACCGTGCAGCGGGTCGCCCCGGAGAACCTGCGGCAGCGGCTGTCCCCGACGCTGACCGAGGTGCCCCGGATCAACGGCCGGCCCACCGTGCCGGTACTCACCCTGCACGACCTCGGCGACCTCTTCGTACCCTTCAGCATGGAGCAGGCCTACGCCCGGGACGCGGCATGGCACGGGCGCAGCCGGCTGGTCGTGCAGCGCGCCGTCCGCGCCGCGCAGCACTGCGAGTTCAGCCCGGCCGAGGCCGGCGCCGCCTGGGACGACCTGGTTTCCTGGGTACGCACCGGGAAGCGGCCGGCCGGCGACGCGGTCACCGATCCGCGGGCGGTGCGGGCAGCCGACTTCGGGTGCCGGTTCAGCGACCGCGCGGCGTGGGCCGCCGGCGCGGGAACCCGCCGGTTGTACGCGGCCTGCTGAAGCGCCGGCTGCACGCGGCCCGCTGAAGCACCGGTTGCACCGCAGCCGCCGGGGCCTGGGCTGCGCTGCCGTGTGCGCAGCCTGCTGAGGCTTGGGCTGCCTGGCCCTACGGGCACACAGACGCCGCTGGCCGGCACCCGGTTCGGGTGCCGGCCAGCGGCAGTCACGTTCCTGAGCTTGTCAGCTCTCACGCTTGGTGGTTGGTGGTTGTGGTCAGCTGTTCCAGTGCTGGGCGACGATGTCGGCGGCCTGCTGCTCCCACTGGGCGTAGGCGTCCGGGTAGGCCGAGACCTGCACGGTCTGCGCGGCGACGGTCAGCGGCATGTCCTGCCAGCCGTCGACCTGCTTGAGGCCCTTGAGGAAGGCGAGGGTGGAGTACTCGGGGTCGGTGATCTGCTCCGGCGTGCCCCAACCCGAGCTCGGGCGCTGCTGGAACAGGCCCAGCGAGTCGTGGTCGTTGCGGTCGCCGAGGTGGCCCAGGTTCTCCAGCTTCGACTCCTGCAGACTGGTCGCGATGGAGATCACCGCGGCCCGCTCCGGCAGACCGGCCTTCTTCGTGGCGGCGATGATGGCCTTGGCGTTGGCGGTCTGCTCATCGGACAGGTCGATACGCGACTGGGCGCCCTGCACACCGTGCGGGATCAGCTTGCCCATGTCCGGCTTGTCGGCCTGCACGACGGCGGCCTCGGTCAGGGCGGTGTTCGGGGTGGCCTCGTGATGGTTCAGCGGACCGGCGGCGAGACCACCGGCAACGGTCAGACCAGCGATACCGAGCACGCTCTTACGCAGCATCGTGTTCATGGGAAAGCTCCATTCGGGGGTCGGCGCACACGGCGATGGGGGTCGCAACGTGCGCAAGCACCGTCAGGCGCTCAGAAAGTCTTGAAAGGGGGGATCACCCGGCCCGCGGGGCGGGGGCCTCTTCACGGCGCCGGGACCAGGTGTAACGACCGGCTGCCCACCATCATTCCCGCAGGGCAGGCACCCGGGGTGAGGCGCTCTTCCTCGGCCGTTCACCCGTGTTCAACGACCCCCGGCCGCCAACCATTCCGGCCGGGGGATGTCCCGGGTCACCGTCGGACCGGACATACCACCCAGCGACGGCCACGGCGCCCGGCCGGGATGGTCAACTCCGGATGCGGCAAAGCGGCCCTTCCCGGCCACGGACACCACACCATGCCGCAATCGGGGAAGGCGGGTTGGGCCGGTGACGCCTAGGCTGCGGGCACCGACGGTGGAGGAAGAAGGGTGGGGCCGATGCGTACGCCGCTGCGCCTGGCGGTCGCCCAACCGCGTTGCCGCTCGTACGACGTCGCCGGCAACGCGGCCGTGCACGCCGCGACCGTGCGCGCGGCCGGGGCGCGGGTGGTGGTCTTTCCCGAGCTGTCGCTGACCGGGTACGAGCTGGACGCCGAGCCGGTGCGGCCCGGGGACGCCCGGCTCGCGCCGCTCGTGGTGGCGTGCGCCGAGACGGGGGCGGTGGCGTTGGTGGGTGCCCCGGCGCCGGGGCCAAGCCGGCCCTACCTGGCGGTCCTCGCGGTGGACGGGGGCGGCGCCCGGGTGGCGTACCGGAAGATGTGGTTGGGTGGCGCGGAGCCGGACCGGTTCGCGCCCGGCACCCGACCGGCGGTGCTCGAGGTGGACGGTTGGCGGCTCGGCCTGGCCGTGTGCCGGGACACCGGAATCGCCGAACACGCGGCCGGGACGGCGGCCCTGGGCGCGGACGCGTACCTCGCCGGGGTGCTGGAGACGGCCGACGACGCGGCGGTGCCGGCGGAGCGGGCCCGACGGATCGCCACCACGCACCGGGTGTGGGTGGCGGTGGCGAGCTTCGCCGGGGGCACCGGTGGCGGCTACCCGCGGGCGGCGGGCGGTTCGGGGATCTGGATGCCGGACGGGTCGCCGGTGGGGCGGGCCGGCACGGGCACCGGCGAGTTGGTACGGGCGACTCTCCACTGAGCGCCGGCGGCGGCCGGCCCACCCACGTGGCGGGCCGCGGTCCGGGGAGGGTACGGATGACGGGTGGAGCGGCCCGGGTGAGGGGTGGCAGGTGTTGCTCGGGCAGATCGCCGGGATCCGGCGCTACCCGGTGAAGTCGCTGCTCGGCGAGGAACTGGACGCGGCGGAGGTGCGGGCGGGTGGGCTGGTCGGCGACCGGCGGCTCGCGCTGTTGGACCGGGTGTCCGGCCGGGTGGCCAGCGCGAAGAATCCGTACCGCTGGCGGGCCCTGCTCAGGCTGCGGGCCGCCGGGGCCGGACCGGTCCGGATCGTGCTGCCCGACGGCCGCACCGTCGGCGCGGACGACGACCGGGTGGACGCGGTGCTCTCCGAGGTGCTGGGCGAGCCGGTGACGTTGGTCGACACTCCACCGCCGGACGCCGTTCTCGAACGGTCCCGCCCGGAGGCGGTGCTCGCGGCGGGTGTGACGGTTCCGGTGCCGATGGACGAGGGTCGGCTCGGGGCGGCCGCCCCGCCGGGCAGTTTCGTCGACTTCGCGCCGCTGCACCTGGTGACCACCGCGACCCTGCGCCGGCTCGGCGCGGCCGTGCCGGCCGGCGTGGTCGACCCGGCCCGGTACCGGCCGAACCTGCTGCTCGACACCGAGGGCGCGGGCTTCGCCGAGAACGACTGGGTGGGGCGGGAGCTGCGGCTCGGCGACGAGGTGGTGCTGCGGATGCTGGCGCCGACGCCCCGCTGCGCGGTCCCGACCCTGGCGCACGGCCCGCTCCCCCGCGACCCGGACGCGTTGCGCGCGCCCGCGCGGCTGAACCGGGTGGTGCCGCTGCCCGGCCTGGCGGCGCAGCCCTGCGTCGGCGGGTACGCGCAGGTGGTGCGCCCGGGGCAGGTCCGCGTCGGCGACCCGGTGCGGCTGGACTGACCGGAGCCTGCTACGGCCCCCGGTCAGCCCTGGCCGCGGCCGTGCAGCAGCGCGTACGCGGCGAGCAGCCGCTGGAGGGCGGCGGCGGTCCGTTGGTCGAGCGTGCCGTCGTCGGCGGCGTCGTCGATGCGCTCGCGGAGGTCCTCGATCCGCTTGGCGCGGTCCTTGGGCTTGCCCCGGTCCAGCTCGCCCGCCTTCTTGCGCAGGTCGTTGGCGATCTTCCCGTCGACCCGGCCGTCCGCCACGGCCTGGCTGAGGAGGTCCGCGAACTGCGCTGCGAGCTGGCGCAGGGTGACCGGCGCCGGGCGGGCGCTGGCGGGCCCGGTGGTGGCCGGCGCGGGCGCGCTGGACGACTCGGGGGCCGGCTCGTCGGCCGGGGCGGTGGTGCCCGGCGCGGTGGCCGCGGGCGAGTGCGGGTCGTCGTCGAGCAGCAGCGTGCCGACGAGGCCGAGCAGCAGCACCAGGCCGGCCGCGAGGAGCACGCCGAGGAGCCGGTTGGACCGGACCGGCGGGCCGGCCACGGTTCGCGGTGGCGGGACCGGGCGGGCCGCGGCTCGCGGTGGCGGGGTCGGGTGGACCGGCACGGCGGCCCGGTCGATCAGCGTCGGGGCCTGCTCGGGCTGGGCCACCGTGGGCAGGACCGCGGTCGGCGGGTCGGCGGGCCGGCCGGCGCCGAAGCGGGCCGCGAGCTGGGCGGCGGTGGGTCGCCCGGCCGGGTCCGCGGCGAGGCAGGCCAGGGTGAGCTCGGCGACGTCGGCGGGGAGCCCGGGGATGCGCAGCGGCGGCACCGGGGGCCGCTGGGTCCGCAGGTCGAGTACGTCGTCCCAGGTCTGCACGGGCAGCGGGGCCCGGCCGGTGAGGGTGCGGTAGAGCAGTGCGCCGAGGGCGTACACGTCGCTGGCCGGGTTCGCCGGGCCGGGGGTCATCCGCTCCGGGGCGAAGTAGGCGGGCGTACCCATCATCAGCTCGCCGGTCTGGCCGGCCAGCGGGTGCCGGGGGCCGGCGAGCGTGGCGATGCCGAAGTCGAGGACCTTCGCGCCGGTCTCGGTGAGCATGACGTTGCCGGGCTTGATGTCGCGGTGCACCACGCCGAGTTTGTGCGCGGCGGCCAGCGCGCCGGCGACCTGGCCGGCCAACCGGACCGCCTCGGGCCAGGCGAGCGGGCCGCCGGACAACCGGTCGGCCAACGTGCGCCCCTCCACCAACTCCATCACCAGGTACGGCACGACCGCGCCGTCGGGCAGGGTGGCCTCGCCGTAGTCGTACACCTGGGTCACGTGCGGGTGGGTGAGCCGGGCCGCGGCGCGCGCCTCGCGCTGGATGGTGGCGCGCAGGTGCGGGTCGGCGGCGAGCTGCGTGGCGAGGGCCTTGACCGCGACGGGGCGGTGCAGCACCTCGTCGTCGGCGCGCCACACCTCGGACATCCCGCCGAGTCCGATGCGCTCGCGCAGGACGTACCGATCGTGCAGGCGCAGCGAGGGCGTCAACGGCGACATGGTGCCCCAGTCTGCCTGCCGCCCGGCCGGCTCGGCCAACCCGGTGCCCGGTTCCGCACCGGTCGGGCGATTCCCAACCGAACCGGGTCGCACCCGCACCACCCGGGGGGTCGACGAGCGGGCCCGGCAGCCGGGGAAACGCCCGGCCGGGTCAGCCCGGGTAGAGCTCGTCGCGGATCTTGGCGAGCAGCTCGGGCGTGCTCTCGGGCGGGGCGGCCTCGACGCAGAGCCGTTCCATGGCCAGCGCGTAGTAGTCGAGGTCGTCGCGCTTGTCGAGGTAGATCGCGCTGGTGAGCTGCTCGATGTAGACGATGTCGGGCAGGTCCTCGTCGCCGAAGCGCAGGATGCTGAAGGCACCGCTGGCCGCGGCGTGCCCGCCGGCGTCGAAGGGCACGACCTGCAACCGGATGTGCGCGGCGGCGGTGGCCTCGATCAGGGCGTCCAGCTGGGCACGCATCACGGCGTGCCCGCCGATCGGCCGGCGCAGGGCGGCCTCGTCGAGCACCGCCCAGAGCTGCGGCGGGTCGGGGCGGTGCAGCAGCTCCTGGCGCTTCATCCGCAGGCCGACCCGGCGTTCGAGCTCCTCGGGCGGGGCGCCCTGGTGACCGAGGAGGATCACCGCGCGGGCGTAGTCGGCGGTCTGGAGCAGGCCGGGCACGAACTGCACCTCGTACGTGCGGATCAGCGCGGCGGCGGCCTCCAGGCCGAGGTAGGACTGGAACCAGCTGGGCAGGACGTCGCCGTAGCGGTGCCACCAGCCGGGGCTGTTGGCGTCGCGGGCCAGGGCCAGCAGCGCCGCCCGTTCCTGCTCGGCCGTGACGCCGTAGAGGGTGAGCAGGTCGGCGACGTCGCGCTCCTTGAAGCCGACCCGGCCCAGCTCCATCCGGCTGATCTTGGACTCGGAGGAGCGGATCTCCCAGCCGGCCGCCTCCCGGGTGACCCCGGCGCCTTCCCGCAGGCGGCGCAACTGCCCCCCGAGCAGCATGCGCAGCACCGTCGGCCCACTGGCCGGGCCGCCCTCGGCGGGCACCATCGTCACGTGCGCGTCCTTCGCATGCCGGCGGGTGTCGGCCGGGCGCCCCAGCCCAACCGACGAGTAAGCATGCCATGAACCCTCGGTGAGGTGAACTCCCCCGGACGGCCGAGTCGGTCGGGTCAGGGGGACGGGCGGCCGGCGATCAGGTGGTCGAAGTCGCCGTCGCGGGCGCCGAGCACGAAGGCGGCGATCTCGTCCACGCTGTAGATCAGCGCCGGACCCTCCGGGTGCCGGGAGTTGCGCACCGCGATCCCGGCGCCGCCGGGCAGCTCGGCCAGCTCGACACAGTTCCCGCTGGGGTTGCTCCGGCGGCTCTTCTGCCACCGCAACGGCGGCAGTTGGCTGGTGGGTACGCCGTTCTCAGGCTGCTGCATTGGGCGTCTTTCTGGGCCGAGCCAGCCGGTGCCGCGGGGAGGGGCGGTGCTGGCGGCGGAGGGGATGTCGTCTATTCAGGATCGTGATGCACGTGCATCTGCTATTGCATCTGCATTGGACAGCGAGCATGATAACGCACGTGCGGTGTGCCCAACCGTTCACTTTGGGTAACCAGGCTGCCGGTCGAGACGAGCGCGGGCGGGGGCCCAGACCCGTGCGTTACGGGGAGGAGGGCGCGTGCCGGATCCGATGACCGTCGCCTCCGGAGTCTCCGCCGTCGGTGCCCTGGTCTCCGTCTGGCAACTGCGCCGCCGGGCGCTGCGCGCCGAGGCGGAGGTCGAACTGCTCCAGGCCGAACTGGAGGCCGAACGGCACGCGGCCAGCCACGACCCGCTCACCGGCCTGCCGAACCGGCGGGCCTTCTTCCGGCTCGCGGCGGCGTTGCTGACCAACCCGGCCGGCCGGCCGCTGGTCGCCGTGGTGCTCGACCTCGACGGCTTCAAGCAGGTCAACGACCGCTACGGGCACGCCGCCGGCGATCAGGTGCTGATCAGCGTCGCGCAGCGGCTGGCCGCGTTCGCCGGGGACAACCTGGTGGCCCGGCTCGGCGGCGACGAGTTCGCCGGCCTGCTGGCCAGCCCCACCATGGACCGTCGGTGGATCGAGCACGCCACCCGCCGGCTCTGCGAGGCGCTCGCCGCGCCCATCCCGGTCGGCACCCGGACGGTGCAGGTCACCGCGTCCGTCGGGCTCGCACCGGTACACGGACCCACCCAGCTCACCGACGCGCTCTGCCGGGCGGACGCCGCGATGTACCAGGCGAAGAGCGTCAGCGCCGCGCGCGCCGCGCGGGAGCTGATGGCCGAGTGCTGAGCGGCCGGCCGGTCACCGCGGCCAGCGGCCCGCCGCCGCCAGCGCACCCCGGGCCAGGGTGAGCAGCCCCGACGGCGACCGCAGCCCGGCCAGGATCCGCAGCGCGCGCACCCGGTCCGCCTCCGGCCGCCCGGGATCGGCCGCCTCCGCCGACCAGCTCCACATGTCGTCCAGCGCCCGCACCCCGAGGTGGTACGCCAGCCGCAGCGGGTCCGGCGTCACCGGCCCATAGCCGGCCCGGAAGGACGCCTCGTCCACCCGCCCCCGCGGCGCGAACGCCGGCCCGCCCTCGAGGACGAACATCAGGTCGCGTTCCCGCGGGGCGAGCACGGCGTCGTCCCAGTCGATCAACCAGACCTGCCCGTCCGCGCCGAGCAGCAGGTTGCCCAGGTGCGGGTCGCCGTGGCAGACGACCAGCTCGGCCGGGCGGGCCCGCAACTCCGCGCCGAGCCGGTCCACCGCGGCGAGCAGCCGGTCGAGGTCGGCGCCGGCGGCCCGCCAGTGGGCAACCACCTCCCCGGTCCAGCGGTCGGCCGTGGCCCCGTCGACCGCGCGCAACCGGCGGTCCGTCTCGCGGACGGCCGCCCCGACCGCGGCGTGGCTGTGGTCCTCGCGGGGCAGCCCCGCCAGCTCGCCGGTCACCGGGACCGCGTGGACGGCGGCGAGCAGCGCGCCGTAGCCGCGCCAGTGCGCGGCGCGCAGGTCGCCGTCGGGGGCCGGCTCGTCGGAGACCCACGGCACCACGGTGAGGCGGCGCCCGTCGTGGACGGCGTCGAGCCGCCCGTCCCGGGTGGTCAGCGGCGCGGGCACACCGGGTACGCCCCGCTCGGCCAGCAGCGCGGCCACCACCGAGCCGGCCGGGGTGCCCCCGCCGGTGAGCTTCACCGCGTACGCGTGACCGTCGGCGGTGGTCGCCCGCCAGGTCCGGGCGGCCGGATCCGCGCCCAGGTCCACCGGGGCGGAGCTGACCAGGCGCAGCCCGAACTCGGCCGCGACCCGGGCGGCGAGCCGCTCGTCCACCCGCCCGTCAGCGCCAGCCGTAGCCGGCGCGCAGCGCCTGGCCCACCCGGTCGAACCGGGGCCGGTCCAGCACGGCGCCCTCGCGGCGGATGCTGTCCTCGCGCATGGTGAGCACCCGGTCCAGGCGTACCCAGCTCGGGCGCTTGTCGCGGTCCCACTCCCCCGGGCCGAGGGCCAGCCAGTGCCGCTGCCCGTCCCGGTCGCTCTGGCTGGACAGCATCAGCCCGTACAGCGTCCGGCTCTGCCGGCCCACCACCAGCACCGGTCGGTCCTTGCCCTGCCGGGGGTCGTCCTCGTAGGGGACCCAGGTCCAGACGATCTCTCCCGGGTCGGCCTGGCCGTCCAGCTCCGGGGCGTACGCCAGCTCCCGCCGCTGCAGGGCGGCGACCTGGCGCCGCCGCGCGAGCTGGGCGGGGATCACCCGCGGGGTGCCGGCCGGCGCCGCGGCGCCCCCGGTGATCCGGCCGAGCCGGGACGCCACGCTCCTCAACAGACCTGCCACGGCCGGCAGCCTATCGCCCGCCGTCGCCGGGCGGCCCGGCCGGCCCTGGCCACCGGTCGAGGTCGGCCGGGCGGTCGACGCCGGTTCGGGCCGAAGCGCCGAGGCGGCCGACCGGCCCCGGGTGGTTGAGTCGGGTACGGAGGTGGTCCGATGCCCTTCGAGGTGCGTACCCGCAGCCTGCCGGACCGGCCCGCGGCGATCGGGTCCGCCGGGCCGTTCACGCTGGTGGTGGACCGGCCGGCCGACGGTGGCGGGGACGGGCTCGGCTTCAACGGCGGGCAGTTGCTCTATCTGGCCGTCGCCGGCTGCGTCTCCAACGACCTGTTCCGGGAGGCTCGGGCGCTGGGCATCACCCTGCACCGGGTCGAGATCACCGTGCACGGCGACTTCACCGGCGACCCCGCCGTCTCCACCGAGATCGGCTACGACGTACGGCTCGACGGCGACGCGGACGCGGCGCGGCTGCGGGAGCTGGTGGACCGGGTCGACGCGATCGCGGAGATCCCCAACTCGCTGCGCCGGGGCACCCCGGTCCGGCTGCGGCACGCCGAGCTGACCGGCCACCCGGATCCCGGCTGAGGCCGGTCAGGCCGGGCGGCGGGCCAGCACCAGGGTGGTGCGCAGGTCGAGCACCACGCTGCCGCCGAACCCGTCGATCGTCGCGCGCAGCGCGTCGCGCACCCGTTCCCGCAGCTCCGGCGGGCGCTTGAGCTGCGGCGAGAAGGTGGCAACCAGGCGCAGGTACGCCGCGGTGTCCAGCGGCACGGCCCGGCGGAACATCCGCGACCGCACGTCGGTGAAGAGCCCACTGGCGAGCACGTCGTCGTGGACCCAGCCGTCCGGGCGGTCCGTGGTCGGCTGCGGATCGACGGACTCGAACGCCGCCCGCAGCCCGGCGGCGTGGGCCGGGTCCAGGTAGTCGTAGCGGTGGCCGAAGACGGCCAGGGTGCCGCCGGGCGTGAGCGCGTCGTACGCCCGCCGGTTGCGGGTGGCCGGGTCGAGCCAGTGCCAGGCCATCGCGCAGGCCAGCGCGGCCACGCCGCCGGCCGGCGGGGTCCACTCCTCGAACGCGGCGGCGACCACCTCGACCTCCGGGAAGCGGGCGGCGAGCACGGCCGCCATCCGGCGGTCCGGTTCCACGCAGGTCGTCCGCGCGCCCAGGTCGAGCAGTGTCCGGGTGGCCAGGCCGGTCCCGGCGCCGACCTCGACGAGGGTGACCGGCGGGCCGCCGTGGTACCCGCGGATCGCCTCGACGAGCTCCGCTGGATAGCCTGGGCGGGCCTCGTGGTAGTCGTCGGCGACCTCGCCGAAGAGCTGCGACATGATCACCATCATCGCAGGGTGGCGCCGTCGCCACCGTCCCTCCGGAGGAGCCGTGCAACCCGAACTGCCCCGCGACCTGCCGGTGATCGAGCGCCGCGCGGTCCGCCTGGTGGTGCTCGACAGCGCCGAGCGGGTGCTGCTGTTCCACACCCGGGACCCGGAGCACCCCCGGCTGGGCGTCTGGTGGGAGCTGCCCGGCGGCGGCCTCGACCCCGGGGAGACCTACCTCGACGCGGCGCTGCGGGAGCTGCGGGAGGAGACCGGGATCGTGGTCGGCCCGGCCGAGGTCGGCGCGCCGACCTGGCGGCGCCGGGCCAGCTTCGTGCACCGCCGGCTGCGCCACCTCCAGGACGAGGTGGTGGTCCCGGTACGGCTGCCCGGGCCGGGACCCGACATCGACGAGACGCACCGGCTCGACTACGAGGTGGAGGACTACTTCGGCTTCCGCTGGTGGCCGGTGGCCGAGCTGGTCGCCGACCGGCCGCGCTGCTACCCGGGGCGGCTGCCGGAGCTGCTGCCGGCGTTCCTGGCCGGCACGGAGATCGATGAGCCGTTCGAGCTGTGGTCGTGACGTACGCGCCGGCAACCGGCACAGTGGAGCGGTGACCCCTCTGCACCTACCGCTCGCCCGGTACGCCGAGCGGCTGCACGGCGCCGCCGGCGAGGCCCACCACATCGCCTCCCCGCTGGGCGCCTGGCTGCTGCTCGCCCTCACCGCCCCCGCCGCCACCGGTGACGCCCGGGCCGGGCTGGAGGACGCCCTCGGCACCGACGCGGCCACCGCCTCGGCGGCGGCCCACGCGCTGCTGGCCGCGCCGCACCCGCTGGTCGCGGCGGCCACCGCGCTCTGGGAACGGCAGCCCTTCGACGGGCTGGCCCGGTGGCGGGCCGGCCTGCCGGAGCGCACCGAGCGCGGCCCGCTGCCCGACCAGGCCGCCCTCGACGCCTGGGCCCGGGAGCGTACCGGCGGGCTGATCGAACGGTTCCCGGTGGCCGTCGAGGCGGACACCCTGCTGATCCTGGCCAGCGCGCTGGCCACCCGGGTGTCCTGGGCGGACCCGTTCCAGGTGGCGCCGGCCGACCAGCTCGGCGCCGGCAGCGCGTGGGCGGGCCGGCTGGCGCGGGTGCTGCGTACCCCCTGGCACGGGCACTCCTGCTGGATCGCGGCCAGCGCGCGGGCCGGGGACGTCGCGGTGCACGCCGCGCCGGCCCGGCCGGCGCCGGGCGCCGACGGCGAGGCGGGCCTGCTGGTCTTCTCGGTCGCCGCCGCCCCGGACGTGCCGGCGGTGGACGTGCTCGCCGCGGCCCAGGAACTGGCCGTGAGCGCGGCCACCGGGCCCGCGGGGCAGCGGCCCGGCCGGCGGTCGCTGTTCGACCTGCCGCTCGGTGACGGTCCCGCCTGGACGGTACGGGAGGAGCCGATCCGCACCTTCGCCCGGGACGGCCGGGAGGAGCTGGCCAGCGCCGTGCTGCCCTGCTGGTCGGCGGAGAGCCGGCACGACCTCACGCCGGCCGGGTTCGGCTTCGACGCCGCCGCGCGGGCGCTCGGCACGCTGCTCGGCAACCCGGATCTGCCGTACGCGGCGGTGCAGTCGGCGGTGGCCCGGTACGGGCGGTACGGCTTCGAGGCGGCTGCGGTGACCGCGTTCGGGGTGGCCGCCGGCCTGCCGCCGGAGGGCGTGGCCCGCCGCGCGGAGCTGCGCTTCGGGCACCCGTACGCGGTGGTCGCGGTGGCCACCGACAGCAATGGCGGGCCCTGGCACAGCCTGCCGGTCTACTCGGCCTGGGTGGCGGAGCCGCAGGAGCTGCCCGAGGCCGAGCTGGCCGACCCGCCCGAGCAGTGGTGAGCCGGGCCGACGCGGCTCAGGGGGCGCCGTAGGGCGGGCGCGGGATCGGGTCGACCATCGCGTCGAAGCCCTTCGGCAGCTGGGCCACCAGGTCGTGGAACTCGCCCACGGTCACCGTCTCGCGCAGCGTGGTCAGCACCGCGCGGGTGCCCATCTCGGCCACCGCCGGGTCCACCGCGGCCCGGTCGGCGACCCGGTGCACGAAGTCGACCGCGCCGCCGGTCGCCGGCTCCTCGGCCGGGGCGGTCAGGTAGCCGCTCAGCTCGTCGGGCAGCTGGGCGGCCAGGTCGCCGGACTCGCCGCCGGTGACCCGGTCGGCGAGGGTCTGCAGCACCGCGCGGGAGATCGTGGCGGCCAGGTCGTCGGGCAGCTCGGCCCGGCGGGACACCGCCTCCACGAATCGGGGAAACCGCACACCAGCCTCCTGTGACCACCGGCCGCCGACGCGGCGGCGGACGACCCGCCGGTTACCCGGCCCGGGCGGCGGCAAACGGCGGCCCGAGCCGGTCGGCGGCCCGCCGAGGGGCCGTGCCGGCATGGCGCCCCCGGGCCGCCGCCCAGCGCGTCGGGCCGGCGGTCCGGGGTGCCCGCGCCCGGCGCGCTCAGGTCAGCGCCGCGCGGCCGTGGCTCGGTAGGCTCGCCGCATGGCTCGCAGCACCCACCCCGGCGCCTGCCCGCTCGACTGCCCCGACACCTGCGTCTGGCAGCTCACGGTGGCGGACGGCCGCGCCGTCGCGCTGCGCGGCGACCGTGATCACCCGTTCACCCGTGGGGCGCTCTGCGGCAAGGTCAACCGCTACCTCGACGCGGTCAACGGCCCCGACCGGCTCACCACCCCCTACGTCCGGACCGGGCCGAAGGGGGTCGGGCGGGTCTCCTACCGGCCGGCGAGCTGGGCCGAGGCGATCGCCCGGGCGGCCACCGGGCTGCGCGCCGGCATCGACCGGGACGGGCCCGAGTCGGTCCTCCCGTACTACTTCGCCGGCACCATGGGCCACGTGCAGGGCTGGTCCCTGGGTCCGCGGCTCTTCGCGCACCTGGGCGCGTCGCGGCTGGAGACCACCATCTGCACCGGGGCGGCGCAGGCCGCGCTGCGCTCGATCTACGGCGGCTCGGTCGGCTTCGAGCCCGAGTCGATCGTGGACGCCCGGCTGATCGTCCTCTGGGGCGCCAACCCGCTCGCCACCAACCTGCACCTCTGGCCGTTCATCCAGCAGGCCCGGGAGCGCGGCGCGTACCTGGTCACCATCGACCCGCTGCGCACCGACAGCGCGGCCCGCAGCGACCAGCACGTGGCCCCGCTGCCCGGCACCGACGCGGCGCTGGCGCTCGGCCTGATGCGGCACGTGCTGGACGCCGGCGCGGCCGACGAGGAGTGGCTGGCCGCGCACACCGTCGGCTGGCCGGAGCTGGCCGCCCGGCTCGGCGAGTGGCCGGTGGAGCGCGCCGCCGCCGAGTGCGGCCTGCCGGTCGAGGTGGTCCGCGACCTCGGCACCCGGATCGCCACCACCCGGCCCACCGCCGTGCGGGTCGGGCTGGGGCTGCAACGCCACCACGGCGCCGGGCAGGCGATCCGGGCGATCTGCGCGCTGCCGCTGGTCACCGGCGACTTCCGGTACCCGGGCGGGGGCGCCCTGGTGTCGACCAGCGGGCACCACCCGATCGAGGAGGGGCCGGTGGTCCGCCCGCCGGACATGCCGGCCCCGCCCGCCCGGTCGGTGAACATGAGCCGGCTCGCCGCCGTGCTCACCGGGGAGGCCGACCCGCCGGTGACCTCGCTGGTGGTGTTCAACGCGAACCCGGCGGCCACCGCACCGGACCAGAACCGGCTGCTCGCCGGCCTGCGCCGCGACGACCTGCACACCGTGGTGCTGGAGCAGCGCTGGACCGACACCTGCGACTACGCCGACGTGGTGCTGCCGGCCACCATGCAGCCGGAGCACCTCGACCTGCACTCCTCCTACGGCCACCACTACACGACGCTGAACCTGCCGGTCACCGAGGCGCCCGGCGAGGCGCTGCCGAACACCGAGATCTTCCGCCGGCTGGCCGCCGCGCTGGGCATCGACCATCCCCGGCTGCGCGACAGCGACGAGGAGCTGGCCCGGCAACTGCTGCGCGGCACCCCGGTCAGCTTCGAGGAGCTGCGCGAACGCACGTACGTCCGGACCACCGGGGTGGCGGTGGGCAGCGCACCGTACGCCCACGGCGGGTTCCGCACCCCCGACGGTCGGGCCCGGCTGCACGACCCGTCGCTGGTCCGGCTCGGGGTGGACCCGCTGCCCGGGCACACCCCGCCGGTGGAGGCGACCGACCGGGAGCTGGCCCGCCGGTTCCCGCTGGTGCTGGTCGCCCCGGCCGGCCGGTTCCTGATGAACTCCACCTTCGCCTCGCTGCCCTGGCACGCCCGGCGGACCGGGCCGCCCCGGGTCCACCTGCACCCGGACGACGCGGCGGCGCGTGGGCTCGCCGACGGCGACGCGGTGCGGGTGCGCAACGACCGGGGCGCTTTCCTGGCGGCGGTCGCCGTGGACGACGCCACCCGGCCCGGGCTGGCCTTCACCTACAAGGCGTACTGGGCGCGGCTGAGCCCGGGACGGGCCACCGTCAACGCGGTCACCGCGGTCCGCGACGCCGACCTGGGTGGCGCGCCGGCCTTCCACGACTGCCGGGTCGAGGTCGAGCCGGCGCCGGCGGAGCTGCTGACCGTCGAGCCACCCCGGGACGCCGAGCCGGCGCCCCGCGGCCCGGCGGACTTCCCGGCCCGGTCCGGCGCGCAGCCGGTGGGGTCCGTGCCGGCCGGTTGACCCGGAGGGCAGCCCGGGCCGGGACTTCCGGCCCGGCCGGGCGGTTCCCGCGCCCCTGCTCCCGACCACCGCCGGTCCGTAGCGTCGGTGGCGGGAACGAGGAGGTCGCCATGCGTACGTGGCAGGTGCGGGACGTGATGACCGCCGACGTGCTGTCGGTACGGGAGGGCACGACGTACCGGGAGATCATCGACGGGCTGGCCGGCAGGCGGGTCACGGCGGTGCCGGTGGTGGACGGGACGCGGCGGGTGCTCGGCGTGGTCTCGGAGGCGGACCTGCTGTACAAGGTGGAGCTGCTGGGCCGGCCGCGGCAGCGGCGGGTCTTCGCCAGCCGGCACCGACGCGAGGCGCACGCGAAGGCGTCCGCCACCCTGGCCGCCGACCTGATGACCGCGCCCGCGGTCACCG
Source organism: Micromonospora sp. NPDC049836 (assembly GCF_044465125.1). Lineage (NCBI taxonomy): Bacteria > Bacillati > Actinomycetota > Actinomycetes > Micromonosporales > Micromonosporaceae > Micromonospora > Micromonospora sp. NPDC049836. Next base: position 167,404 of record NZ_JBITLH010000009.1, read on the forward strand.
TGGCACCGGACGCCCCGCTGCCGGAGGCGGCCCGGCTCATGGACGAGCGGCAGGTCAAGCGGCTGCCCGTGGTCGACGACCTGGGCCGTCTGGTCGGCATCGTGACCCGGGGCGACCTGCTCAAGGTGCATCTGCGTCGGGACGCCGGGATCCGCTGGGACGTGGTCGACGTGCTGCGCCGCACGCTCGGCGTGCCGTCCGGCGTGGTGGACGTGGCCGTCCACGGCGGCGTGGTGGCCCTGACCGGGCAGCTCGACCGCTGGTCGACCCGGCACCTCGCGCTGCGGCTGGCCCGCCAGGTGGGCGGCGTGGTCGAGGTGGTCGACGCGCTCGGCTACGCGATCGACGACTCGCCGAGGTCAGCGCTGCGGCCCGGCGCGACGCCGGCCGGCATCACCTGATCGCCACGACCGGGTGGGCGGGCCGAGCCTGGCCGCGCCGCCCCCGTCGGGGAGCACCGCGGCCGCGGTTCAGCCCTCGGCGAGGGCGTCCAGCAGCAGCGCGGCCGTCCAGCTGAACGCCGGGGAGCCGAGCCCCGCCCCGGTGTCGGGGTGGAAGTACTCGTGGCAGCCGGCGCCCGCGACCAGGCCGAGCATCGACTCGCGCAGCCCGGCGGCCAGGTCGGGGCGGCCGTGGATGAGCAGCCCCCGCCACACCAGCCAGCCGGTGTTGAGCCAGCTCGGGCCGCGCCAGTAGCGCAGCGGCTCGAAGTCCGGCGCGGTCCGGTCGTAGGTGGGCAGCGGGCGGTCCATCCGGGCGGCCAGGCCGAACCGGGGTGAGCAGGCCTCGGTGAGCAACGCCCGGACCTGGCGGTCGGGCAGGTCGGGCAGGATTAACGGGATCAGCCCGAGCACGGTGCGGGCCGGGACGAGCCGGTCGGTGCGCAGGTCGCGCGGGTGGAACGCGCCGGTGGCCGGGTCCCAGAGACGGTCGACGAGGGCCTGGGTGGTGCGGGCGGCCCGGGCCCGGTGCGGCCCGGGGTCGGCGCCGATCACCGTGGCGATCCGGGCCAGGGCGTGCTCGGCGGCGCCCAGCGCGGCGTTGACCAGTGGGCACTCCACCAGGAACGGGTGGCGCCCGGCGAGGCCGTCGTCCCGGTACCGGCCGGTTCGGTAGGACTCCACCAGGGCCACGTAGCGGGCGTAGTCGAGGTCGGTGGGGCGGTGCGCCGCGTCGGCGTGCGCGGTGTCGTGCCGGCGGTACGCCCGCATCACCTCCTGGTCAGCCGGTACCGCGGCCATCGGAGCGTCCCAGGCGGGGCTGTTGTCCAGCCCGGACTCCCACGGGTGCACGATGGCGGCGAGGCCGCCGCCGCCCACGTCCCGCCGTCCGGTCAGGTAGCGCTGCTGGGCGACCAGCCGGGGGTAGAGCCGGCGCAGCGCCGCCACCGACGCCGCCGAGGGGGCCCGGCGGTGTACCAGCCAGGCGGCTGGGGCGTGCACCGGCGGCTGGACGATGCCGGAGGTGGCTCCGGCCGGGGCACCGTCGGCGCGGGCGGCGTCCCAGAACTCCGGCCCGGGGAAGTACGCGCCGGGCCGCAGCGCCGGGTTGAACACGATGTGCGGTACCCGCCCGTCGGCCCACTGGGCGGCGAAGAGCGTGTCCAGTTCCCGCCAGGCCCGGTCGGGGCGCACGTGCGCCAGCCCGACGGCGATGAAGGCGGAGTCCCAGCTCCACTGGTGCGGGTAGAGGGTGCGCGAGGGCACGGTGTGGTCGTGCTCCCAGTTGGCGTCGAGGGTGGACACGGCCAGCCGGCGCAGGGCGGCGAGTCGTTCGGCGCCGGCCCGGCCGGCGGCGCGCAGGCTGCCCGGCGCACCGCCCGGGGTGCCGGCACTCATGCCGCCGCCCGCCGCTGCGGGGCCGGGCCGAGCACCGCGGCGGCCTGCCGCAGCGCGGCGACCGGTTCGCCGCGCAGCCGGCACTCCAGCGCCAGCCAGCCGGGGTAGCCGAGGTCGTCGAGGGTGCCCAGCAGCGCCGCCCAGTCCAGGTGCCCGGCCCCGGGCTGGTACCGGTTGGAGTCGCTGACCTGCACGTGTCCCAGCCACGGCGCGGCGGCGCGCAGCGCCGCGTGGACGTCGTCCTCCTCGATGTTCATGTGGAAGGTGTCGGCGACGACGCGGACCGAGGGCAGCCCGACGGCCCGGCACAGGGCGACCGCCTCGTCGAGCCGGTTGACCATGTGGTCCTCGTACCGGTTGAGGGGTTCCAGGAAGAGGCTGACCCCCTCGGCGCGGGCGTGCTCGCCGAGTTCGCCGAGGGCGTCGACGAGCACCTGCCGGTCGCCCTCGGGCGGGCGGGGCGGCTCGAACGGTGGCAGGCGGCGGGAGAACATGCCCCAGGCGGCGGGGGTCATCGCGCCGATCCCGCCCAGTTCGGCGATGACCGAGAGTTGGGAGCGCAGGTTGCGTACCGCGTCGCGGGAGCGCGCCGGGTCGAAGTCGCCGATGAAGTGGTCCATCTCGACGCAGACGGTCGGCATGACCACGCCCTCGGCGCGGGCCCGGCGCAGCTCCGGCAGCCGCCGGGCGAAGGCCAGGTCACCCCGGCCGCGCAGTTCGATGCCCTGGTAGCCGAGGGAGACGGCGAGGGCGTACTTGTCGGTCAGGCCGGTGCCGGGGAGCAGCTGCTCCTGGCAGGCCAGGGGGATGGTCATGTCAGAACCTCAGCACCACTTGGAGGACGTCACCGTCACCGCGGTCGAGCAGCGCGAGCGCGTCGGCCACCGCGCCCGCGTCGACGACGTGGCTCACCAGCGGCAGCGGGTCGACGCTGCCCTCGGCCACCAGGTCCATGAAGGTGTGGGCGATCCGGGGCCCGGTCCAGCGGCCGGCCGTGCCGGGTGCCGGGGTGGGCCCGGAGACCTGGGCCGCCACCAACTGGATCCGGTTGTGGTGGAACTCCTCGCCGAGTCCCAGCCCGTGGGCGTACCCCTGGTAGAAGCCGGCGGCGACGACGCGGCCGGCGTGGGTGGTGGCGCGGATGGCCTCGTGCAGGGCCGGGTACGACCCGGACAGCTCCAGGCAGACGTCGGCGCCGCGCCCGGCGGTGATCGCGCGCAGCACCGCGGCGGCCGAGTCGGTGGCGGCGTCGACGACCAGCCGGGCGCCGAGCCGGGCGGCGTGCTCCAGCCGGGTCGGCACCCGGTCGACGGCGACGACCCGCGCGCCGGAGAGGACGGCGAGTCGGGTGCCCAGCAGCCCGATCACGCCCTGTCCGAAGACCCCGACCCAGTCGCCGAGGTGCAGGTCGCCGGCGAGCACCGCGGTCAACGCGATGGCGCCGGGACGGGCGAAGACGGCGGCGAGGGGGTCGAGGCCGGGGGCGAGCGGGGTGACCGCGCCGGCGGCCACGACGGCCTCGGCCCGGTGACCCCAGATCCCCCAGACCAGTTGCCCGGGGTGGCGGTCGGGGACGTCGGGGGCAACCTCGACGACCTCGCCGACCTCCTCGTAGCCGAAGCCGACCACCGGGTACGCGGGCGCGGCCTGCCGGGGCACGAACAGCCGGGCGGTGTCGTCCCAGTCCTTGCTGAGCCGGGGATTGCTGCCCCGGTAGAGGGTCAGCTCGGTGCCGGCGGAGATGCCGGAGTAGCAGGTGCGGACGCGGACCTGGCCCGGGCCGAGCGGGTCCGGGGGGCAGGGCTCCAGGCTCACGCGCCGGGGCCCGGCCAGCGAGACAACCCAGTTGGCCATGGCGTCGCTCCGAGGGAAGTGCCGACCCCGATTCTAAATCGAAATATTGGTGAATGTCTTGTAAATGATCAATCGAGAGGGTTGGATCCCTGATGTACCCTTCGAGAGGAGTGCCACTGATGTCATCGCCCTCGATGCGGATCCTCGCCTCCACCCTGATCGTGGCAGTTGCCGGGACAGCCCTGCTGGCCTGCGGTGACGACGATCCGAAATCCGACAGTTCCCAGATAACCGTCTGGAGCCTGGAGGACGTCGCGGATCGGGTGAACGCCACCAAGGCCATCATCGCCGACTACACCGCCAAGACCGGCGTCAAGGTCAATCTGGTCACCGTGAACGAGGACCAGTTCCCCGCGCTCATCGCCTCCAGCGCCGCCGCCGGGGACCTGCCCGACGTGGTCGGCTCGGTCCCGCTCGCCGGCGTCCGCACCCTCGCCGGCAACGAGTTGCTCGAGCCGGACGCCAACCGGCGGATCGTCGACAAGCTCGGCCGGGCCACCTTCTCGCCCCGGGCACTCGACCTGACCAGCGAGGACGGCAAGCAGCTCGCGGTGCCCAGCGACGGGTGGGGCCAACTGCTGGTCTACCGCAAGGACCTGTTCGCCGCCGCCGGCCTGCCCGCCCCCGACACGTACGAGAAGATCGCCACCGCGGCGGCGAAGCTGAACACCGGCGGCGTCGCCGGCATCACCGCGGCGACCGCCCCCGGCGACGTCTTCACCCAGCAGACCTTCGAGCACCTGGCCCTGGCCAACAACTGCCAGCTCACCGACGACTCCGGGGCGGTGAAGCTGGACTCCCCCGAGTGCGTCGAGGCGTTCCGCTTCTTCGGCGAGCTGATGCGCGACCACTCGGTCAAGGGCGCGCAGGACGTGGACACCACCCGGGCCACCTACTTCGCCGGCAAGGCGGCCATGCTGATCTGGTCGCCGTTCATCCTCGACGAGCTGGCCGGGCTGCGCAACGACGCCAAGCCGACCTGCCCGCAGTGCCAGTCCGACCCGGCGTGGCTGGCCAGGAACAGCGGCTTCGTCACCGCGATCAAGGGTCCCAACGGCACCGAGCCGGCCCAGTACGGCGAGATCAGCTCCTGGGCGGTGCTCGACGGCGCGGCCGACCCGGCGACGTCCTTCGTGGAGTACATGCTCTCCGACGGCTACCCGCGCTGGTTCGGCATGTCGCCGGAGGGCCGCTTCCCGGCGCGTACCGGCACCGCCGAGGACAAGCAGAAGTTCCTCACCGCCTGGAACACCAGCCAGGCCGGGGTGGACCGCAAGCAACCGCTCGCCGCGGTCTACGGCGAGGACGTCCTCGACACCCTGCGCAAGAGCCCGGACACCTTCCAGCGGTGGGGGCTGCCGCAGGGCCAGGGGAAGCTGGTCGGTGCGATCCTCGGCGAGCTGCCCGTGCCGAAGGCGCTCGCGGACGTGATCGCCGGGAAGTCCGACGCCGCCGCGGCCGCGGGCCGGGCGAAGAAGGACGTCGAGGCGATCGCCAAGGGCGTCAATTGACCACCACCACGCCGGAGGCCGGCCGCTCCCCCACCCGGGAGCGGCCCCGCCCCGGCAGACGCCCGCTCACCCTGCGCCGCCGCGAGTCCCGCGCCGGGCTCGCGCTGGTCACCCCCACCCTGCTCGTCGTGGTGGCGGTGATCGGCATCCCCATCGTCTGGACCGTGGTGCTGGCCTTCCAGCGGGTACGCCTGGCCACCCTGCGGCGGACCGGCCTGTTCGGCGAGTTCACCCTGGACAACATCGACCGGGTGCTGCACACCCCCGGCTTCGCCGACACGCTCTGGACGACCGTCCTCTACAGCCTCGGCGGCACCGCCGGCTCGATCGTCGTCGGCCTGGTCGCCGCGCTGGTCGTCCGCCGGCCGTTCCGGGGCCGCACCGTCGTACGCGCGTCGATGCTGCTGCCGTACGTGGCCCCGGTGGTGGCGATGGCGTTCGTCTGGCAGGTGATGCTCGACCCGCAGCTCGGCATCGTCAACGACTGGGGGCAGCGGTTCCTCGGCTGGGACCAACCGATCCCCTTCCTGTCGCAGGAGTCCACCGCGCTCTGGACGGTCATCGCGTTCGAGGCGTGGCGGTACTTCCCGTTCGCGTTCCTGTTCCTGCTGGCCCGGCTCCAGGCGGTGCCGGCCGAGTTGGAGGAGGCGGCCCGGGTGGACGGGGCCACCCCGACCCAGCGCTTCCGGCACATCCTGCTGCCCCAGCTCATGCCGGTGATCGCGCTGCTCGGGGTGCTCCGGTTCATCATGACCTTCAACAAGTTCGACGACGTCTACCTGCTCACCGGCGGCGCCGCCGGCACCGAAGTGGTCAGCGTCCGGGTCTACCAGTTCCTCACCGCGCGCACCGACATCGGCGCGGCAGCGGCCCAGGCGGTCGTGCTGGCCCTGGTGCTGATCGTGTTCGTGGTGATCTACCTGCGCTTCTTCACCGGACGACGGGAGGAGGCGTGATGGACCGGGACCGGATCGAGACGGTGAGCCTGCGCTGGCTGCGCCGGCTGGTGATCGCCGTCTTCCTGCTCGTCACCCTGCTGCCGTTCTGGTACATGCTGGTGCTCTCGGTACGCCCCATCGAGCGGCTGCTGCTCGACCCGGGGTCACTGCTGGTGCCGCTCGGCGAGCTGACCGTCGACACGTACGCCGAGGTGCTCCGGTCGGTCGAGGACGGCGGGCAGGGCTTCCTCGCCTTCATCCGCAACAGCGGCATCGTGGCGCTCTCCGCCACCGTGCTCACGCTGCTGGTCGCCATCCCCGGCGCGTACGCGGTCGCCCGGCTGCGGTTCTTCGGCCGGCGGCAGGTCAGCGCGCTGTTCCTGGCGGTCTACCTGTTCCCCTCGATCGTCATCGCGATTCCGCTCTTCGTGGTCTTCACCCGGGCCGGGCTGCGCGGGTCGCTGGTCGGGCTGGTGCTGGTCTACATCTCGCAGACGTTGCCGGTCTCGGTCTACATGCTCAAGAACTACTTCGAGACCATCCCGGTCAGCCTGGAGGAGTCCGCCGCGATCGACGGGGCCGGGCGGCTCGGCATCATCCGCCGGGTCAGCCTCCCGCTCGCCGCCCCGTCGGTCATGGCGGTCGCGCTCTACGACTTCATGATCGCCTGGAACGAGTTCCTCTTCGCGCTGCTCTTCCTCGTGGACCGGCCGAACCGGTGGACCGTGTCGCTGGGGCTGTCGCTGCTCTCCGACGGGGTGGAGGTGCCCAAGACGGTGCTGATGGCCGGGTCGGTGATCCTCACCCTGCCCATCGTGATCCTCTTCTTCGCCAGCGAACGGCTGCTCACCGAGGGGCTGACCAGCGGCGCCGAGAAGGGGTGATCGACCTTGCCGTCGACGCGCGGCCAACCAGCAAGATCAGCTACGGTGGCCGGATGGGCAAGCCGACGCGTTGGGTGACGGAGACCAAGCCGGGACACTCGCAGTGGTACATCGACCGGTTCCGCCAACTGGCGGCCGAGGGGGCGGACCTGGCCGGCGAGGCCCGGCTGCTGGACGCCCTGGTGGCGCCGGGCGCCCGGATCCTCGACGCCGGCACCGGCACCGGCCGGGTCGCCGCCGCGCTGGCCGCGCGCGGACACACCGCGGTCGGGGTGGACGCCGACCCGGCGCTGATCGAGGCCGCCCGGGCCGACCACCCCGGCCCGCGTTTCCTCGTCGCCGACCTGGCTGAGCTGGACCTGGCCGCCCAGGGCGAACCCGAGCCGTTCGACGCCGCGCTGATCGCCGGCAACGTGATGGTCTTCGTCGCGCCCGGCACCGAGCCGGACGTGCTGGCCCGGGTCGCCGCGCACGTCCGGCCGGACGGCCTGGTGGTGGTCGGCTTCGACACCGGGCGCGGCTATCCGCTCGCCGACCTCGACGCCCACGCGGCGGCGGCCGGCCTCCGGCTGGAGCACCGCTTCGCCACCTGGGACCTGCGCCCCTGGCACGACGACGCGGACTGGGCGGTGACGGTCCTGCGCAAGCCGGCCTGAGCCGGCCACACCGGAGCGGCCGACACTCCGGATGCCCGCCCCGACGGCCGCCCCGGACGGCCGCCCCCGACCGGCCGGTCAGGCCGGGGCGGCGACGGCACGGGCCGCGGCCGGGTCCAGCGGGCTGCCGGCGGGGACGAGGCTGACCAGGCTCGCCGGCAGCCGGAGCGGCCGGACGCCGGCGTAGCCGAGCATGCCGAGCACGTCGCCGCCGGTGAGCACGTACCGCCGGCCCAGGTCGGTGACCACGCTGACCGCCCCGCCGCCGGCGCCCGGCGCGGCGACCGACTCGACCACCGCGCCCCGGCCGGGCGCGACCACCACCCGGTCGACGCGGCCACCGTGGGTGGCCGCGGTCGGGGCGGCGGCGGAGAGGTCTGGCGGGGTGACGCCGAGGCGGACCTCGCGTACGCCGGTGTCGTCGGCCGCGCGGGCGCAGAGCACGCCGCCGTCGCCGGTGGCCAGCCGGGGCGGTACGGCCGGCGGCGCGGCCGGGCCGCCCGGTGCCCGGTCGGGGACCTTCGGCAGGGCGGCGAAGCGCCCGAGGGTGACCGGCTTCGGGTCGTCCTGCCCGGTGCGGGCGAGCAGCAGGGCGGCCTGGAACTCGGTGATACCGGCCAGGCCGTCCCGCTCGGCGACCGCGTACTGGCGGCCGCCGCCGGAGTTGCGCACCAGGTAGACGTCGCCGATGGTGGCGCCGCCGACCCGGTCGGACGGCCTGCCCAGGCCGGGCAGCACCGGCGGGGCCAGGTCGGCGCCGGCCGGCACGGTGTTGAGCAGCGCGGCGGCCACCGGCACGGCCCGGGCCCGGGTCGCGGCGAGCGCGGCGAGCACCCGGTCGGGGTCGCGCAGCAGGTAGCGGCGGTCGTGCCAGAGCAGGTGCAGGCTGCCGTCCGGGTGCCGCAGCAGCAGTCCCTGGTCGCCGAGCGGGCGGCCGCCGGTGGCTTCCCGTCCGATCAGCAGCGCGGACCGGGCCTCGGCGCGTCCCGACTCGGCCGGGGCGAGGGAGCACACCGTCCAGGGACCGGTGGCGAGCCGGCCGGCGGCGGGCAGCGAGTCCGGCGCGTCGGCGATGCCGAGCGGCAGGCCGCGCGGCACGCCCTCGATCGAACGCCGGGAGACCAGCACGGTCCGCGGCTGCTCCGCCCCGATGATCAGCAGCGCGGAGGCGTAGTTGAGCACCGGGTGCAGCTTGTCCTGCCGATAGACGAACCGCGCGCCGGACTCCTTCTCGACGATCACCGCGCCGGGGTCGCGCCAGCCGCTGCCGCCGCCGGCGAAGAGGCCGTACAGGGCGACCCCGCCGAGCGCGATCACCGCGACCAGCACGCTGGCCAGGCCCGCTCCGGCCAGCCGCCGGAACGGCGACTGCGCGGGATCGGTCTCCCGCATCACCAGCGCCGCGACCGCCCGCTGCACGGTGAACTGGTACGAGTGGAGCTGGTCCTGCCGCGACGGCATCGGGTCCCTTCCGCCTGGTTCGTCGGCGCACAGGATAGACGCTCCGTCTATCCGTGGTGGACCCTGCGTGTCCGGCTCGGGGCCGGACGTGGGTCTCGCAGGAGGAACTGGGCCACATCCGCCCGCAGGCCCAGCCGGGGCGCGACGGAGGCGGCCGTCAAGCCGTCTCCTGACCTGAGGCGGGTGACCGGGGCGGCCGCCCCGGTCACCCGGCGATTCGGATGGGTCAGATGGCGGCGTGCAGGCCCTGCCAGGCGCCGTAGCCGCCGAGCAGGTCGGAGACGTCGGCCCGGCCGGCGTTACGCAGCAGGCTGGCCGCGACCGAGGAGCGGTATCCGCCGGCGCAGTGCACCACGACCGGGCGGTCGGCCGGCACCTCGTCGAGGCGGCGGGGCAGCTCGGCGAGCGGGATGTGCAGCGAGCCGTCGACGGCGCCCTGCTCCCGCTCCCCGGCGTTACGGACGTCCAGCACCACGGGCGCGGTGGCGGTGTCCAGCGCCGCGCGCAACTCGGTGGCGGTGACCCGGCTGGCCCGGGTCATCTCGGCAACCATCTCGAGGAACGCGCCCTCGGGCTCGCGCAGGTAGCCCACGACGTGATCGAACCCGATCCGGGCGAGGCGTACGACGATCTCCTCCTCCCGGTCCTGCGGGGCCACCACGAGCACCTTGCGGTCCGGCGCGATCACGCTGCCCGCGGTCTCGGCGAACCGGCCGTCGGCCGGGATGTTGATCGCCCCCCGGATGTGCCCGGTGGCGAACTCGTGCGGGTCGCGGGCGTCCACCACCACGGCGCCCTCAGCGCGCTCCCGGGCGAACTCGGCGGCATCGAGCGGGCGCGGGGCCCGGCTGTGGTCGAACAGCTCGCGGGCCTTGCGGTTGAGCACCGCGTCGAAGGCGAAGTAGCCGGGCGCGGCCGGCTGCCCGCCGGTGACCAGGGCGAGGAACCGCTCCTCGCTCATCGGGGCGCAGGCGTAGTTGGTGCGGCGCTGCTCGCCGATGGTGGACTGCCGCTCGGTGGAGAGGTTCTTGCCGCAGGCCGAGCCGGCGCCGTGCGCCGGGAAGACCCGGACCTCGTCGGGGAGGCCCATCAGCTTGCGCTGAACGCTGTCGTAGAGCATCCGGCCGAGGTCGTCGGCGGTGGCGCCGAGCGAGGCGAGCAGGTCGGGCCGGCCCACGTCGCCGATGAAGAGCGCGTCGCCGGTGAGCACCCCGTACGGCACCGGGTCGGTGGCGTGCTCGTAGACGAGGATGCTGATCGATTCCGGGGTGTGTCCGGGGGTCTCCATGATTTCGAGCGTCGCGTCGCCGAGGCTGATCCGCTCGCCGTCGACGAGCTTGCGGCTCGGGTACTCCGTCTCCGCGCGGTGCCCGTAGCCGATCCACGCGCCGGTGGCCGCGGCCACTTCGAGGTGACCGGCGAGGAAGTCGGCGTGGAAGTGGGTGTTGATCACCCCTTCGATGGTCAGGCCGTGTGCCCGGGCATCGGTCAGGTACTCGTCGATGTCCCGGCGCGGGTCGACGAGCACCGCCCGCCCCGTGGTGTCGTCGGCGATCAGGTATGACGCCTGGGACAGGCAGTCCAGGTAGTACTGGGTGAACAACATGGCCGAACTCCTTCGCAGTGATGACTGGCGATGCACTTATCGATCACATATACCCCTGGGGGTATTCATGGCCCAGAATCCCGCCCTTCCGGGATCGCCGGCCCGGCTCAGCTCAGCGGGCGTCGGCCCCGGTCACGACGGGACGGCCACTGCGGGCCCAGCCACCGGTGCCGCCCCGGACGGAGCGGGCATCGACACCGGCCCGGGCCAGGAACTGCGCGGCGGACAGACTCCGGCTGCCACTGGCGCAGATCACGTAGACCGGGCGGTTGCGCGGCAACTCCCCGACCACCGTCGGCAACTGGGCCAGCGGCACCGAGCGGACGCCGGGCACATGCCCCTCGACGTACTCGAACGGTTCCCGCACGTCCACGGCGACGGCGCCGTCGGCGTGCGCAGCCGCGAACTCCGCCAGGTCGACCTCTCGCATGCTTCCTCCTCGAATCCGTATACCCCCGGGGGTATCCACGTTCGAGCTTAACCCATCCGGGCACATCGACATTCCCACCTGAGCCGTGCGGCACCGGGGCACAGACGCCGGCCGGAAGCAGCGCCGGTTGCTGACGCCGCCGGACGCGGGGCGCGGGCAGCCGTCCGCGCTCCCGGGCGCGGCTCGGTGGCCGGGCCCGGCGATGCGGCTCAGTCGGTCAGCGCGTCCAGCGCGGCGCACAGCCGGGCGGTGGCCTCGTCGGCAACCGCCCGCAACTCGGGAGCGTCGCTGACCTGCACCATCACCTGCGGGTCCAGGGCCTGCACCAGCGTGCTGTCCGGTCCTTCGGCGCGGACCACGACGTTGCACGGCAGGAGCAGGCCGATCGCCGGGTCCGCCCGCACCGCGCGGTGCGCCAGGGGCGGGTTGCAGGCGCCGAGGATGACGTACTCCGCCAGCTCGACCCCGAGCTTCTCGCGCAGTGTCGCGCGCAGGTCGATCTCGGTCAGCACTCCGAAGCCCTGGTCCTTCAGGGCCGCCCGGACGCGATCCACGGTCGGGGCGAACCCGGCGGACAGGCGGACGGTCATCGCGTAGCTCATGCTTCTGTTCCCCCTCGCTGGACATCATGCCGCCCGGAATGTGCGCGTTGCCGGGAATCCGCTTCGCGGCGCGGTGGGAATCGGCCGGCGGCCCGCGGTGTTGCGGATACCCGTAGGGGTATGGCATTGGCGAGGCTGGTACCCCCTGGGGTATGTTCGGACGCAGGAGGTAGTGCCGTGAAGCTTCAACCCGAGATGACCAGCGACGCGCTGAACCGGCTCAAGCGAGCCCGGGGTCAGCTCAACGCCGTGATCGAGATGATGGAGAACGGCGAGGACTGCCGGGCTGCGTTGACCCAGCTCGCCGCGGTCTCCAAGGCGATCGACCGGGCCGGCTTCAAGATCATCGCGTCCGGGATGCGGCATTGCGGCGCGACCCGCGACCGGGGCGAGGAGCCCGAGATGACCGAGGAGGAGCTGGAGAAGCTCTTCCTCGCCCTGGCCTGACCGAGAACCCCCGCCCCTAACGCGTGATCGCGACGGGGGCGGGTAATTCCGCACCCGTGAACCCAGGTCGAAATCTGTCCGCCACATACCCCCAGGGGTATACAGGAAGGAACAACGCACATGGCAGTCGAGGTGTCCGTGATCGCGACGTCCTCGCTGGGCGACCGCAGCTACCTGGCCGCCGACGGCCGGGTGGCGATCGTGGTCGACCCCCAGCGCGACATCGACCGGATCTTGTACCTGGCCGGGGCCAAGGGGGTACGGATCACCCACGTGGTGGAGACCCACCTGCACAACGACTACGTCTCCGGCGGGCTGGAACTCGCCCGGATCACCGGCGCCCACTACCTGGTCGCCGCCGCCGACCAGGTCGGCTTCGACCGGACACCGGTCGCCGACGGGGACACCGTGGCCGTTTCCGACACGCTGCGGCTGCGGGTGGTCGGCACGCCGGGCCACACCTTCCACCACCTGTCGTACGTCCTCGACGAGTCCACCGACGGCGACTGGCAGCCGGCGGGCGTCTTCACCGGCGGCTCCCTGCTGTTCGGCACCACCGGACGCACCGACCTGCTCGGCCAGCAGCACGCCCACGAACTGGCCCAGCACCAGCACGCCTCGGCCCGGCGGCTGGCCGACCTGCTGCCCGACGGGGCGCAGGTGTGGCCCACCCACGGCTTCGGCAGCTTCTGCTCGGCCAGCCAGGCCGACGCCCCCGACTCCACGATCGGGCGGGAGAAGCAGGCCAACCCGGTGCTGCGGCTGGCCGCGGACGAGTTCGTCAGCCAGACCCTCGCCGGCCTGGACGCGTACCCGGCCTACTACGCCCACATGGGCGTGGCGAACGGCGCCGGGCCCGCGCCGGTCGACCTCACCCCGGTCACCCGCGCCGACGCCGCCGAGCTCCGGGACCGGATGGCCGCCGGCGAGTGGGTGGTGGACCTGCGACACCGCAAGGCGTACGCGACCGCGCACCTGGCCGGCACGGTCAGCCTGGGGCTCGACGGCCCGATGTCGACCTGGCTGGGCTGGCTGATCGACTGGGGCACCCCGATCACCCTGCTGGCGGAGACCCCGGAGCAGGTCGCCGACGCCCAGCGGGAGCTGGTCCGGATCGGCATCGACCGGCCGGCCGCGCAGGCCACCGGCCCGGCCGAGCGGTGGGCCGACGGGCCCGACCAGCTCCGCGAGCTGCGGATGGCCGACTTCCCGGCCCTGGCGGCGGCCCGCGCCGGCGCCGTCCCGGCCGGGCTGCCCGCGCCCGACGTCGTGCTCGACGTCCGGATGACCAACGAGTGGCGGGCCGGCCACGTCGAGGGCGCGGTCCACATCCCGCTGCCCGACCTGCCCAGGCGGCTCGCCGACGTGCCGGCCGGGGCGGTCTGGGTGCACTGCGGCTCCGGCTACCGCGCCACCGCCGCGGCGTCACTGCTGACCAACGCCGGCCGCGAGGTCGTCGTCATCGACGACGCGTTCGGCACGGCCGCCGCCGCCGGCGTCGCCATCACCGACAACGCCTGACCCAGGCCCGGGGCCTCCGGCCGGCGCGACCGCGCGCCGGCCGGCACCCCGCCCTGCCAGTAATTCGAGTTATTTATCCCAGAAAGAGGAGATATGAGCACTCCCGAGACCACCCGCCCGGCCACCCTGGACGCCGCCGGCCTGCGGGAGCTGATCGACGCCGGGCGCGCCCCCCGCCTGCTCGACGTACGCACCCCCGCCGAGTTCGAGACCGTGCACATCCCCGGCGCCTACAACGTCCCGCTGGACCTGCTCAAGGAGCACCGCGAGGAGCTGCGCGCCCACCTCGACGAGGACGTGGTGCTGATCTGCCGCTCGGGCGCCCGCGCCACCCAGGCCGGGCAGACGCTCGCCGGGGTCGGCCTGCCGAACCTGAAGATCCTCGACGGCGGGATGCTGGCCTGGCAGGCGACGAACGCGCCGGTCCGGCAGGGCGCGCCGCGATGGGACCTGGAGCGGCAGGTCCGCCTGGTCGCCGGCTCGATCGTCCTGCTCAGCGTCCTCGGCTCGGTCCTCGTCCCCGGCCTCAAGTGGGTCGCGGGCTTCATCGGCGCCGGCCTCACCTTCGCCGCGGTCAGCAACACCTGCGCGATGGGCATGCTGCTGAGCAAGCTGCCGTACAACCGGGGGGCCAGCTGCGACCTGGACAGCATCGTCGGTCAGTTGCGCGAGGGCACCGGGGGGCGGGCATGACCGCGACCCTGGCCCTGACCATCGGACTGGCCGTCCTGATCGGCGTCAGCCTCGGCCTGCTCGGCGGCGGTGGGTCGATCCTCGCCGTGCCGCTGCTGGTGTACGTGGCCGACCTGCCGGCCAAGGAGGCGATCGCCACCTCCCTGCTCGTCGTCGGCGCCACCAGCGCCGTCGGCGTGCTGCCGCACGCCCGGGCCGGGCGGGTCCGCTGGCGTACCGGTCTGATCTTCGGCCTGGCCGGCATGACCGGCGCCTACGCCGGCGGCCGGCTGGCCGCGTTCGTCCCGGCCGGGCTCCTGCTCACCGGCTTCGCCCTGATGATGCTGGCCACCGCGGTCGCGATGATCCGCGGCCGGCGCGCCACCGAGGGCCGCCCGGTGCCGCACGAGCTGCCGGCGGCCCGGGTGATCCTGGACGGGATCGTGGTGGGGCTGGTCACCGGCCTGGTCGGCGCGGGCGGCGGCTTCCTGGTGGTGCCCGCCCTGGCCCTGCTCGGCGGCCTGCCGATGCCGGTCGCCGTCGGCACCTCCCTGGTGGTCATCGCCATGAAGTCCTTCGCCGGACTCGCCGGCTACCTGTCCAGCGTGAGCATCAACTGGGGTCTCGCGCTCGCGGTCACCGCGGCCGCCGTCGCCGGCAGTTTCCTCGGCGGGCGGCTCGCCGGGAAGATCCCCGCGGCGCTGCTGCGCCAGGCGTTCGGCTGGTTCGTCGTGGTGATGGGCGTCTTCGTCCTCGCCCAGCAACTGCCGCCACGTCCGGCACTCGGCCTCGTTGTCGTGGGAGCGCTTGCCGTAGCCGGTACGGTCACGGTGGCGGGGGTGCGCCGCCGGAGGAGGGAACACAGTGGACAGCAGCGCCTGGGACGCCCGGTACGCGAACACGTCGGGACTGGTGTGGAGCGCTGAACCGAACCGCTTCGTCGTCGAGTCGGTCGCCGGGTTACCCCCCGGCGCCGCGCTCGACCTGGCCGCCGGGGAGGGACGCAACGCGGTCTGGCTGGCCGAGCAGGGCTGGCGGGTCACCGCCGTGGACTTCTCGCCGGTGGCCGTCGACCGGGGCCGGGAACTGGCCGCCGCGCGGGGGGTGCCGGTCGAGTGGCGGGTCGCGGACGTCACCGCGTACCGGCCGGTGCCGGGCAGCTACGAGCTGGTGCTGATCAGCTACCTGCACCTGCCCGCCCCGGCGCTGGCCGGCGTGCTCGACTCGGCCCGGCAGGCGCTGCGGCCCGGCGGCACCCTCGTCGTGGTCGGGCACGACCTGGCCAACCTGCGCGGCGGCATCGGCGGGCCGCAGGATCCGGCGGTGCTGCTCACCCCGGAGACGGTCGTCGACGGGCTCGCCGGGCTGCGCATCCGGCGCGCCGAGACGACCCGCCGGCCGGTGCCCACCGGCGACGGCGGCAGCGTGGATGCCCTCGACACGGTGGTCGTCGCCACCCGCTCGGCCGACTGACGCACCCGGGCGACCCGGCTCACGGGCGGAGGACCAGCCGGATCGGGTCGCCCTGCTTGTCCCGCACCCGGCGCACCGCCTCCGCCGCGTCGGCCAGCGGCAGCACGTCGCTGATCGAGGCGGTCAGGTCGAAGCGGCCCAGCCCGGCCAGCGCCACCAGTTGCTCGACGTGTTCCGCCGACGAGCCGTAGTGGCCGAGCACCGCCTGCCGGCTGTAGTTGAACCGGCTGTCCGACGGGATGGCGACCGGCTGGTTGGCGATGCCGGTGAGCACCAACCGGCCCTGCGCGCCGAGCACGGTCATGGCCTGTTCCCGGGCCGGGGTGGCGCCGGCGAAGTCGAACGCGACGTCCAGGCCCCGGGCCGCGGTGAACTCCAGCACGGCGTCCCGGAAGCCGTCGTCCTTCGGGTCCAGCGCCAGGTCGGCGCCGAGGGTCAGCGCCCGCTCCCGGGCCGCCGGCAGCGGATCCACCGCGAGGATCGGCGCCGCCCCGACCAGCCGCAGCAACTGCACCGCGTGCGCGCCCAGCCCGCCGACGCCCCACACCCCGACCGCCTCCGCCGGCCGGGTACGCGCGGTGTCGGTCACCGCCGCCCATGGGGTGGAGACCGCGTCGGGGACGATGCAGGCGTGCTCGAAGGGCATCGCGGTGGGGATCAGCACGAGGGTGTCCTCGCGGGCCAGCGTGTACTCGGCCCAGCCGCCGTCGTAGTCGACGCCGCGGGTGAGCAGGGTGCCGCGCCGGTCCCGCTCCCCCGCCTGGAGCAGCACCCGCTGGCCCGGCTGCCAGCCCGTCACGCCGTCACCGAGGGCGTCCACCACCCCGGCCACCTCGTGACCGAGCGTGACCACATCGCCGGGCAGGTGCAGCGGGGTGAGGGTGCCGTCGATGAGGTGCACGTCGGACAGGCACACCCCGGCCGCGGCCACCTTGATCCGGACCTGCCCGGGACCGGGTTCGGGCACCGGTACGGACTCCATCCGCAGCGCCCGCTCGCCCACGTGCAGCCGTCCGGCCAGCATCTCCGCCACCTCGCGCTCCTCTCCTCGCCCCGCGACGGCCCGCCGTCGCCGCGCCGAGCGGGAGCCGTTGGCGTACCCGGAACCGGCCGGGCAATGCCGGGCGCGGCGGAGAACCGCGCGGACCGGACGGGCAAGGCCGGGGGCGGGGGAAGACCGCGCGCGGACCGGGCGGGCCGATACCATCCGGTGACGGAACGGCGGAGAGGACCACCGGGTGGGCGCACGATTCGAGGAACTGGCCTGGCGGGAGACCCCGATCGGCGAGATCAGCCTGCGCCGGCGCCGCGACCCGTCGCTGGACGTCGACGTGTACGAGGTCAAGCTCGACGACGAGTTCCTGATGTCCAGCCTCTTCCCGGTCGCGGAGATCGAACTGGCCCGGCTCGGGCTGGCCCCGCTCGGCGAACAGCCGCTGGACGTGGTGGTGGGCGGGCTCGGCCTCGGCTACACGGCGCGCACCGCGCTGGAGGATCCCCGGGTGCGCGACCTGCTGGTGGTCGAGGCGATCGAGGACGTGATCGACTGGCACCGACGCGACCTGCTGCCGTTCACCGCCGGGCTGGCCGCCGACCCGCGGACCCGGTTCGTCCAGGCCGACTTCTTCGCCGCGGTCGCCGCCGGAACGGGCTTCGACCCGGAGTCGCCGGGCCGGCGGTTCCACGCCGTGCTGCTCGACGTGGACCACTCCCCCCGCCAGGTGCTGCATCCCAGCCACGCCGACTTCTACACGGTCGACGGGCTGCGCCGGCTGGCCGCGCTGCTGCACCCGGACGGGGTGTTCGCGCTCTGGTCGAACGATCCGCCCGACCAGGCGTTCCAGCGGGTGCTGACCGCGGTGTTCCCGACCTCGGTGGCGCACGTGGTCCGCTTTCCCAACCCGTTGCAGGGCCGGGAGGCCGCGAACACCGTCTACGTGGCCCGCTTCTGATCGGTCGCCCGCATGGTCCGGCCCGGAACGGGAAGGCCGGTGGTCTGCCGTCTGCACGGGAGGTCGGGACATGCGCGCACTGCTCTGGGTGATCGGCATCATCGCCGCGATCCTCATCCTGCTCGGACTGTTCCTCGAGGCGGTCCGCTGGCTCATCATCATCGGCGTGATCGCGGTGATCGTGGTGATCATCCTCGCCTTCGTCCGGGGCCGGCGGACGATGCAGCGGCCCCGTCGCTGAGCCGTCGGGCCGCTTCTCGGCCGGCCGGGCCGGCGGGCCTGCTTCTCGGCCGGCCGGGTCCGGCGGGCGGCCGTTCACCCCGGAGGCGGCCACGTCGGCGCAGGTTACCAGCTGGTAAGTTGGCGGGGTGGTGGCCGATCGTGTCCGCTCGGCCACCCCCGGCCACGAGGAGAGACGGCGATGGACGCGACCGCCGAGCGCCCCTGGATCCGCAGCTACGCCCCGGGCGTGCCGGCCACCGTGGCCGCGCCCGACGGCTCGCTGGTCGACCTGCTGACCGGCACCGCCCGCCGGTACGGCGACCGGATCGCGCTGGACTTCTTCGGCGCCACCACCACGTACGCCGATCTGGCCGACCAGGTGGCCCGCGCGGCCGAGGCGCTGCGCCGGCTGGGCGTGGCCCGCGGTGACCGGGTCGCCCTGGTGCTGCCGAACTGCCCGCAGCACGTGGTCGCCTTCTACGCGGTGCTGCGCCTCGGTGCCGTGGTGGTCGAGCACAACCCGCTCTACACGGCGCAGGAACTGGAGCAGCAGCTCACCGACCACGGCGCCGAGGTGGCGGTGGTCTGGGACAAGGTCGCCCCGCTGGTCGCCGGCCGCGGCGCGGTCCGGACCGTGATCGCGGTCGACCTGACCGCGGCGCTGCCGCGGCTCAAGCGCTGGGCGCTGCGGTTGCCGCTGCCGAAGGTGCGCGCCGCCCGCGCCGCGATGACCGCCCCGGCGCCCGGCACGCACGCCTGGTCGGCGCTGGTCGCGGCCGCGCCGCCGCTGCCCGCCGACCATCCGGCGCCCGCCGTGGGCGACATCGCGCTGCTGCAGTACACCGGCGGCACCACGGGCGTCCCGAAGGGCGCCATCCTGACCCACCGCAACCTGCGGGCCAACGCCGCGCAGGGCCGGGCGTGGGTGCCCGGCCTGCGCGACGGCGCCGAAACCATCTACGCCGTGCTGCCGCTGTTCCACGCGTACGGGCTGACGCTGTGCCTGACCTTCGCGGTGAGCATCGGCGCCACCCTGGTGCTCTTCCCCCGCTTCGACCTCGACCAGGTGCTCGACGCGGTCCGTCGCCGCCCGCCGACGTTCCTGCCGGCCGTCCCGCCGATCTACGCGCGGCTCGCCCTGGCGGCCCGGGAACGCGGCGTGGACCTCACCTCGATCCGGTACGCCATCTCCGGCGCGATGGCGCTCCCGCCGGCCACGGTGGACCTGTGGGAGTCGGTGACCGGCGGCCTGCTCGTCGAGGGATACGGGATGACCGAGACCTCCCCGATCACCCTCGGCAACCCGGTCGCCCCGACCCGCCGCCCCGGCACCGTCGGCGTGCCCTTCCCGGCCACCGACGTACGCATCGTCGACCCGACGGACCCGACCCGGGACCGGCCCCCCGGCCAGCCCGGTGAGCTGCTGATCCGGGGTCCACAGGTCTTCGCCGGCTACTGGAACCGCCCGGAGGAGACGGCGAAGGTGCTGCTGCCCGGCGGTTGGCTGCGCACCGGGGACATCGTCACCATGGACGCCGACGGCTTCGTGACCGTGGTGGACCGGATCAAGGAGCTGATCATCACGGGCGGGTTCAACGTCTACCCGTCCGAGGTGGAGGAGGCGCTGCGCCGGGTGGCCGGGGTCCGGGAGGCCTGCGCCGTCGGCGTGCCCGTCGCGGCCGGCGGCGAGGACGTGGTCGCCGTGGTGATCCTCGACCCGGGAGCGGGCGCGGACCCGGAGTCGGTCCGGTCGGCCTGCCGGGAGCATCTCGCCGGCTACAAGGTGCCCCGCCGGGTCGTGGTGGTCGAGGAGCTGCCGCGCTCCCAGATCGGGAAGATCCTCCGCCGCGAGGTCCGCGACAAGCTGCTCGCCGAGGGCTGAGCCGGCCGGGGCGGGTCGGGCCGCGCTGAGCCCGGCTACTCAGGAACGGCACCGTGCCGGTGTGTGAGGGTGGCGGGATGCGTCGACTGCTGCCCCTGCTGCTCGTCCTCGCCGTCGCGGCGGCCTGCGCCGAACCGGCTGCCCGACCGGGTCACCCCGCGGCGGCCGAGTCCGCCGCCACCCTGCTCCCCGACGGCACCGTGCCCTGGGCCGACCTGAAGATCACCGCGACGGACCTCAACGGGCGCCCCGCCGGACCCCGGTCCCCGGCCGCCGGAAGCGAGCCCTGCCGCGCGGCCCAGCTGGCCGGCCGGCTCACGGACTGGCGACGGCCCGGCACCGGCGGCGAGACCCCCCGCGGCAGGGACGCCGCCATCGGCAAGCTCATCGGCGAGGTGGACCTGCGCAACACCTCGACGGTCGAGTGCACCCTGCGCGGCGAGGTACCCACCACCATGCTCGCCGGCGGCCGCGAGATCCCCATGCGCTACCCGCACGGCATCAACGACGAGGCCCGGAACCGGGTGGTCGCCGTGCCGGCCCGCGGTCACGCCAGCCTGCGCCTGGACTGGTCCGGGCCGTTCTGCGAGCCGGTCGACGGCCCGCTGGAGCTGGCCATCGAGGTGCCGGACGACGGCGGTACGCTGCGGGCGCCGATCACCGCCGACGACCGCCCCGGCTGCCAGCGGGGTGCAGGGGCCAACCCGAACGCCCGGGCGACGCTCAGCGCGGGCGGATTCACCGAGCCGGTCACGGTGTCGCCGCCGCCCTCCGCACCGCTCGATCAGCTCACCGTCACCGTCGCGGGGCCGCCGAGCGCGGCGGCCGGTTCGCGGCTCACCTTCCGGGTGACGCTCGGCAACCCGACCGCCGCCCCGCTGGCGCTGGACCCCTGCCCGGGCTACCTGATGGAACGCTTCTCGTTGGGCAACGCGACGGACCAGGCGGTGAACACCGCCCAGCTGTACCGGCTGAACTGCCGCCCGCTCGCCGCGGTCCCGGGCGGCGGCGCCGCCGTGTTCGAGATGGTCGCCGAGGTGCCGGCCACGATGCGCGCCGGGCGGGAGCTGACCATCTCCTGGAAGCTCTACCTGCCGCACTACGCACAGCGGGGCAACCAGGTCGGCGCCCTCACGCTGACGGTCACCTGACGGGGCGGCGCGCCCCGCTGTCCGGGCCGCCACCTATGGTGTGAGCGTGGTCGATCGTCGTCAGGTGCTGACCTTCCGGGTCCGGTCCCAGCAGCTCGACCGGGCCGAGGGCACGCTCGCCGACACCGCCGTGCTGGACATCGGGGCGCAGGACACCGGTCCGGACGGCGGCCGGTGGGCGCTCGCCGTTCGCGGCGTCGACGTGACCGCGCTCGACGGCGAGGACCTGATCCTGCTCTGGACCGTGCGCGGCGCGCCCCACCTCTACCGCCGCGCCGACCTGGCGGAGGTGGCCGCCGCGGTCGAGCCGTTCTCCGACCCCGACGCCGGCAAGCGCGTCTACGACGCCGCCAAGCCGTTGAGAGCGGCCGGGATCGGCATCCTGGCCGCCCTCGACGAGGTGGCCGACCGGATGCGCGCCGTGGTCACCCGGCCAATCGTCAAGGGGGACGTCTCCGGCCGCCTGGCCGAGCTGCTGCCCGAGCCGTACCTGCGGTTCTGCCGGCCCTGCGACGCCACCCACCCGTACGAGATGCCGTTCCGGCTGGCCGCCGTGCGAGCCGGGCTGGAGCTGCGGCTCGACACGTCGCCGCCGGTCCTGCAACGGATCAGCGGGTTCCGGAAGGCGGCCACCCCAAGCGACCGGTTCGACCTGATCCGCGCCTACCTGCGGCTGCTCGGTCCGGCCACCCCGCAGCACGTCGCCGGCTACCTCGACGCCCCGGTCAAGGAGGTGAAGGCGCACTGGCCGCAGGACGTGGTCGAGGTGCCGGTCGACGGCGAGCCGCGGTGGCTGCTGGCCGCCGACGAGGCGGCGCTGGCCCCGACCGACGCCCCGGTGACCCGCCTGCTCGGCCCGTTCGACCTCTTCCTCCAGGCCAAGGACCGGGCCACTCTGCTGCCGGACCCGGCGCGGGCCAAGGAGCTGTGGCCGGTGCTGGGCCGCCCGGGCGCGGTCCTGGCCGACGGCGAGCTGGTCGGCACCTGGCGTCCCCGCAAGGCCGGCAGGGCTCTGACCATCGCCGTCCAGCCCTGGCGCCAGCTGCCCAGGACCCGGCGCGAGGCCGTGGTGGCACAGGCCGAACGGCTCGCCGCGTACCGGGGCGTCCCCCTCGCCGGGGTCGAGTTCGCCGATTAGTCGCCTCGTGCCGGGCCCGGTTTCGTGCCGCCATTTCCGGGTCGGCTGTCCGGAACCGGCGGCGCCGTTCGTCAGCTGAGGTGAGTCGACGCGACGACACCAGCCGCCGCGTCACCCGAGACCCCGCGGAGGACCCTGTGCCACAACCAGCCACGCCGATCGAAACCGACCTGCTCGTCACCCACCTGGACGGCCAGCGCCGGCACGTGCTGGGCATCCTGGAGGGGCTCGACGAGGCCGCGCTGCGCCGGCCGGTGCTGCCCTCCGGCTGGAGCTGCCTCGGCCTGGTGCGCCACCTCACCGAGGACGTCGAGCGCTTCTGGTTCCGCTGCGTCATGGGCGGCGAGCCGGCGGCCATCGCCACGCTGAGCCAGGGCGCGGAAGCCTGGCAGGTCGACCCGGACGTCCCGGCCGCCGTGGTGCTGGACCGCTACCGGCAGGAGATCGACCGCGCCAACGCCGTCATCGCCGCCACGCCACTGGACGCCGCACCGGCCTGGTGGCCGCCGGACCACTTCGGCGACCACCGACTGGCCAGCGCGCGGGAGGTCATCCTGCACGTGATCACCGAGACCGCGTGCCACGCCGGCCACCTGGACGCGGTCCGGGAACTCATCGACGGCCGGACCTGGCTGGTCATTCCCACGTAGCGGGGGCGCGACGCCCGGGGCCCCGGCGCGGTCGCCTTTCCTGCGATGCTCTACCCCGTGACGACTTTCCGCCGCCTGGTGACATCGGGATCACCGCTGGAACCCGAGATCGGCTTCTCCCGCGCCGTACGGGTAGGGCCGTACGTCTCCGTGGCCGGCACCGCGCCGATCGCGGACGACGGGACCACAACCGCTCCCGGAGACGTCTACGCCCAGTCCGTACGCTGCCTGGACATCGCCGAACACGCGCTGCGCGAGGCCGGTGCGACGCTGGCCGACGTCATCAGAACCAGGGTCATGCTCGTGGACGTCGGCCGCTGGCGCGAGGCGGCGCGGGCGCACGGCGAACGCTTCGCCGAGGTGCGACCCGCGTGCACCTTCGTCGAGGTGTCGCGTTTCATCGATCCAGAGTGGTTGGTGGAATTCGAGGTCGACGCCGTCGTACGGGACGAGCGCCCGTAGCGGTCACCGCTCGCCGCGCGTCGGTGCGACGAAGCGCGGGATGCGGCCCGTGGGGGTGCACGTCCGGTCTGGCCCGCCGTTCGCCGGTCGATCGGACCTCACTCCGGTGACGGGTGGTCCGGCCGCGGTAATGACGTCAGCCGCTCCTGGCAGATCGACAGGTCCCGCTGCCACTCGGTGTTGCTCGGGTCGGTCGCCGCCAACCGCTCCGCGATCTCCAGAGCCGCCTGGTAGTGCCCCCGCGCCGCCTCCGGCTCCCCCGCCGCCTGCGCCACGTCGCCCAACTTGTTACGGCTGATCGACAGGTCCCGCTGCCACTCCGTGTTGCTGGGATCCGTCGCCGCCAACCGCTCCGCGATCTCCAGAGCCACCCGGTAATGCCCCCGCGCCACCTCCAGATCTCCCGCCATCCCGGCCACGTCGCCCAACCTGTTACGGCTGACCGACAGGTCCCGCTGCCAGTCGGTGTTGCTCGGGTCCGTCGCGGCCAACCGCTCCGCGATCTCCAGAGCCGCCTGGTAGTGCCCCCGCGCCGCCTCCGGCTCCCCCGCCGCCTCCGCCGCATCGCCCAACTTGTTACGGCTGATCGACAGGTCCCGCTGCCACTCCGTGTTGCTGGGATCCGCCGCCGCCAACCGCTCGGCGATCTCCAGACCGGCCTGGTGGTGCATGCGTGCCGCCGCCGGGTCCCCGGCCGCTCTCGCCACATCGCCCAACTTGTCGCGGCTGACCGACAGGTCCCGCTGCCACTCCGTGTTGCTGGGATCCGCCGCCGCCAACCGCTCGCGAATCTCCAGAGCCGCCTGGTAGTGCGCCCGAGCCAGCTCCAGGTTCCCGGCGGCCACGGCCACATCGCCCAGTTTGTTGCGGCTGATCGACAGGTCCCGCTGCCATCTGGTGTTGCTCGGGTCGGCCGCCGCCAACCGCTCCGCGATCTCCAGAGCCACCTGGTAATGCCCCCGCGCCGCCTCCAGTTCTCCCGCCATCCCGGCCACGTCGCCCAACCTGTTACGGCTGACCGACAGGTCCCGCTGCCACTCGCGGTTACTCGGGTCCGCCGCCGCCAACCGCTCCGCGATCTCCAGGCCAGCCTCGTAATGGCCTCGTGCGGCCGCCAGATCCCCCGCCGCTCGCGCCATGTCCCCCAACTTGTCGCGGCTGACCGACAGGTCCCGCTGCCACTCGGTGTTGCGCGGATCCGCCGCCGCCAACCGCTGCCGAATCTCCAGCGCGGCCCGGTAGTGCGCCCGAGCCAGCTCCAGGTTCCCGGCGGCCACGGCCACATCGCCCAGTTTGTTGCGGCTGATCGACAGGTCCCGCTGCCACTCGCGGTTGCTCGGGTCCGCCGCCGCCAACCGCTCCGCGATCTCCAGACCGGCCTGGTGATGCGCCCGAGCCGCGCCCAGATCCCCGGCCGCCACCGCCGCATCGCCCAACTTGGTACGGCTGACCGACAGGTCCCGCTGCCAGCCCGTGTGGGTCGGATCCGCCGCCGCCAACCGCTCCGCGATCTCCAGAGCCGCCCGGTAGTGTCCCCGAGCCGCACCCAGATCACCGGCCGCTCGCGCCACATCGCCCAACTTGTTCCGGCTGACCGACAGATCCCGCTGCCAGCCGGTGTTGCTCGGATCCGCCGCCGTCAGCCGCTGCCGGATCTCCAGGGCGGCCTGGTAATGCGCGTGCGCCGCCCCCAGGTCTCCGACCGCCACGGCCACGTCCCCCAGTTTGTTGCGACTGATCGACAGGTCCCGCTGCCACTCGGTGTTGCTGGGATCCGCCGCCGCCAACCGCTCCGCGATCTCCAGACCGGCCTCGTAATGCCCCCGAGCCGCGCCGAGGTCCCCGGCCGCTCGCGCCATGTCCCCCAACTTGTCACGGCTGATCGACAGGTCCCGCTGCCACTCGGCGTTGCTGGGATCCGCCGCCGCCAACCGCTCCGCGATCTCCAGACCGGCCTCGTAATGCCCCCGAGCCGCGCCAAGGTCATCGGCCGCTCGCGCCATGTCCCCCAACTTGTTGAGGCCGACCGACAGGTCCCGCCGCCACCCGGTGTTGCTGGGATCCGCCGCCGCCAACCGCTGCCGGATCTCCAGAGCCGCCTGGTAATGCCCGCGGGCCAGCCCCAGATCCCCGGCCACCATCGCCACATCGCCCAGCTTCTCGCGGCTGATCGACAGGTCGCGCCGCCACTCGGTGTTGCTGGGATCCGCGGCCGCCAACCGCTGCCGGATCTCCAGAGCCGCCTGGTAATGCCCGCGGGCCAACTCCAGATCCCCGGCCGCCACCGCCACGTCCCCCAACTTGTTGCGGTTGACGGAGAGCCCTCGCTGCCAGCCGATATCGTCCGGGTCCGCGGCAACCAGCAGCTCGGCGATCGTCAACGCGGCCTGGTAGTGCGCCCGCGCGGCCGGCAGGTCCCCGGCGGCCAGCGCCACATTGCCGAGGCGGCCGTGAATGAGTCCCGGCCGGTGTCGCCACCAGCGGCTGTTGTCCCGACCCTGGTTCCATTCCTCGGCGTAGGTCAACGCTTTCTCGTAGTGGGCGGACGCTTCGGTGAGGTTGCCGGCCGCGGTGGCGGTATCGCCGAGGTCGACCAGCAGGAGCGAAAACGCCTCCTGCCACTCCGGGCTCGACGGCTGCTCGTCAACTCCGCGCTGAACCACCCGGCGCATTCGTTCCAGCAGGTCACGGGCGGTCGTGAGGTTGCCGCTGTCGCGAACCGCCTCGAACTCCAATTTCACCACCCTGCACCAGCTCGGTTCCGATTCGGGAATGAGCGGGCGAACTTCGGCCAGATAAGCACCGACCGCCAACCTGCCGGGCATCATGCGGTTGGCCATCTCGGCTATCGCCGCGACCTCTTCGTAGCGGCCCAGGGCGGCGAGGTGGCGCGGCACTTCCAGCAGGTCCGCGTAGTCCGCCTTCCCTTGCTCGAATCGCCGCGTTCGCATTGCCAGAGCCCTCTCCTGGAGATCATGCTGTACCCGCCCGAACTGCTGAACGAGAAGCTCAGCGGTGAACGGGTGGATCAGAATTTCCGGGCCGGGGGTGAGCAGGGCAAGATCGGTGAGGCGCTCGACGGTATGCGTCAGCTCCGCCCGGCTCGCCGGCTCGGCGCCCGGCGGGCTCATCACGAACGCAAGATCGTCCATATCGATGGGGGCGCGTGCGACGGAGAGTTGCAGGAGTACCGCCCGCTGGTCGTCGGTGAGCAGCCCGAGCAACTCGTCCAGCAGGATGTCGGCACTGCCGAGGATCAGGGCGGCGTTGACCGCCTGGTCCAACGGGCGCGGCCGGCGTAGGTCGACCCCCTCCTGGCGGGCCAGCTCGCGCAACTTGCGCTGCACGCTTCTCATCTGGGCGGGTTTGCCGCGGACCAGGGCGTCGATGTATTCGATGAGACGGGGGTGCCCGCCGATGACCCTGAGCAACAGCCGGACCTCGTCCGGCGGCAGGCTGCGCAGCGCGGGCAGGCGCAGGAGCAGACGGCGCAGTTCCGCCGGCGACAGCGGTGGCACCGGGATACGGACGAGGTAGCGGTCATCGTCCGGCAACGGGTAGCGGCAGGTGACGAGGATGGCCCCCACCTCAGCTCCGTCACACCAGTCGGTGAACAGGTCGTCGAAGGCCGGGTCGATGAATGCCGTACCCCCCGGGGTGAGGTTCTGTTCGAAATCGTCGAAGACCAGCAGCAGCGGCACATGGCCGAGCAGCTGCCGGACAAGATCGGCCTTGACGGTGTCCTCGATGGCATCGGAGCGCAACAGTTGTGCGGCCCCGGCCAGGGCGGGTACGTCCTGGACGGCCTGAGCGACCGAGGCCAGCAGGGCGGTCGGGTTCCACCGGCCCTCGTGGACGGCGACGAGAGCACCGTCACCGCGCAGGCGAGCCGTCACTCGCCCGGCGATCGCGGTCTTGCCGATTCCGCCCGCTCCGATGATCTGCACGCCGGCGATCGTGCCGTTCGTCTCCCTCGCCTCGGCGGCACGACGTAGTGCGGCGGTGGCCTCCCGCAACTGGCGTCGCCGTCCGATCAGCTGCCCGACCGAGAGTTCCCGTACCGACGTGCCGGTGGGCATGATCCGGGTGCCGCGTAGGGGCGTTGCGGGCAGGTCGAGGTCGACCAGCGCCGGGTCGTCCGCGGCGGAGAGGATCGTCGGCACCGCGAACTCGGGTAGCCGCGGCGGATCGTCCCGGAACTGCCGCTCAGCGCGGCGGCGGGCGCGGGCCAGCGCGGCGGCCACGGGCTGCGTGGGCCGGGTGGCGAGTTCCTGGTAGAGCTGGGCGAGCAGTGCGGTCGCGTAGGCGTCGCTGATCGGGGCCTGCATGGCCATCACCCGATCGGCGCCGGCGCGTACCAGTCCGGCCGCCATCGCGTCCGCGCTGCCCGCCGCTCCCGAGCAGGACGAGAGGACGATCAGCGGCACCGCCTTGCCGACATCCCGCAGCGCCTCGATGAGCTGCCGGGTGCCCACCTGGGCCGGACGACCGTCCTCGTCCTCCAGTTCCACGGACTGCGGTGAGCCGTGCGCGGACAGGTGCAGTACGTGGTAGTCGTCCTTGGCCAACGCCTCGCTGATCTGCCGCAACGAAGCGACCTCGAGGATCTGCACCTCGCCACCGTGCTCCGCGGTGGGATCGCTGACCGCGTCCAGCACCGCCTGCATCTCCGCCTCGACATCCAGCGGCGCGCTCGTGCTCCCGTCCTCGTCCGGCGCGGCCACCGCGGCCAGCACCTTGAACGGGCGACCGAGCCGGTGCCTCGGCGGCTTGGGGGCGGGTGCCACCTGGCGCCGCACGGAGACCCCCGCGATGAGGCCCAGTGGCCCGAGGTCCTCGGCATCCGGGCCGGCAAGCCGCAGCAACTCGATGGGCAGCATCAGCGCGCCGTCCGCCGCGCTCAGCACCACCTCGACCCAGTCGCCCGGTCGTAACCGGCTGACCAGGTCCGCGACCAGGCGGTGCCCGTCCTGGTCGAATACCGCCTGGGCCAGCGACTGGCCGACGGCATACATCCGCTGGGCGGCCACCTGCGGTCCCGCCTGCAGCCCCTGCCAGACCTGCCAGACCTCCGAGGAGATGCGGCTCTGCCGGGTGCAGACCGGCGAGCCGGCCAGCGACACGGTGCAGGACAGCACGTCGTCGGCCAGGCTGGCCTCGACAAGAAGCTGGGATCGCAGCGGCGACGGCACCGCCGTACCGTGGTCCGTGCTCTCGGCTCGCGAGGCGGTGCGCGGCCGCGGCGGCAGGGGTCGCACCGTGCCCAGGGGCGGATCCCTGTCCAACGGCTGATTCGTGAGCAGCCGCAGCAGTTCCTCGACGCCGGATGGGCTCAGCGTGGCGATCCGGTACGTCGTGCCACCCACCGGGTGCAGCCAGTCCGGCAGATCGGTCTCCTCGCCGCCGGGAAGGAGGACCGGAACTATCTTCCGGGTGCCTTCTTCCACGTCGGCGTAGAGCAGTTCCTGAAGTTGTCGCGCCTCCCAGCGCACTCCGCGTCCGACCGGCCCGGTGGTCCGCCCCTCGGCACGTTCCCGGTACGTCGGGGTACCGACCACGATGACGAAGCGGGCGAGGCGGATCTGCTCCGACATCCACTGCGGCCAGAACTGGCGCTGGCTCGCCGCCGCCAGATCCAGCCGCGCGTCGACGCCCTCGGCGCGCAGCAGCGTCCACAACCGGCGGACGTCCTCCTCGTGCGCCGGGTCGCCGTGCGCGTACGAGATCAGGACGCGCACCGGTGGCGCCACATCCTCCTGGTCTCGGATATCGTCGGCCGTCCGGTCTTCGGGAGCCGCCACAATGGCCTCCAGCGAGGGGCGTACCACAATCCGTCAGGGCTACGGCGTCTGGGTGAATGCCCAGAGGTACCACGGCAAAACGATCGCCCCGGCGCTGCGTCGGAAATCCGACCGAGCCGAGCGGAACCGCGGCCGGAGCGCCGCTACCTGCTCAGCAGGAAGCCACCGACGCCCAGGGCGGCGAGGAGAGAGGCCCCGTAGAGCAGGACGACCGCCGGGCTGCGAAAGGCAGCCACGACATCGCGCAGGGCGATCCGCTCGATGGTCAGCGTCCACGGTGGCACTCCGCCCGCCACGGCCCGGTTGTAGAGGGTTCGATAGGCGCGCTCCAGCGCCAGGTAGTAGCTGTCCAGCATGGCGAAGGCCGCGATGACGTAGCCCGCGATCAACACGGCGACCGGGGTGGTGGTCGTGACGCCGAAACCGAGCACCGCGGCGGTGACGGTCACGCACCAACCCTTGACGGTGGTGGACTGCGTGGCCAGCCGGCTGACGACGGCCTGGATCATCTGCAGGTGCGCCTCGGTCGACATCCCGCCATTATTCTCTGCCTGCCACCTCTGTCGAGCGCCCGACCTCTGCCGCCGCGGCGGACGTGACGTCTCCGGGCCGGCATCTCGACGACGGTGCAGACCGTCCGCGCGACAGGAGTCCGCGGCCGTCGCCGGCCAGCGGCCCGGTCAGAACCAGTCCTCCCGGGTGTCCAGCGTGGTCCGGTCCAGGCTGTCCAGCAGGTCGAACTGCACCACCGTCTTCGGCAGCTCGTACCGGAAGAAGTACCGGGCCGCCTGCCGCTTGCCCGCCAGGAACTCCCCCTCCGCGCCCTCCGGCGAGCCCAGCGCCTCCACCGCGAGCACCTGCTCCAGCCACATCCACGCGATCACCACATGCCCGACCGCCTCCAGGTAGAGGCTGGCGTTGGCCAGGGCCAGCTCGGGGTCGCCGGTGCCGTGCAGCCGGCGGGTCACCAGGGCGATCCGGTCCACGGCCGTACCGAGCGGCGCGGCCAGTTCGGCGGCGAAGCCCTCGGCCTTCCAGGCTCGGGTCACCGTGGCCCGGATCGTCTCCAGCAGCAGTTCCAGGCCGGCTCCGCCGCGCATGGTGACCTTGCGGCCGAGCAGGTCGAGGGCCTGGATGCCGTGCGTCCCCTCGTGGATCGGGTTGAGCCGGTTGTCCCGCCAGTGCTGCTCGACGTCGTAGTCGCGGGTGTAGCCGTAGCCGCCGTGCACCTGGATGGCCAGGTCGTTGGCGGCCAGGCACCACTGCGACGGCCAGCTCTTGGCGATCGGGGTGAGCAGGTCCAGCAGCAGGCGGGCGCGGGCCCGGTCGGCCTCGGCGGGCGCGGTCTTCTCCTCGTCGAGCAGCCGTCCGCAGTAGAGGATCAGCGCGAGCGCGCCCTCCACGTAGCTCTTCTGGGCCAGCAGCATCCGGCGTACGTCGGGGTGGGCGATGATCGGCACCTGTGGCGTGCTGGGGTCCTTGTCGGCGACCGGCCGGCCCTGCGGGCGCTGCCGGGCGTAGCCGAGGGACTTCAGGTAGCCGGTGTAGCCGAGGGCGGTGGCGCCGGCCCCCACCCCGATGCGCGCCTCGTTCATCATGTGGAACATCTGCGCGAGCCCCTGGTGCGGCTCGCCGACCAGGTAGCCGACCGCCCCGGCCCGCCCGTACGGCCGGTGCACGCCCTCGCCGAAGTTGAGCAGGGTGTTGGTGGTGCCCCGGTAGCCCAGCTTGTGGTTGAGGCCGATCAGCACCACGTCGTTGCGCGGTCCGAGCCTGCCGTCCTCGTCGAGCAGCACCTTCGGCACGATGAACAGCGAGATGCCCTTCACCCCGGGCGGTCCGCCGGGGATCCGGGCCAGCACCAGGTGCACGATGTTCTCGGCCAGCTCATGGTCTCCGCCGGAGATCCACATCTTGGTGCCGGCGAGCCGGTAGGTGCCGTCGTCCTGCGGGGTGGCCCGGGTGGTGATGTCGGCCAGCGAGCTGCCGGCCTGCGGCTCGGACAGGCACATGGTGCCGAAGAACCGGCCCTCGACCATCGGCCGGACCCAGGTGTCGATCTGCTCGGCGCTGCCGTGGGTGAGCAGCAGGTTGGCGTTGCCCCGGGTGAGGAACGGGTAGGCGGCGGTGCCCACGTTGGCGGCGTGGAACCAGGCGAAGCAGCCTTCGGCCACGGCGTGCGGCAACTGCATCCCGCCGACCGCCTCGTCCATGGTGGCCGACAGCAGTCCGGTCCGGGCGAACACCTCCAGGGCGGCCTTGACCTGCGGGATGATCCGTACCCGGCCACCGTCGACGGTGGGTTCGGTGGCGTCGGCGGCCTTGTTGTGGGTGGCGAAGTGCTCGGCGGCGACCTGGGCGGAGAGGTCCAGCACGGCGTCGAAGGTGTCCCGCGAGTGCTCGGCGTAGCGGGGCCGGTCGGTCAGCCGGGTCACGTCGAGCCAGTCGTAGAGCAGGAACGCCAGATCACGGCGGGACAGCAGGGTGGACGACGACACGGTGCTCCTTCCGCGGGCCGTCGTCAGCCGCGGCGCAGCCCCGCGACGGCCTCCCGCAGCTCATCCTGGCTGATCGGCGCGGCCGGCGCACCCACCGTGGCCTCCCGCATCGCCTTGGCGAGTTGCACCCGGCGCAGCACCTCGCGCAGGTCCGCGCCGGTGAGTCCGGCGGTCTCCGCGGCCAGCGCCACCGGGTCGACGTCGGCGGCGAACATCCGGAACCCGGAGCGCTCGTGCCGGTCGATCAGCTCGCGGATCATCTTGGTGATGATCTCGGCGCGGCCGGCCTCGTCCGGCGCCGGGATGGCGATCTTGAGGTCGAAGCGCCCGGAGCGGATCAGCGAGGCGTCCACCCGCTGCGGGAAGTTGGTGGTGGCCACCACGATCACGTTCGGGTTCTCCTCGAACAGGGTGTTCATCTCCTGCTTGAAGATGCCCGCGACCGCGTTGACCGCCTGGCTGGCGGCGTCCCCACCGGCACCCGCGTAGCTGATGATGCTGTCGAACTCGTCGAAGAGCATCACGGTGGGCCGCCGGTAGCGGCGCGCCTCCCGGAAGATCCGCTTGATGTTGCGCTCCGAGCCGCCGAGGTACTTGTCCAGGATCTCCGGGGTGCGGATCTCCACGAAGTCCGCGCCGACCTCGTTCGCGAGGGCCCGGGCCAGCATGGTCTTGCCGGTGCCGGGCGGCCCGTACAGCAGGATGCCCTGCGGGCGGCGGGCGCCCCAACGGGCCATCACCTGGGGGTGCCGGAACGACACCGCGACCTCGCGGAACCGGGCCACCACGTCGGCCAGGCCGCCGACCTGGTCGAGGGTCACCGCCGCGCTGCCGGCCGGCGCCGCGGCGGCCACGCTCCCACCCACGGTGTACGACCGGCCGCGCAGCACCGCCGGCTCGGGTCCGTCACCGGCCAGCTCGCGTACGGTCTGCAGCACCACCCCGAGCATGGCGTGCAGGTGTGCGGGGGTCACCTCGGCGCTGGGCACGGCGGCGCGTACGGTCAGCGCGCCACCGTCCTGGCTGACCTTCGGGCGCAGTCCCAGCTTCTCGGCGGTGCGCAGCACCTCCTGGCCGGCCCGGTCGCGGGGCGGCTCGGCGAGCGCGGTGTCGGCCGGGCGCAGCCCCAACCGCCGGCCGGCCTCCGCGGCCATCCGGCCGACGCCGGCGGCCAGCCCGTCCCCGGTACGCGCGGCCAGCCGCTGGGCGAGCAGCAGCCCCACCGGCCCGGCCAGCCCGAGCGCGAGTAGCCCGACCGTCGAGCCCGGCCCGTCGACCCGCAGGTACGCCTCGAAGCGGTGCAGCCCGTCGGCGGCGCGCACGGTGCTGCGCACCTCGCGGACCGGGGCGGGGAAGTCGGTGCCGGCGAGCAGCTCGACCGGGCCGGCCTCGGCGGCGCTGAGCAGCACGGCGGCATCCACGACGGTGACCCGGGCGCCGACCAGCGTGATCGTCTCCTGGTCCGGCCTGACCTCGTAGCCCATGCGTCCACGTCCCTCGGTGCGGCGGTCCCCGCTGCCGAGTCTGACACCGGCCCACCCCGGCTGCCACCGCACCGCGCCCCCGGCCGGGCCCGCCGCTCACTCCCCCGGCTGGACGGGGATGCGGCCGGCGACCACGGCCGGCGCTCGGTTGCTAGGTTCTACCTGGCATTTCGGGGACGGGGAGAAGGGCGCGGGCATGCCGCAGGCGAGATGGCCGGCCGACGGCGAGGGGCCGGACCGGCCGACGACCGACGGCATCGACCGGCGGGAGGCCGCCGCGGCCCCGCGACCGTCCGGCGCCGTCTACGGCCGCCGCGTGGACGGCCCGCCGGAGCCGAACGCGGGCGGCCCGGCCAGCCCTGGCGGCCAGGTGTACGGCCGACCGGTCGGGCCGCCACCACCCGCGGTACCGCACCCGCAGCCCCGACCAGCAGGTCGGGCAACGCCCGCCCCGATCGCAGGTCGGGCAACGCGGGACCCGGGGGCCGGCGCAGGTCGGGCAACGCCGGACCCGGGCGCTGGCGCAGGTTGGGCCACGCCGGCCGGGGCAGGTGGCCTCGGCGCCGGGCGGGCCGGTAGTCCGCCCGTCGACGGCACCGCCCCCGGCGGGCCGCCGTTCGCCGCCGGTGCGCCCGGCCCGGCTGCCCGGCCCGCGAAGCGGCGTCGCCGGGTACTCCCCCTCGTCCTGATCCTCGTGCTGGCCGCGCTGCTCGGCTCGGGTGTCGCCGTACAACTCACCCGGGACCTGCCCACCGCCACCGTCACCACCTCGATCGCCGCCACCCTGCGCGTGCCGGGCCGGGCGCCGGCCCTGCCCTGGCCGAAGAGCGGCTCCGCGGAGCTGATGATCGAGGGCCTGGGCCGGCTCGGCGGGTCGGGGGGCGGCCCGGCCCAGCCGATCGGCAGCGTGGCCAAGGTGATGACCGCGTACGTCATCCTCAAGGAGCACCCGCTCAGCGGGGATGAGCCGGGCCCGACCCTGACCGTGACGGCCGCGGACGAGGCCGACTACCGGGCGCGGATTCCCAGCGGGCAGTCGCTGGTGCCGGTCGTCGCCGGGGAACGGCTCACCGAGCGGGACGCGCTGGAAGCCCTGATGCTCCCGTCGGCGAACAACATCGCCCACCAGTTGGCGGTCTGGGACGCCGGCAGCGAGGCCGCCTTCGTCGACAAGATGAACGCCGCCGCCGAGGAACTGGGTCTCACCGACACCCGTTACACGGACCCGAGCGGCTTCCTGCCGAGCACCGTCAGCACGGCGGCCGACCAGGTCGCCCTCGCCCGGGCCGCGCTCGCGATGCCGGTCTTCGCCGCCATCGTCGAGCTGCCCGAGGCCACCATCCCGGTCGCCGGACGGATCCGCAACTACAACGACCTGCTCGGCGTCGAGGGCGTCTTCGGCATCAAGACCGGCTCGACGGACGAGGCGGGTGGCAACCTCGTCTTCGCCGCCCGGCTCAAGGTCGGCGCCCGTACGCTGATCGTGGTCGGCGCGGTGTTCAACCAGCCCGGCACCGACACCCCCGAGCAACTCGCCGCGGTCAACACGGTGGTCCGCCGGCTGCTCGTGGCGGTGCGCCGCACGGTCAAGGAGTACACCCTGCTCGCCGCGGGTCCGGCCGGTGAGGTGCGGACCGCGTGGGGCGCCACCGCCCCGGTGGGCCCGGCGGAGGCGCTGAAGGTGATCGGCTGGCCGGGACTGGCGGTGCCGGTACGGGTGTCGACCGCCGCTCCGGGTGCCGAGGTCACCGCCGGCCAGGGCGTCGGCTCGGTCGAGGCGGCGGGCCGGAGCGTCGAACTGCGCGCCGACGCCACCACTGCGGACCCGTCCCTGTGGTGGCGCCTGACCCGCCGCCCGTAGCGCTCACCGCGCCCGCCGCCGCGACCCTGACGCCCCCCGCGAGGGCCGGCCGTAACCACTGCCGACCCTCGCCTTCCCCGCTACCGACCCACCGACACCACGACGTGCCGCAAATCGCCGCGACCGGCACCGCCGACACCACGACCTACCGCATCTCGGGGCCACCCGCCGACCGGCGGCGGGGGGTTGGCGCGGACCGGTGGGGCGGGGCGGGTCGCCGCTACGGCTCGACGGTGGCCACGTCCAGCAGGCCGTCGACCAGGTCCCGGGGCAGGCCGTGGGTGTCGTGCAGCCAGTGGTAGTCCCGCTCGGTCAGCGGTCCGCGCGCCCGGACCCGGTCGACCAGCGGGCGGCCCCGCTCCAGCAGTCCGCGGAACCGGCGCTCCTCGTCCGCGACGACCGCGCGCAGCCGCGCGACG
Source organism: Micromonospora sp. NPDC049836 (assembly GCF_044465125.1). NCBI lineage: Bacteria > Bacillati > Actinomycetota > Actinomycetes > Micromonosporales > Micromonosporaceae > Micromonospora > Micromonospora sp. NPDC049836. Next base: position 202,817 of record NZ_JBITLH010000009.1, read on the forward strand.
TCGGGCTGCTGCCGGAACCACCGGCCGGTGTCCCGGAACGGGTCGTCGGGCAGCTCGGCGAGGCTGCGCGACGGGTCGTCGCGCCACAGCGTGGTGAGCGCCCGGCGCAGCAGCCGGCGCAGCACGTAGCCGCGGCCGGTGTTGCCGGGGCGTACCCCGTCGGCGAGGACGACCACCGCGGAGCGCAGGTGGTCGACGACGACCCGCAGCTCCGTCTCGCCCAGCGACCAGCGGTCGCGGACCGCCGCCACCCACGGGCGCAGCCGCTCGCCCTGGTAGACGTCCCGGCCGCCGGTGAGTACCAGCTCCAGGCGTTCCAGGCCCATTCCGGTGTCGATGCTGGACAGCGGCAGCGGGGTGAGCCGGCCGTCCTCGTGCCGGTGGTGGCGCAGCTGGACGTGGTTCCAGATCTCCATCCACCGTCCGTCGGTGCCGGGGGTGCCGGCCGGCGGCCCGTCCCCGGTCCACACGAAGATCTCCGAGTCGGGCCCGCAGGGGCCCGTCGGTCCGTTCGACCACCAGTTTTCCGCGTCGTTCGCCTCGACCGGTACGCCCAGCTCGGTCCAGGTCCGCCACGCGGTCTCGTCCGGGCCGAGCTGGTCGTTGCCGCCGAAGACGGTGGCGTGCAGCCGGCCGGGGTCGATGCCGAAGCCCGCGGTGAGCAGGTGGTGGCCCCAGCGGAGGCTGGTCGCGATGTCGTAGTCGCCCAGCGACCAGGAGCCGAGCATGTCGAAGACGGTCAGGTGGATACGGTCGCCCACCTCGTCCAGGTCGGTGGTGCGCAGGCAGCGCTGCACGTTGACCAGGCGTCGGCCACCGGGATGGGGGCGGCCCAGCAGGTACGGGGTGAGCGGGTGCATGCCGGAGGTGGTGAAGAGCACCGGATCACCGGGCGGCGGGATCAGCGAGCTCTCCGGCGCGTCCCGATGGTCGAGCCGGTGGTAGTGGTCGAGGAAGGTGCGGACGATCTCGTCGGGTGTCATGGCGTGGGCCTTCCGGGTTCGGCGCGACCGGAAGGGTCCGCCGGGCCGGCGGTGGCCTGGACAGCACGACGCCGGCGGACCGTTTCCGGTCGCCGGCGGGAAAAGAGCAGGTCAGGCGGCGGCAACCGGCGAGCGGGAAGCTCGCGCGGCCGCGGCGGTGATGCGACGCCTGGTGTGCATGCCTCGACGCTAGCGCGGTGCGCCGGCGTCGCCCACTGTTTTTCCCCGCCGCCCGCCCGCACGCGATCCTGGACAGCCGCCGCGGGCGGACGCTGTCCAGGATCCTCGTGGGGGCGGTGTCAGGCGCCGGCGGAGGCCAGCGGCGCCGGGGCCAGCGACTGGCTCTCCTTGCGGCGCCGGTTCGGCAGGGACAGCCGGATCACCTTCCACCAGGCGGACGCGACCTGCTTGGGCAGCGGGCCGGTGGTGTACTTCAGCCCGTACCGGTCGAACAGCGCCCGGACCTGCGGGGCGATCTCCTGGTAGCGGTTGCTCGGCAGGTCGGGGAAGAGGTGGTGCTCGATCTGGTACGACAGGTTGCCGGTCATGATGTGCAGCAGCCGGCTGCCGCTGATGTTGGCCGAGCCGAGCATCTGCCGCAGGTACCACTCGCCCTTGGTCTCGCCCTCGATGGAGTTCTTCGCGAAGGTCTCCACCCCGTTCGGGAAGTGCCCGCACATGATCACCGAGTGGCTCCACAGGTTGCGGATCAGGTTCGCGGTGAAGGTGGCGGCCAGCGTGGTGAGGAAGCCCGGACCGGACAGCAGCGGGTGCACCACGTAGTCCTTGAGCACCTGGCGCCGGATCTTGCGGCCGACCGCCTTCGCCCGGGCCCGGAACGCCGGGTCCTTGTGCCCACCGTTCTTGAGGTTGTCCCTCAACTCCAGGTCGTACGCGGCGATGCCGTACTCGAAGAAGCAGGCGTTGACCAGGTTGTAGAGCGGCTGACCGAGGTAAGCCGCCTTCCACGGCTGGTCCTCGTCGACCCGCATGATGCCGTACCCGAGGTCGTTGTCCTTGCCGACCACGTTGGTGTACCGGTGGTGCAGCTCGTTGTGCGACTGCTTCCACTGCTCGGCCGGGGAGACGTGGTCCCACTCCCAGGTGGTCGAGTGGATCTTCGGGTCGCGCATCCAGTCCCACTGCCCGTGCAGGACGTTGTGCCCGATCTCCATGTTGTCGAGGATCTTGGCGACGGTGAGCCCGGCCGTGCCGACGATCCAGGCCGGCGGGAAGAGCGAGAACAGCAGCACCACCCGGCTGCTCATCTCCAGGGTCCGCTGGGTCTTGATCACCTTGCGGATGTAGCGGGCATCCCGCTCGCCCCGGTCGGCGATCACCCGGTCCCGGATCGCGTCCAGCTCCTTGCCGATGATCTCGATGTCCTCGGCGCTCAGGTGGGCGATCGGGTTGTCGGCCTTGTTCTGGATCACGGTCACGTCGGGTGGCCTCCTGTCAGAGTTCGATGTCGCAGGTACCGGCGGCCGCCGACACGCAGGTCTGGACGAGCACGCCGTCGCCGGGGACGGCGGTGGTGAGGTCACCGTTGCGCAGGTCGCGGACGGCTCCCTGGCGCAGCGGGACCACGCAGCCGAAGCAGATCCCCATCCGGCAGCCGGACGGCATCAGCACCCCGGCGTTCTCGCCGGCGTCGAGGATCGGGGTGGCGCCGTCCGCCTCGACGGTCACGCCGCTGCCGGTGAACGTCACGGTGCCGCCCTCCCCCGGCGAGATCACGGTGGGCCGGAACCGCTCGGTGTGCAGCCGGTCGGCGAGCCCGTTCGCCGACCAGTACCCCTCGACCGCGTCGAGCATGCCGACCGGTCCGCAGGCCCAGGCCTCCCGGTCGAGGTGGTCCGGCACCAGCGCGGCCAGCTCGTCCACGCCGAGTACGCCCTCGACGTCGGTGTGCCGCTCGACCAGCCGCAGCCCGCCCGACTCGGCCAGCGCCCGCAGCTCGGCGCCGAAGATGACCGCGTCGCGGGTGGGCGCGGAGTGCACCAGCACCACGTCGGCACGGTCCGCCAGGCCGGCCCGGAGCATCGCCATGACCGGGGTGATCCCGCTGCCCGCGGTCAGGAAGAGCACCCGCTCGGGGGCCGCCGCGGGCAGCGTGAAGTCGCCCTGCGCCTGGTCGAGCTGGACGATCGTGCCGGGGCGCACCCGGCGGACCAGGTGGTTGCTGACCTTGCCGTCCGGGATGGCCTTGACGGTGACGGTGATCCGGCCGTCCTGGCTGTCCGGCACCGAGGTCAGCGAGTACGCCCGCCACTGCCGCACCCCGTCGACGTCCACGCCCAGGCGGACGTACTGTCCGGGCAGGTGGCCCCGCCAGCCCCGGCCGGGTTGGATCACCACGGTGGCCGCGTCCCGGGTCTCCGGGCGGACGGCCACGATCCGGCCGCGCAGCGCGGTGCCGGAACGCAGCGGCGCGACGAGATCGAGGTAGTCCTCTGGCAGCAACGGGGTGGTCACCGTCTCGGCCAGCCGCAACAGCCTGGTCCGGAAGGAGGCCTTCTGGGGGCGGCGCGGGACAGTTGTGGTCATATGACCAGCGTGACCGCGCAATCGCATAACATCTTGACCGGCAAAGGTGAAACAGTCGTAGGTTTTTGTTCGGGGAGAACAAGATGTCGGACGAGCCCGGGATGCCCCACCGCGCCGCCCGCCTCGAACTGGACGAGCAGGTGGCCGGTCTGCTGCGCGGCCGGCTGCCGCTGGTGGCCGAGCGGACGGTCACCGCGATCACCGCCGAGGTGCCCGACTACTCCGGCGCGCTCACCGGCACCATGCGGGAGAAGATCGAGAACGCCGTCCGCATCGCCCTCGGCACGTTCCTCCAGCTCATCGAGGGTGCCCAGCCCACCGACCCGAGCACCCCGCTCACCCCCGCGCTGGAGGCGGCGTACGCGCTGGGCAGCGGGGAGGCGCGCTCCGGTCGGAGCATGGACGCGCTGCTGGCCGCGTACCGGGTCGGGGCTCGGGTGGCCTGGCGGGAGGTCTCCACCACCACGGTACGCAGCGGGCTGTCCGCCGGGACGGTGGCCGAGTTCGCCGAGCTGATGTTCGCGTACATCGACGAGCTCTCCGCGGCCAGCGTGGCCGGGCACGCCGACGAGCTGGCCAGCGCCGGCCGGGTGCGGCGCCGCTATCTGGAGCGGCTCACCCAGCAGCTGCTGGCCGGGGAGCCGGAGGAGATCCTGCGCCGGGGCGCCGAGCGGGCCGACTGGCCACAGCCGCAGACGCTCACCGTGGTGCTGCTGCCCCGGCGGAACCTGCGCGCGGTGCTCGCCCTGCTCAGCCCGCACACCCTGGAGAGCGGCGACGACCTGCCCGGCATGGACCCGGCCGAGGAGCTGGCCGTACTGCTGGTGCCGGACATGCACGGCGGCCGGCGCCGCCAGCTCGCCCGGCTGCTGCACGGGCACCGGGCGGTGCTCGGGCCGGCGCGCCCCTGGCACCGGGTCGCCGCCTCCTACCAGCGGGCCACCCGGGTGCTGGCCCTCGGCCTGGGCCAGCCGGACGACGCGCCGGTCGACACCGAGGAACACCTCGCTGAGCTGCTGCTCAGCCTGGACCCGGAGGCGCTGGCCGACCTGCGGGCCCAGGCGCTGCGCCCGCTGGCCGCGCTTCCCCCGGCCACCGCGCACCGGCTGGCCGAGACGCTGCGGTCCTGGCTGCTGCACCAGGGCCGCCGCGACGACGTGGCCGCCGAGCTGTTCGTGCACCCGCAGACCGTCCGCTACCGGATGGGCAAGCTGCGCGAGCTCTACGGCGACCGGCTGCACGAACCCGCGACGGTGCTCGCCCTCACCCTGGCCCTCGCGATGCCGCCGGCCCCGCCCCCCGCCGACTGAGCGCGGCCGCCCGGCAAGCCGACTGAACGGGGGCCGCCCGGCAAGCCGGGTGGGCGCGGGCGGCCCGCCCCGCCGGGTGCGCGCGGGCCGCCCGACCCGCCGCCGCGGGCCCTCCGGCCCTGTCCCCCCGTCCCGCCGCAGAGGCAGGGTCGAAGGGGACGAGCAACGAGGAGGCCACCATGAGCCGGCCATCGACCTGGACCGAGCAGACCCCCGTGGTACGGGTGCTGGAGGCCGCGGCCCGGCAGGCCCGGCACGCGCCGTCGGTGTTCAACACCCAGCCCTGGCGCTGGCGGATCACCTCCGACGCCCTCGAGCTGCGCGCCGACCCCGACCGGCGGCTGGCCACCATCGACCCGGACGGCCGGCTGCTCACCCTCAGCTGCGGCGCCGCCCTGCACCACGCCCGGGTGATGCTGGCCGCGGCCGGCTGGGCGGTGACCGTCACCCGGCTCCCCGACCCGGCCGACCCGGCGCTGCTGGCCCGGCTGCGCGTGACCGGCCCGGCCGACCTGGACCTCACCGCCGGCCGGCTGGTCGAGGCCATCACCCGCCGGCACACCGACCGCCGGGCCTACTCGGACCGGCCGGTGCCGGCGGCGCTGCTGGCCCGGCTGCGCGCCGCGGTCGAGGCCGAGGATGCCTACCTGCACCTCGTCCGGGACGACCAGATGCCGATGCTCGCCGTGACCACCGGCCGTGCCGCCGACGCCGAGCTGGCCGATCCGGCGTACCGGGCGGAGCTGCGCCGGTGGACCGACCGGCCGGCCGAGTACGGCGACGGGGTGCCCAGCGCCGCCGCCGTGCGGCCCGCACCCCGCCGGGTGCCGGTACGCGACCACGTGCCGGGCGGTACGGCCGGGCTGAGCGCCGGCGACGGCTTCGACCGGGGCGCCGCGTACCTGATCCTCTTCGGCGAGCGCGACGACCCGGCGGCCTGGCTGCGCGGCGGCGAGGCGCTGTCCGCGCTGCTGCTCACCGCCACCGCCGACGGGCTGGCCACCGCGCCGATCAGCGACGCCATCGAGCTGGCCTGGCCGCGCCAGGTGCTGCGCGACCTGCTCGCCGGGGTCGGTACGCCCTACCTGGTGATCCGGGTCGGCTGGGCGCCCGACGGCGAGCCGCCGGCCACCCCCCGACGGACCCCGGACGAGGTGATCGAGGTTGACACCTGACCCCTTCCTGGCGGCGGGGCGGCCGGTGCCGTCGGGCGCGATGCGCGGCGCGCCCGGCGGCGGTGCCGTCGAGCGCGATGCGCGGCGTGCCCCGCCGGTCGGCACCGTCGCGCCGGGATACCCCCGACGGGTGATCGTCCCCGCTCCGCCGTCCCGCGCCCGCCCCGCCCGTCTACCGTCCGAACGGAAACAGGTGACGTGGGGAGGGCGGCGTGGACGACTATCCCGCCATCGAGGACCACGGGCTCATCGGTGACCTCCAGACGGCTGCCCTCGTCACGTGCGACGGCACCATCGACTGGTTCTGCGCGCCGCGCTTCGACTCCCCCAGCATCTTCGCGGCGCTGCTGGACCGGGTGCGGGGCGGCTACTTCCGGATCACCCCCGACGGCGTCCGCTACGTGACCAAGCAGCTCTACCAGCCCGACACGCCGATCCTGATCACCCGCTTCATCAGCGCGGACGGGGTCGCCGAGATCATCGACTGGATGCCGATCGCCGGGGACCGCCCCACCGACCAGCATCGCCTGGTCCGGCTGGTCCGGATGATCCGCGGCAGCATGCCCTTCAAGCTGGAGTGCCGGCCGCGCTTCGACTACGGCCGGCAGCGCCACGAACTGGAGGTGCACGCCGAGGGGTACGTCTTCCGCAGCCCGTCGATGAGCCTGACGCTCAACCCGGTCCAGCCGGTGCCGAAGCTGTTCCGGGAACGCGATGTCGACAACGGTCACGACCTGGTCGGCCGGGTCACCCTCCAGGAGGGCGAGACCGGCGGCGTCGTGCTGGAGACGGCCTCCGCCCGGGCGCCCCGCATCATGCCGGCCGACGAGATCGAGGCGATGTTCGAGCGGACCCTCGACTTCTGGCGCCGCTGGCTGGAGCGCTCCACCTACGGCGGGCGCTGGCGGGAGATGGTGGAGCGGTCCGCGATCACCCTGAAGCTCATGACGTACGCCCCGACCGGCGCGATGATCGCCGCGCCGACCGCTTCGCTGCCCGAGCAGATCGGCGGCACCCGCAACTGGGACTACCGCTACACGTGGATCCGGGACACCTCCTTCTCGGTGCACGCACTGCTCGGTCTCGGCTTCACCGAGGAGGCCAGCCGGTACGTGGACTGGCTGGACGAGCGGATCCGCGAGGCGGGCGACAACGCCGCCCCCCTGAAGATCATGTACCGGGTGGACGGCTCCTCCGACCTGCACGAGGAGGTGCTCGAACACTTCGAGGGCTACCGCGGCTCCGGCCCGGTACGGATCGGCAACGGCGCGGCCGACCAGCTGCAACTCGACATCCACGGCGAGGCCCTCTACGCCATGCACCTCGCCGACCAGCAGGGCATCCGGCCCTCGCACCAGGTGTGGCGCAGCACGGTCCGGCTCGTCGACTGGCTCTGCCGCAACTGGGACCAGCCTGACGCGGGCATCTGGGAGAGCCGCCACCACCCCCGCAACTACACCTACGGCCGGATGATGTCCTGGGTCGCCTTCGACCGGGCGATCCGTCTCGCCGGCCGGCACGGCCGGCCCGCCGACGTCTACCGCTGGGTCCAGCAGCGCGACACCGTCTACAACCAGATCATGGAGCGCGGCTACCACCCGATCCGCCGCTCCTTCGTGCAGAGCTACGGGGAGAGCGTCCTCGACGCGGCGCTGCTCATCATGCCGGCGGTCAACTTCATCACCCCCACCGACCCGCTCTGGCGCTCGACGCTGCGCGCCATCGAGGAGGAACTGGTCTCCGACAGCCTGGTGCACCGGTACGACCCGGCCGCCGCACCCGACGGGCTGCCCGGCGACGAAGGCACCTTCAACATGTGCACCTTCTGGTACGTCTCGGCGCTCGCCGGCGCCGGCCGGCTCGACGACGCCCGGCTCACCTTCGAGAAGATGTTCACCTTCAGCAGCAACCTGCGGTTGTACGCCGAGGAGATCGCCCTCACCGGTGAGCAGATCGGCAACTTCCCGCAGGCGTTCAGCCACCTGGCGCTCATCACCACGGCGCTGCACCTCAACGAGATGCTCGACAACCAGCGCCGCTGAGCGGTACGCGGACCCGTCGTCCCGCCCGACGCCCGCCGGCGTGCTGCCAACCGCGTCGTCGGCCGCACGCCGCCTCGGCGGGCCGGTGGGACCGCCGGCCGCTACTGCTCCGGTACGCCCGGGCCGACCTCGCCGCGCCGCAGGTGCTCGGCGTTCCGGTCGGCTTCACTGCGCGCGTGTCCCGCGCCGGCCCGCGGCTCGTCGGTCCGGCGTCCCTCGGCGTCCTGGTAGATCTCGCCGCGCTCGAGCGCTTCTTCCTGCTGCCGTCTGCTCTGCTCAGGTCCGGTCACCACCACCCCATACCCGGTGCCCGCCAAGGCCATGCCGACCGGCGGAAATCCGGATGCGCCCGTACCCGGCGAGGGCCGAAACTGGCGCGATGGACCAGCTTCGGGAGATCGTCGGGTTGGTGGGCCGGGTCCTGGGTCCGGAGGTCGTCGGCAGCTACCTGGACGGTTCCGCGGTGCTCGGTGGCCTCAGACCGGCCAGCGACCTGGACGTCCTCGTCGTCACCCGGCGGTCCATGAACGATCAGGAGCGGCGTCAACTCCTCGACGGGCTCTTCCCGCTCTCCGGTTCCCGGAACCAGGCCCGCCCCGTCGAACTCACCGTGGTCGTCCAGTCGGAGGTTCGCCCGTGGCGGTTCCCGCCGACCTGCGATTTCCACTACGGTGAGTGGTTGCGCCAGGACTTCGAGGTCGGCGGGCCGCCTCCGCCGGTACCCATGCCCGACCTGGCCCTGCTGGTCGCGATGGTCCTGGCCGGCGACCATCCGCTCACCGGTGCGCCGCCCGCGCAGGTCCTCGACCCGGTGCCGCACGCGGACCTGGTACGCGCGACCGTGGCCGGCGTTCCCGGCCTGCTCCAGGATCTCGACGACGACACCCGCAACGTCCTGCTGACCTTCGCCCGGGTCTGGACCACCCTCGCCACCGGTCAGATCAGGTCGAAGGACGCCGCCGCGGACTGGGCGTTGGCCCGGCTGCCGGCGGAGCACCGCCCCGTGCTTCAGCATGCCAAGGAGCTGTACCTCAACCGCCGGTACGCCGAGGAGAGCTGGAGTGACGAGCTGCGGGCACAGGTACGCCCGCACGCGGACCATGTCCTCGCCGAGATCAGACGGCACGCGTGCGAGTGACGATGGCGAGCGCGGCGGCCCGGGTCGACCGCGCGAACGAGGACTTCACCGGCGCCGTACCGACGGCGGCGGTGCTGATCGACGGCGCTGGTATCCCCGGCGCCGAATCCGTCTGCCGGCACGGCGTGGCCTGGTACGCGAGCCGGCTGGGCGGAAACCTGCTCGGCCTCCTGTCACTCGTGCTGGACCGCAGCCTTTCCGCGCTGCTCGCCGAGGCGATCGAACGGGTGACGGACGCCCATCGGGACACCTGCGACGTCGCCGACCCCATCAGTCCGTCGGCGACCGTCGCCATGCTGCGCGTCGCCGACGGCCTCGTCGAGCACCTGGTGCTCGGTGACTCGTACGTGCTGCTCGACCGGGCGGACGGGCCGCCGCTGCTCCGTTCCGATCCCCGCGAGGTGGTCATCAGCCGGGCGTACCAGTCGAAGCTGGCGGCCACCGCCGAGGGAAGCGACGAGTACCACCGGGTCCTGCGGGAACTGCGCGCCCACCGTAACCAGCCGGGCGGGTTCTGGCTGGCCAAGGACGACCCGCGGGCGGCGGACCAGGCGCTCACCGGGCGTTGTCCGGCCTCCGAGCTGGCCGGGGCGGTCCTGCTCAGCAACGGCGCCAGTCGCCTCGTGGACCGTTTCCACCTCGCGGACTGGCCAGTGGTCCTGGCCGTCCTCGCGGCGAGCGGACCCGTCGAGATCATCCGGCGCGTCCGCCAGGCCGAGGCGCGCCACGCGGTGCCGGCGGACGATGCGACCATCGCGCACTGCACCGACCTCGCCGCCTGCTGATCCGGACGGGCTCCGACCGGCAGCCCTGCACCCTGGCACCGCACATGCCCGGACCGGCCTGCGGCGGGCGCCGCGTCACTCCGTGGTCGCCTGCGGTGACGGCGCGCTGGACTGGGTATCCGGCTCGTCGGTCGGTGCCGCGGTGGGCTCGGCCGGCGACTCGCTGGCCGGGGCGTCCGACGGCGTGCCGCCGGTCGGGGCGGGACGGTCGGTGCGGGCCGGTTGCGGGCCGGCCGACGCGGCGCCGGACGCGCCGCCGGCGGTCGGGGTCGCGCGCCGGCCAGGGGTCGTGTCGTGCGCCTTTCCCGGCGTCTGTCGAGGATCGCCGCCGGCGGGGCCGGGCTCGCCCGAGCGGGTCACGGACGGCGTGGGTTCTCCGGAGCGTCCCGGCGACCAGCCGGTGCCGTCGGCGAAGACCAGGACGGCGGCGACGGCGGCCAGACCCGTCACGACCAGCCCGGCGATGGCCCGCCGTCGGCCGCCGGCCCGCCCGGTCGGACCGGCGGCGGGAGCCGGCGGTGGGGCGACGGCCCGGGGTACGGCCACGGTGGCGGGCAAGGCCTCCGGGCCCTCCCCCGGCGATCCGGCGGCCGGGTGCGCACCGAGCGGCCCAGCGCCAAGGCGCTCATCGAGCGGTCCGGCAACCGGGTGCTCACCCGGCGGTCCGCTGAGGGTGTCGGCCGTGTCGGCCATCGCCGCGGCGGTCGGGAATCTGCGCTCCGGCTCCCGGGCCATGGCGGTCGCGACCAGGTCACCGACGGCCGGCGGGACGTCGTCGGGCAGCGGCGGCGGCTCCTCGTCGAGGCGGCGCAGCGCCACCGCGATGGGATTGTCGCCCGGGAACGGGGGATGGCCGGCGAGGCAGTGGTAGGCGACCGCGCCGAGCGCGTAGATGTCCACGGCCGGGCTGACACCGGTCTTGCCGAGCTGCTCCGGCGCCATGTAGAGGGCCGTGCCCATGACCTGGTTGGCCGCCGTCAGTTCCGCGGCGTCGGCGGAGAGCGCGATGCCGAAGTCGACGAGCACGACGTGCCCGTCCGGCTCGATGACGAGGTTGCCCGGCTTCACGTCCCGGTGGACCACTCCGACCTCGTGCGCGGCCTGCAGGGCACGGGCGGTCTGCGCGACGATCGACATGGTCTCGGCGGTGCCGAGCCGGCCGGCCTCCGCGATCCGGGCCGACAGCGGCTGACCGCGCACATAGGCCATGACCAGGTACGCGGTGCCGGGCTCACCCGGCAGGCCCGTCTCACCGTAGTCGTACACCTCGGCGACGCCCGGATGGCGCAGCGCCGCCATCGCCCGCGCCTCCCGCCGGAACCGCTCACCGGCGCTCGCCTCGGTCACGGCCCGGCCGTGCAGCACCTTGACCGCCACGTCGCGTTTCAACGTCTGGTCGACGGCGCGCCACACCTCACCCATTCCGCCGGCGGCGATCCGCTCGGTCAGGCGGTACCGGGCGCCGACGAGGTCACCCACTTCTGGCATTCGATTCTCGTACCCCGCCGGCTCGTCCGTCACGCCAGGCCCGTCCCGGATGCCCGGTGCCGACGGCGGCTCCGGTGCTGCCGGCGGTTCCGGTGCCCGTGCGACGATGACGCCCATGAGCAGCGACGTCACCCCCGACGTGGGCGCCCTGGCGATCAACGTCACGATCCCGGAGGAACTGCGCTGGACCGACACCCGGCGCGGTACGGAGTTCACCCTGACGACCTTGAACGTCCGGCTCCTCCGCGACGGGCACCTCGCGGCGAAGGCGTACGGCCGGCCGACGGCCGGCGGTCGCGGCACCTACGTCTCGTTCGCCGTGCCGGACCGGCCCGAACTGGCGGACCTGGTCGCCGGGGCGGCCAGCCGCGCCGGCGTCCTGTGGGCCGCCCACCGCGGTCTACCGCGCAGCGACGGCTGACCTCGCCGGCCGGGACGTACGCAGGGACCGAGGACCGATTCCCGACGGTCAGCGTTTCGCGCGGCGGGCCGCGATCATCGCGAGCAGGCCGGCGGCGGCCAGCCCGGCCCCGACCAGCAGCACGGCCGGCAGGCCCCGACGACCGTCCCGCTCGGACGGTGCCGCGACGGCCGGCGACGCGGCACGGGTGGACGCCGGCGCCGGCGTCGTCGCCGCCGCGCTGGGTGAGCGGGGCGAACCGGGCGCGGGATAGCGCAGGATGGTCGGTCGGGTGCCGGCCGGTTGGTCGGCGACCTCGGAGACGGTGAGGAGTGACCGGCCGTCCCGGCTGTAGGCGATCGACTCGCCCTGCGGCTCGTCCGGCAGCGGCACGACCCGCGGCGTGCCGCCGGTCACCGCGGCCACCACGTCCCCACCCGGCACGTCGAACTCGAACGCGTCGGCGTAGGTGCGCAGCACCACCCGCCGGCCGTCCGGCGAGGTCGCCGCGCCGGTGACCACCGCGCGGCCGAGGAACCCGAACGGGTTGCTGGTGTCGGTGCCCGGCAGCCCCACCTGCCCGCGCCGGACCAGCGGCACGGCGCGCCCCGCCACGAGGTCTCGCGCCGGGGCGTAGATCCCGGCCGGGCCGCCCTGCTTCGTCACGATGAGCGGCCGTCCGTCGCCGTCGAGCAGGAGCGCCTCGGCGTCGTGCGCCCCGTCCGGGTAGGTCAACCGGTACAGCACCGGCCGGTCGCCGCCGGCCGGCAGCCGCCACACGGCCACGGTCTGCCGGGAGCGGTCGTTGTCGCCGGTGTCGGCGATCCACACCGTGCCGTCGGCCCCGACGGCCAGGTCCTCGGTGTCCCGGGGGCGCGACGGGTACCGCACCGTCCGGGTCACCCGGCAGCCCTGGTCGAGGAAGAAGATCCGTCGGCGGGCCTCGTCGTCGGCGCTGTCGTTCACCACCACGAACCCGCCCGCCGTGACGGCCAGCCCGGAGATCTCGTTGAGCCGGCTGTCGCGTACCCGGCACACCGGCACCCCGGCGGGCGACGCTGCCCGCAGCGGCACCGCGCCCGCGGCGGCCGGTGGCGGTGCCGCCACCGCCGCGCCGGCCGGCGCCAGCGCCAGCATCACCGCGGCCCATCCGGCGCTCCGCCGGCCCCACGCTCGCCCGTGCCGCTCCCCCACTGCCCCTCACATCGTCCCGGCCCGGCCCGCCCCGGCCGCCGCGACCGGGCGGCGGCACCGCCAGCAGAGGTTACGACGGCAGTTGCCCGTCCCGCTCCCCCTGGGCCCACCGGCACCCCGTCCGGTGCCGGCGCGGGCCGCCGGCCGGCTGGGTCCACGGACCCGCCGCACGGCTCAGCGGGCCGCCATCAGCGACCGGTAGTCGGCCGCCGTGAGCGGCTCCGTGGTCAGTGCGCCGTCGGCCCGCGGCACCTCCAGCGGCCGGCCGTCCCGGCGGAAGGTGACCGAGTGCACGTCGGCCCGGCTGGTCAAGGTGCAGACGATCTGGCCGAAGGCCAGGATCTCGTCGCTGCGTCCGCTCTCGTCGGCCGCCTCGGCGACCTCGACCTCCGCCACGCCGGCGGTGAGCCGGCCACCCGGGCGCACCGCCCGCCCGGTCAGGGCGCTCGTCAGGCCACCGTCCCGGTCGGCCTCCGCCGGCCCGGCGAGCAGATGCTCCAGGTGGGTGGCCACGTCGGGCAGGTACTCCACCGGCCGGACGACCCGGACGAGGCGGTCGTCGCGCAGGAAACACAGCGGCTCCGCGCTCCGCCCCGAGCTGGTCGCGGTCGCGTCGGGCGCCGGGTTGGCGAACGGTCCCGGCGGCACCGGGACCGGGCGGGGCGCGTCGTCGACCGGCACGCCACACCCGGTGGCCAGCACGGCGACGCAGCTGGCGACCAGCAGGAGACGCCTCATCCGGCACATCCCGGCAGCTCCACCCGGAACCGGGCGCCGCCCTCGGGGCGATCGGTGACCACCGCGCGACCGCCGTGCGCGCTCGCGTGTTCGGCGACGAGGGCGAGTCCGAGCCCGGTGCCGTCGGTGCCGGCCCGGTCGTGCGCCGCCCGGCCACGGACGAAGCGGTCGAAGATCACCTCCCGGTCCGGTACGGGCACGCCGGGCCCGTCGTCGTCGACCTCGATCACCCCGGTCCCGTCGCCGTCGCAGCCGAGCCGGATCGCGACCGGTCCGCCGCCGTACCGGACGGCGTTCTCCACGAGGTTGTGCAGGATCTGCCCGACCCGGCGCCGGTCGACGTGCCAGCGGACGCCCGCCGGCGGCACGGCCCGCACCAGGTCCGCCGGCAGCCCGTGGCGGTGGCACACCTCGCCGGCCAGCGCCGCGACGTCGACCCGTTCGCGGCTGGTCGGCTGCTCCGCCCGGGCCAGCTCGATCAGGTCGTCGACCAGCCGCTGGAAGCGGTTGATCTCGTCGGCCACCAGGCCGGCCGCCACCGCGGTCCGCTCGTCGTGATGTTCCCGGCGGCGCTGCAGCACGCTACCGGCGGCGGCCAGGGTCTGCAGCGGCGAGCGCAGCTCGTGACTGACGTCCGCGGCGAAGCGGCGGTCCCGCTCCAGGTGCCGGGCCAACTGCTCGACCATCCGGTTGAAGGAGGTGGAGAAGCGGGTCAGGTCCGGGTCGGTGGCCGGGTCGAGGCGGGTCTCCAGGTCGCCGGCGGCGATCCGCTCGGCCGCGTCCGCGACCGCGGTCAGCGGACGCAGGCTGTGCCGGGTCGCGTACCAGCCGAGGGCGGCGCCCGCGCCCGCCACCATGATGGCCACGGCGGTGAGGGTCAACGCGACCAACTGGAAGGTCTCCTCGACCTCCCGCAGCGAGGTGATCTCGTAATAGCTGACCGTCGCCGACAGCGGCACGCCGACCAGCAGGGCTGGCTGCCCGTCGGCGCGGACCCGCTGCACGGCCGGCGTGCCCGAGGAGACCGTCCGCCGCAGCTCCTCCGGGACGGAACTGCCGCGGATCTCCGCGCTCCGCGCGTACCACCGCCCGTCCCGGTGCAGCAGGGGCCGCCGGGCGCTGCCGGTGTCCAGGGAGCCGAGCACCGCCGCGATGTCCGGCGCGTCGGTGTCGAGCCCGGACCGGACCACCGCCGCGTCGAAGAACGCCGCCCGCACGGCGGTGCGCTCCCGCTCCTCCAGCAGTGACCGGCGGGTCAGGTCGTACGAGAACAGGGCCATGGCCGCCGCGAGCAGTGCGGCGCCGACGGCGAACGCGGCGGTGACCCGGGCGCGTAGTCCGAGGCGGCTCATCGCTGCAGCTTGTAGCCGAGCCCGCGCAGCGTCACCAGGTGCCGGGGGTTGGCCGGGTCGCGTTCGATCTTCTGCCGGAGGCGGCCGACGTGCACGTCGACCAGCCGTTCGTCGCCGGTGTCGTAGCCCCACACCCGCTGCAGCAACTGCTGGCGGGACAGCACCTTGCCGACGTGCAGCGCCAGCTCGCAGAGCAGCCGGAACTCGGTCCGGGTCACGGCGACCGGGCGACCGTCGAGGCGCACCTCGCCGGCCTCGGCGCTGATCTCCAGGTCACCGAAGACCTGGACGGAGACCGCCGTGCCGGCCCGCGCCCGCCGGCGCAGCGCCCGCAGCCGGGCGGTGAGTTCCTTGATCGCCACCGGTTTGACCACGTAGTCGTCCGCGCCGGCCTCCAGCGCCGCGACGATGTCGTGCGTGTCGTCGCGCGCGCTGACCACCACGATGGGTACATCGTCGTCGCGGCGCAGTTGCCGGATGCACTCGAAGCCGTCGAGGCCCGGCAGCATCAGATCGACGAGGATGTTGTCGGCGGGCGCCTGCTGGTGCCGGCGCAGTCCCTCCTCGGCGCTGGCCGCCCCGTACGCGGTGTAACCCTCCTCCTCCAGCGCGAGCAGGAGCGCCAGCCGGATCCGGTCGTCGTCCTCGATCACCAGTACGGCCGTCATAGCCGCATCATCCCTGCTCCGTGTCGCGATGCCCAACCCGGTGCCGGCCCACCCGGTTTTGTCACACAACTGTCATGAAGCTGCGCAGGGACCTCCACGATCCGTACCCAGAGTCGTCAGGGAGTCGGACAACCAGAGATCCGGAGGAGCCGTCAGTGACCTCGCGCCAGCCACCCGAGCCGGAGTGCCGGGTGCCCCGGGTCGAGCTCGACATCGTCGACGAGCTGGACCTGCCGCACCTCGCCGAGGTCGGCGCGGCCCTCGACCGGGTCCTGTCCCTGCAACCGGCGGAGGTGGTGATCGACCTGTCCGAGTGCCGGCAGATCGACGCCGCCGCCATCGGCCTGCTCCTGGACGTCCAGCGCCGGTTGGCCCGCAGTGGCGGCGCGCTCACCCTGCGTGATCCCCACCCCCGGATCCGGCGGATCCTCGACACCGCCCACCTCGACCAGGTCCTGCGCGTCGTGGCGTCGCCCCCGCCGCCACGGTCGCCGCGCGGCGAGGCCGCGGGCGGACCGATCGGTCCGGTACGGGGGCGGGCCCGGGTCAGTCCGGTAACGCCCTGACCGCGACGGAGAGGAGAAGAACGTGGGTGGCAGCGCGCTTCTCAGCGCCCTGGCCGTCGGCATCGGCGTCGGTCTGGTGGGGCGGCTGGCCCTGCCCGGCCCGAAGGCCGCGCCGGTGTGGCTGACCATCGCGCTCGGCGTGGCGGCGGCCCTGCTGGGCTCCGTCATCGCCCGCCTGCTCGGCGTGGATCTCGACAACCTGGCGCCGCACCGGTTGGTGGCCCAGGTGGGCCTGGCCCTCCCGGCGGTCGTCCTGGGCGTCGTGGCCGCCGGCCGGCGCCGGACGCCCGAGCTGAGCGGTGGTCCGGCCGGCCGGCCGGAGGACGGGGACCGGCTGCGCGACGGCCGGACGGTGGGAGGTCAGGCATGACGGTGGTACCGACGGAGAATCTGCTGAGCATGATCTGTGACGGCTGCGGTGACACCGTCACCGGCGCGGGCAACGTCCTGCCGGACGCCGAGGTGGTGTGGACGCTGGTCCTCGACAACGGGTGGAGCGGCTCCGCCTTCGCCTCCGGCCCGCACCACTGCCCGCGGTGCTCGCTCGACCCGTCGGTGGGCGGCGACGCGTCCGGGCTGGGCAATCCGCTGGGCATCGATGACCTGGACGGGCCGGACGACCGGCCGGCCGGGGAGGCGGACACCGCGGAGTCGGTGCGGCGGGTGCTGCGCGAGGCGTTCACGCTGGGCCCGCAGGTGCTGGTGGACCTCGGCGACGTGGCCACCATCGACTCCACCGGCCTCGGCCTGCTCGTGCGGGCCCACCAGGACGCCCGCAACGAGGGCCGGACGCTCTGCCTGGTCGCCCCCTCCCGATTCATCCGGACGGTGCTGCACACGATGCGACTGGAACAGGTCTTTCCCATCTTCCCGACCCGCGCCGCCGCCTTCCGGCACTGCACCCGGGCGGTCGGGGCACCGGCCCGGGCGGCCTCGCCGGTGGCGAGCAGGGAGGTCGCCCGATGATGCCGTGGCCCTATCCCGACCACAACCCGTTCCACCGGGACGACCAGCCGCTCGACGGGGACCTGCGGCTCGCGGCGCTGGTCGCGCAGCGGCTCAGCATCGACTGGACCACCCGCCGCCAGCAGATCTCGGTGTCGGTGCAGAACCGGGTGGTCATCCTGACCGGCATGGTGGCCGACCAGGAGACCCGGCGGGCGGCCGCCGAACTGGCCTGGGACGTCCCCGGCGTCTTCGACGTGTGCAACGCGATGAGGCTGTTCCCGCGCGGTCGTGGCCGCCGGTGACCCCGCCGACCGCCACTTCCGGGTACGGGTGAGATCCGGGACTCCGGCCGCTAGGGTGATCGTCGGTGTGCCGGGAAGTCTGGTCGGCGTGTGACCCGTCATGTCCCGAACCCACAGGAGCCGTCGTGCGAGCCCGAGATCTGGCCGTACCGTTGCCCACCATCACCCTGGCCACGTCGGTGCTGGAGGCGGCCCGGCTGCTGGCCGGGCACAACCTGCCCGGTCTGATCGTGGTCGACGAGCGCGGCTGCCCGGTCACCGTGCTGCCCGGCACCCAGGTGCTGCGCCTGGTGATTCCCGGCTACTGCCGGGAGGATCCGACCCTGGCCCGGATGATCGACGAGCCCTCGGCGGACGTGTTCCTGCGCGGCGCCGAGGGGCGTACGGTGGCTGATCTCCTGCCGCCGGAGCATCCCGAGCCGCCGGTGGTCGACCCGCAGGCCACCGCCCTCGAGATCGCCGCCGTGATGGCGCAGAAGCGCAGCCCCCTGGTCGCGGTGGCCGCGCCCCGTGCCCCGATGATCGGCGGCATCACCCTCGACGCCCTGCTCGACCGGATGCTCGCCGGATGACGGGCGTGGCCTGGGCGGCGGTCGCCGTCTTCACCGTCGCGTACGTCCTGATCGCCACCGAGAAGATCCACCGGGTGGCCGCCGCGCTCGGCGGCGCCGCCGTGATGTTCCTGATCGGCGCCACCGACACGGCGCACGCCTTCTTCTCCGAGCAGGCCGGCATCGACTGGAACGTGATCTTCCTGCTGGTCGGCATGATGCTCATCGTCGCCGTGCTGAAACGCACCGGCGGCTTCGAGTACGTGGCGGTGTGGGCGTCCAAACGCGCCCGGGGACGCCCGTACCGGGTGATGGTGATCCTGGTGCTGATCACCGCGGTCGCGTCGGCCGCTCTGGACAACGTCACCACCGTCCTGCTCGTCGCCCCGGTGACCTTCCTCGTCTGCGAGCGGCTCGGCGTACCGGCGGCGCCGTTCCTCATCGCCGAGGCGATGGCGTCCAACATCGGCGGCACCTCCACCCTGGTCGGGGATCCGCCGAACATCATCATCGGCAGCCGCGGCGGCCTGTCCTACAACGACTTCCTGATCCACCTCGCGCCACTCGTGGTGCTGCTCCTGGTGGCCTTCCTCGGGCTGTGCCGGGTGCTGTTCCGGGACGCCTTCCGCTACGACCCGCAGCGGGCGGCGCAGATCGCCGCCCTGCACGAGGGCGACGCCATCCGCGACCGCCGGCTGCTGACGCTCGGCCTGGCCGTGCTCGCCGCAGTGACCGCCGCGTTCGTCCTGCACACCACCCTGCACCTGGAGCCGGCGGTGGTGGCCCTGCTCGGCGGCCTGCTGCTGCTGGCCCTGTCCCGGCTCGACGCCGGAGAGATCAGCCGGGACGTGGAGTGGCCCACCCTGGTCTTCTTCGCCGGCCTGTTCATCATGGTCGGTGCCCTGGTCAACACCGGCGTGGTGGAGCAGATCTCGCGCGCCGCGATCAACGCCACCGAGGGCCGGATGCTGCCGGCGACGATGGTGCTCCTCTGGGGGTCCGCGGCGCTCTCCGCGATCGTGGACAACATCCCGTACGTGGCCACCATGAGCCCGGTCGTCGCCGACCTGGTGCACGCCCAGGGCGGCACCGGGCAGTCCCGGGTGCTGTGGTGGGCGCTCGCGCTCGGCGCCGACCTCGGCGGCAACGCCACCGCCGTCGGCGCCTCCGCCAACGTCGTGGTGCTCGGCCTGGCCGAGCGTGCCGGGCAGCGCATCACCTTCTGGCAGTTCACCCGGTACGGCATCCTGGTCACCCTGGTCACCGTCGGGCTCGCCGTGCCCTATCTGTGGCTGCGCTACTTCCTGCTGGCGTGATCCCCGGCCGCCGCGTCGTCCCCGCCACCGCCGCCCCGGCCGGCCCGCTCGGCTCCAGTCCCGGCCGGCTCGGCGGCGGGTTGGCCCGGTCCTCGCCGCGCCCGCTGGATCCGGTTCACCACGCCGTGCCAGGTCGGCGTGTCGGCGGTGTCGTCGAAGGCCCGGGCGACCACGACGTCGGTCGAGGAGTGCGCCAGGATCGAGATGACGATGGTCAACGCGACCAGGTGGAAGATCTCGTCGGCGGCCCCGATGCCGGACTCGAGCACCAGCAGCCCGTAGACGACCGAGGCGAAGCCCTTCGGCCCGAACCACATCGCCGCGGCCTGCTCGCGCAGGCCGAGACCGCTGCGCAGGAACGACACCCACAGGGCGACCGGCCGGGCGACCACGATCGCCAGCACGGCGAACACCCAACCGGTCCAGGCGATCTCCCCGAGGAACGCGGGCGAGATGAGCGCGCCGAACACCAGCAGCGCGGCCAGCTTCAGCAACTCGGCCACGTTCTCGCCGAAGTGCTCGAAGGCGGACCGTTCCCGGGGCCCGAAGGTCGCCACGGTGATGCCGGCCGCGAACGCGGCCAGGAACAGGTTGCCGTGGGTCGCCTTGCCCAGCGCCAGCACCAGCAGCCCGATCGCGACCCCGTTCAGCGGCGCGTACGCCGCCGACGCGGCGAAGAACCGGGTCCGCTCCAGCGCGATCGCGGCGAGCGGCACCAGCACCCCGATCGCCAGCCCGACCGCCAGCTCGGTGGCCAGCTCCCCCAGGTGCAGGTCGTCGGAGCCGGCCGCGACCGCGAGCAGCACCACCACGAACGGCAACGCCAGGCCGTCGTTCACGCCCGACTCGACGTTCAGCAGGTGCCGCAGCCGCGCCGGCACCTTGTCGTTGCCGACCAGCGCGGCCGCGAACACCGGGTCCGTCGGTGCGAGGATCGCCCCGATCAGCAACGACTCCGCCCAGCCGAGTCCGGCCACGTAGTGCGCCAGCACGGCGGTGACCAACAGCGTCAACGGCAGGCCCCAGCCCAGCGCCCGCCCGGGCAGCCGCCACGCCGACCGGAGGTCCGCCCAACCCACCCGCATGCCGTCGGTGAACAGCACCGCGAACAGGGCCAGCTCCGCCAACTGCGCCACGATCGGCGAATCGGCGTGCAGGTGCAGCACCCCGGCGCTGCCCTCCCCCAGGACGAACCCGGCGACCAGGAACAACGCCGCGGTGGACAGGATCGTGCGGTGCGCGAGCGCCGACACCAGCACGGCAGCGAGCAGGACAGCGGCGAAGCACAACAGCAGCAAGGGGACCTCCGGAGCGCACGGTCGTTCACGGTGCCGACCAGACTTCCCGGCGCGCCATGGATCCCGGCGATCATATCGGCTCCCGCCGGTCCACGTTCCGGGCGTCACCGCGGAGCAGCGCCGATGATCGTCGCCAGCCGGGTCGTGGCAGGATCCAGGCGTGATGCGGGAACGACGGGCGGGGCAGGCGACAACGGCGGCGGGCCCGGGACCGGCGAGCGCGTCGTGGCGCTGATCAGGCGGCGGCCGGTGTGGCAGCAGCGCGGCGGCCGGTTCCGCCATCCGGCTCAGGTGATCTCCATCGGATTCGGCACCGCGGTCGCGGTGGGTACCGGGCTGCTGTCGATGCCGACGGCGACCCAGTCGGGGCAGCGGGCACCGCTGGTCGACGCGCTGTTCACCGCGACGTCGGCGGTGTGCGTGACCGGCCTGGTGACCGTCGACACGGGCAGCTACTGGTCCTCGTTCGGGCAGGTGGTCATCCTGCTGCTCATCCAGGCCGGCGGGCTGGGCATCATGACGGTGGCCACGCTGTTCACCGTGCTGGTGTCACGGCGGCTGGGACTGCGGGCCCGGTTCCTCGCGCAGGCGGAGACCAGGAGCCTCGACCTCACCGACGTACGGGGGGTGGTCCGGCGGATCGTGCTGTTCAGCCTCGCCAGCGAGGCCGTGGTAGCCGTGGCGCTGGCACTACGGTTCGCCGGAGGATACGGAGAAGCGGCGGGGCCGGCCCTCTACCACGGGGTGTTTCACGCGGTGTCGGCGTTCAACAACGCCGGCTTCTCCACCAACGCCGACAGCCTCGTCGGCTACGTCACCGACCCCTGGATCAGCCTCACCATCGCCGCAGCCGTGATCCTCGGCGGTCTCGGGTTTCCGGTGGTGTTCGAACTCGCGCGGAGCTGGCGCCGGCCTGCGCTCTGGTCCGTCATGACCCGCCTGACCGTCACGCTCACGGTGACCCTGCTGGTGCTGGGCACTGCCGTGCTGACCGTAACGGAATTCACGAACCCGGACACGCTGGGCCCGTTGACGGGGCCGGAGAAGCTGCTGGCCGGGTTCTTCGCCTCCGCGATGACCCGTACCGCCGGGTTCAACAGCCTGGACATCGGTGCCATGCGCCCGGAGAGCCTGCTCGCCAGCGACGTCCTGATGTTCATCGGCGGCGGCAGCGCCGGCACCGCCGGCGGCATCAAGGTCACCACATTCGGGCTGTTGGCGTTCGTACTCTGGTCCGAGATGCGCGGCGAGATCCATGTCAACATCGGGAAACGGCGCATTCCGGCCAGCAACCAGCGGCAGGCGTTGGCCGTGGCGCTGCTCAGCGTCGGCGCCGTGGTCACCGCCACGTTCGCCCTGGTGGCGATCACCCAGCACGGTCTCGAACAGGTGCTGTTCGAGGTGGTGTCGGCCATCGCCACGGTCGGGCTGTCCACCGGGATCACCGGCAGCCTGCCACCGCAGGCCGACCTGCTGCTGACGGTGCTGATGTTCGCCGGCCGCATCGGGCCGCTCACCCTGGCCACCGCGCTGGCGCTGCGCGACCGTACCCGACGCTTCGAACTGCCCGAGGAGAGGACGATCGTTGGCTGACCTGACAGAACCCGTGGTGGTCATCGGTCTGGGCCGCTTCGGCGCCGCCCTGGCCCTGGAACTGGCCAGCCGGGGCACGGAAGTGCTCGGGCTCGACCACCGCCCGAAGGTGGTGCAGGCGATGTCCGGGCGCCTGCCGCACGTGGTCACCGCCGACTCCACCGACATCGAGGCGCTGCGGCAACTCGGAGTGGGCGAGTTCCGGCGCGCCGTCGTGGCGATCGGCACGGACATCCAGGCCAGCATCCTCACCACCAGCCTGCTGGCCGAACTCGGCATCCCCGACATCTGGGCCAAGGCCGTCAGTGACCAGCACCGGCACATCCTCACCCGGGTCGGCGCCCACAAGGTCGTCGCGCCGGAACACGACATGGGCGAACGGGTGGCCCATTTGCTGTCCGGTCGGATCCTCGACTACGTCGAGGTCGACGCCGACTTCGCCGTGGTCAAGACCACCCCGCCCCGCGATGTCGTCGGCAGGCCGCTGCGTGACTCCCGACTGCGCAGCCGGTGGGGCGTCACGGTCGTCGCGGTCAAACCGCAGGCCACAATAGGCCGGCGCCCCGAATTCACCCATGCCACTCCGGACACCGTGCTGGCCTACGGCGATCTGATCCTCATCGTCGGGCCGGTCGACAACGTGGAGCGCTTCGCCGCCAGCGAGTGACGCGCCTCCTTCGGCGCGCCCGGGTGCCGGCACATCCGTGCCTTCCGCGGGTGGCGGATCGTGGGTACGGTGACCAGTGGTGTGCCGGGAAGCCTGGTCGGCAGTCGTGATCCTTGCCGACCGGAAGGCCACCGATGACCACACCCGTGCTGAGCACGCCCGCCATCCGCACCCACCAGCTCACCAAACGCTACGGCCGCCTGCTGGCCCTGGACGGGCTGGACCTGTCCGTGCACGCCGGCGAGGTGTTCGGGTTCCTCGGGCCCAACGGCGCCGGCAAGTCCACCACCATCCGGCTGCTGCTCGGCCTGGCCCGTCCCACCGCGGGCCGGGCCCGGATCTTCGATGCCGACGCCGGCGACGTCGCCGCCGCGCACCGTCTGCTCGCCTACGTGCCGGCCGATGTGGCGCTCTGGCCCCAGCTGACCGGCGCGGAACTGCTGGAACTGCTCGCCGCCACCGGCCCGGGCATCGACTCCGCCTATCGGGCCGCGCTCGTCGAGCGCTTCGGCCTCGACCTGTCCCGGCCGGCCCGCGCCTACTCCACCGGCAACCGGCAGAAGGTGGCGCTCGTTGCCGCGTTCGCCACCCGGGCTCCCCTGCTGGTGCTCGACGAACCGACCAGCGGCCTGGACCCGCTGATGGAACTCGAGTTCCGCCGGGCCGTCGCCGAGGCGCGCGACAACGGGCAGACGGTGTTCCTCTGCTCCCACCAGCTGGCCGAGGTGGAGGCGGTCTGCGATCGGGTGGCGATCCTGCGCGCCGGTCGGCTCGTCGACGTCGCGACGGTGCCTGAGCTGCGGCGGCTGCACCGCAGTGAGGTCACCGCGGAGTTCGCCGGTCGCGCCCCGGACCTCACCGAGGTCCCCGGCATCGAGTTGCTCGACCGGGCGGACGGGATGCTGCGCTTCTCGCTGGCCGGGCCGCCCGCCGCCGCCCTGCGCGCCCTCGCCGCGGCCGACGTCACCGCCCTCACCGTGCGCGAACCGAGCCTGGAGGAGATCTTCCTCGACTACTACGGCCAGGGGGACCGGTGAGCGGCGCGCCCGGGCCCGCGGTCACCCGACTCGCGGCCCGCCAGCTGCGCCGCCCGGCGGTCGTCGTCGCGGCGGTGACCGTCGGCATGTCCACGCTCGTCGTCGGCACCTACGCCCGTACCGTCGGCGACGCCGCTGCCGTGCAGTCGCTGGCCGCGCTCGCCGGGAACCCGGCGATCCGCACGTTGTTCGGCGCCCCCGTCGCGCTGGACAGCGCCGGCGGGTTCACCGTCTGGCGCACCGGCACCGTCCTCGCCGTCCTGCTCACCACCTGGGGCGCGCTGGCCACCACCCGACTGACCCGGGGCGCGGAGGAGAGCGGCCGGTGGGACCTGCTGCTCGCCGGCCGGTTGACTCCGGCCGGCGTCCTGGTCCGGCACCTGGCCGTGGGCACGGCGGCGATGACGCTGACCGGGATGCTGCTGGCCGCCGCGCTGGCGACCGCCGGCACGCCTGCGGCCGGGGCGCTGCTGCACGCCGCCGGCCTGACGCTGGCCGGGCTGCTCGCCGTCGCGGCGGCGGCCTGCGCCGGGCAGGTCTTTCCCACCCGCGCCGGGGCCACCGGCGCCACCCTGGCTTGCCTCGGTCTCGGGCTGCTGGCCCGCATGGTCGGCGACGGCGTTCCGGCGCTGGCCTGGCTGCGCTGGTTGCCCCCGTACGGGCCGCTCGCCCTGACCCGCCCCTACCGGGACGACCGATGGGCTCCCCTGCTCGCGCTCGCGCTCACGGCAGCCGCGCTGGCCTGTCTCGCGCTGATCCTTGCCGGGCGGCGGGACGTCGGGGCCGGGCTGCTGCGCGCGCCGGCCGGTCGGCCGCCCCGCGACTGGCTGCTCGGCTCGGTCGGCGCCTTCGCGGTCCGGCGGATGCTGCGGCCGCTCGCCGGCTGGTCGGCGGGCATCGGCGCGTACTTCCTGCTGATCGGCCTGCTCGTCGATTCGCTCACCGCCTTCCTCACCGACAATCCCCGCTTCGCCGACCTCGCCGCCCAGGCCGGGTTCGCCGGTCTCGGCACCGCCCGGGGGTACGCCGCCACCCTGTTCGCCCTGCTCGCCATCCCGATCGGCGCGTTCGCCACCGCCCGGCTGGCCGCGTTCGCCGCGGCGGAGAATGCCGGACGGCTGACCCTGCTGCACGCCGGGCCGGTCACCGCCGCCCGGCTGCTGACCGCCGAGGTGGCCACCACCGTGGCCGGCGCCGCCGCGCTCGCCGCCGTGGCGGCCGTCGCCACCTGGGCCGGTGCGACGGTGGTCGGCGGCGACCTGCCGCTCGACGCCGCGCTCGCCGGCACCGTCAACGTGTTGCCGGTCGCGCTGCTCGGCGCCGCGGCGGCCACCCTCGCGCTCGGCCTGGCGCCCCGGGCGGTCGCCACCATCGGCATGCTGCCCACGGCCGGCGGGTTCCTGCTCAAGGTGACCGCGGACAGCGTCCACGCACCCGCCTGGGTCGGCCGCCTGTCGCCGTTCGCGCACCTGTCCCCGGTACCCGCCGGCGCGCCGAACTGGACGGCGGTCGCCGTCCTGCTCGGGGTGGCGGTCGCGGTGACCGGCGCGGGCGCCTGGGGCTACCGTCGGCGCGACCGGTGGGGGTGAACCCTCACCG
Source organism: Micromonospora sp. NPDC049836 (assembly GCF_044465125.1). Classification (NCBI taxonomy): domain Bacteria; kingdom Bacillati; phylum Actinomycetota; class Actinomycetes; order Micromonosporales; family Micromonosporaceae; genus Micromonospora; species Micromonospora sp. NPDC049836. Next base: position 228,514 of record NZ_JBITLH010000009.1, read on the forward strand.
GTCGTCGTCGCTGCTCTCCTGCTCCTGCCGGACCCCGGCGGCGCCGTCGATCTCGATCGCGACGGGAGTGCCGAGTTCGACGGTACGGGAGACGGTGCAGAGCCGGTCGTGTGACTGTTGCACCGACCGGGGCAGCGCCTCCCGTGCCCGGTCGCCGTCCGCGCCCGCCGGGAACGTCACGGTGAACTCGACCTTGAGGTTCCGCATCCGGTTGCCGCCCGCCTCGTCCCGGATCTTGTCGCCGGAGACGTCGACGGAGAACTGGATCGGCTCGGCCCGCCGGCTGGTGATCAGGTCGACGTCGATGGCCGTGCACCCGCCGATGGCCGCGAGCAGCAGTTCCACCGGGGTGAAGCTGGTGTCCTCGCCCATGCCCACGGACATCGACCCGCCGCGGGTGTTCCGCACGGCGTACGTCCCCATGCCGGTGCGCTCGATCCGCACCGAGCGGAAGCTGTCGTCACTCATGGCCGCGACGCTACCGGGCCGACGGCCGCGGCTGCTCGCAGAGGTGCCGCCCGGGGACGCGGACCGCGCCCGCAGCGGGTGTCGACCCGCTGCGGGCTGGCCGCTCCTACTGCAGGGTCCAGCGCTGGTTCGCGGCGCCGGTGCAGGTCCAGAGGATCACGGTGGTGCCGTTGCCGGTGGCCGCGCCGTTGACGTCGAGGCAGAGGCCGGACTGCTGGTTTCTGATGGTGCCGTCGGAGTTGCGGGTCCAGCGCTGGTTGGTCCCGCCGTTGCAGTCCCAGATCTGCGCCTTGGCGCCCGCGGTGGCGTTCAACGGCGCGTCCAGGCACTTGCCCAGGGCCTGCAGGGTGTCCCCGTTGGCCGTCCACCGCTGGTTGCTGCCACCGTTGCAGTCCCAGATGACCGGCTGCGTGCCGTTGGCGGTGTTGCTCTGCGGCACGTCCAGGCACCGACCGGAGGCGGCGCTGACCAGCGTGCCGCTGGTGGTCGGGGGCGGGGTGGTGGTGCCGCCGCCGCTGACCCGGTAGACCACCGTGCCGTGCCCGGGGACGCTGGCCGAGATGGTGCCGCTGGTGGTGCTGGTGGCGTTGGTCCACGCGTCGAGCAGGGTGAAGCTGCTGCCGCTCTTGCCGACGGCCGCCGCGGTGGTGGAGATCGTCGTGGTGCTGCTGCCCTGGTTGAACAGGGCCACCGCGACGTCGCCGTTGGCCAGCGGCTTGGCCAGCACCCGGCGGGTGCCGTCGAAGGAGACCTGGGTGGCCTGCCGGCCGAGGGTGTCCTGGTTGATCGCGATCAGGTTCCGGTTGGTCAGGATGCTCTGGGTGGCCGAGTTCATCGACCGTACGTCGTTGCCGGCGATCAGCGGCGAGGCGAGCACGGCCCACATGGCGAAGTGGCTGCGCATCTCGGTGTCGGTCATGCCGCCCCGGCCGACCTCCATCATGTCGGGGTCGTTGAACGCGCCCGGGCGCGCGTACCCGGCCAGGGGCACGGTGACGTTGATGATGTTCTGGATGCCCATCGGGTAGCCGTTGGTCTGGCCGGTGTCCCAGGCGTTGGTGATGTCTTCGGTGGTCCGCCACATGTTGGCCACGTCGCCCCAGTTGCGCTGCGGGCCCGTCTTGGCGTGGATGCTGTTCGGGTTGATGCTGTAGACGATGGGCCGGCCGGTCGCCGCGAGCGCGTCACGCATCTTCGCGAAGGTCGCCACCTGCTGGTCGATCGTGCCGTTCGGCGAGCACCAGTCGTACTTGAGGAAGTCCACGCCCCACGCGGCGAACTGCCGGGCGTCCTGCGCCTCGTGGCCCTGGCTGCCGGTGGCGCCCGGGTAGGAGTTGAAGTACTGCGCGCAGGTCCGGTCGACCGGCACCTGGTAGAGGCCGAACTTCAGGCCCTTGCCGTGCAGGTAGTCGCCGAGCGCCTTCATGCCGCTGGGGAACCGGCCGGGGTCGCCCTGGAGGTTGCCGGCGGAGTCCCGGTTGGGGTTGAACCAGCAGTCGTCGACGACGACGTACTGGTAGCCGGCGTCGCGCATGCCGCTGCTGACGATGGCGTCGGCGGCCTGCCGGATCAGCGTCTCGTTGATGTTGCAGCCGAACGAGTTCCAACTGTTCCAGCCCATCGGCGGGGTGCGGGCGACCCCGTTCTCCAGGGCCTGGGCGGCGTCCGGGCGCAGCGCGGTCAGGGTGCCGGCCAGCAGCAGGCCGGCCGCAAGGCCGGCGGCCCAGCGGCGGCCCGAGGCGAAGGGTCTCATCGGATCTCCTTCCCGTGGCGGCGTACGCCGTCACAGGTGACGGTCCGGCCGGCGGTCGGCGCTGCGCCGGCGGCGGGACGGGACGGTGGTGGATTGGTGCGGCTCTGCGCCCGCCCCGGCCCGGGACGGTCGGGCCGGACGGGTCCGGCGGTCACCGCCGCGGTGGACGGTGCGGGGCTCGCGTCGCTCGGGGCTGAGCCGGCGGTGCTCGCCGACCGGCGGCGGGACCGGAGGCCTGCCGCGTCGCCCGGATCGCGGCCCGATCGCTCCGCCGAGACGTGCCCTTCGCTCCCCAGCGACAAGCTACCGTGTGAGCGATAACATCGCAATCCATTGATGTCACTGGCGCCGGTCGCGGCGCTCGGCGCGCGGTCAGCGCGACAGCTTCCGCCACAGTAGAGGGTCCGGCCTTGTTATCGATAACATGCCCTCGCCCCGCGCGCCCCGGGGAGGCGGCGGCGACCACGGTCGACCGGTCCCGCACCCCGCCGGCGGCACTGCACCAGCGCCTTCCCCCCGCTGACCCGGTCCACCAACGCAGCCGGGCCCGGCAGGCGGTGACCGCCTACCGGGCCCGGGCGAGATGGACCGCGTGACCCGCGGCGGACGGGCCTCAGAACCCCCGGGCGAGCCGGTAGTACGCCTGGTTCCAGCGGATCTCGTCGGCGAACCGGCGCGGATCCGTGTCGGCGTCGATGACGACCAGTTCGGTCCGGCTCATCTCGGCCAGGTCGTGCAGCTCCTCGGCCCCCACCGCCTGGGACAGCACGGTGTGGTGCGGGGCCCCCGCGGTGATCCACGCCTCGGCGGAACCGGCCAGGTGCGGGCGCGGGCGCCAGACGGCCCGGGCCACCGGCAGCCGGCGCAGCGGGTGCGGCGGCGCCACCACGTCGACCTCGTTGGCGACCAGCCGGAACCGTTCGCCCATGTCGGCCAGGCCGAGGACGACCGCGGGACCGGGCTCGGCGTCGAAGACGAGCCGGACCGGATCCTCCCGTCCGCCGATGCTCAGTGGGTGGATCTCCACGGACGGCACGTCGGCGGCGATGCTCGGGCACACCTCGAGCATGTGCGCGCCGAGGACCAGTTCCCGACCCGGGGTGAGGTCGTAGGTGTAGTCCTCCATGAACGAGGTGCCGCCGTCGACCCCGACCGCCATCGCCTTGAGCGTGTGCACCAGTACGGAGGTCTTCCAGTCACCCTCGCCGCCGAAGCCGTAGCCGTCGGCCATCAGGCGTTGCACCGCGATGCCCGGGAGCTGGCGCAGCCCGCCCAGGTCCTCGAAGTTGGTGGTGAAGGCGCGGAACCCGCCCCGCTCGAGGAAGGCGCGCAGGCCGAGTTCCAGCCGGGCGGCGTAGCGCAGCGACTCGTGCCGGTCGCCGCCGGGGCGCAGCTCGGACACCATCCGGTAGCTGTCGTCGTACTCCTTCACCAGGTCGTCCACCTGCGCGTCGGTCACCTCGCCGACCACCTGGACGAGGTCGTTGACCCCGTAGGTGTTCACCGAGACGCCGAAGCGCAGCTCCGCCTCCACCTTGTCGCCCTCGGTCACCGCCACGTCGCGCATGTTGTCGCCGAAGCGGGCCAGCCGCAGCGAGCGCATCGCCGACCAGCCGATCGCCGCCCGCGCCCAGGCGCCCACCCGGGACACCACCCGCGGGTCACTGACGTGCCCGGCGACGGTCTTGCGGGCCACCCCGAGGCGGGTCTGGATGAACCCGAACTCGCGGTCGCCGTGCGCCGCCTGGTTGAGGTTCATGAAGTCCATGTCGATCTCGTCCCACGGCAGCAGGACGTTGGCCTGGGTGTGCAGGTGCAGCAGGGGCGTCTGCAGCGCGTCCAGGCCGGCGATCCACATCTTGGCGGGCGAGAAGGTGTGCATCCAGGCGATCACGCCGACGGCCCCGTGCGCGGCGGCGTCCCGGCAGACCCGCAGGATGTCGCCGCTGGTGGTGAGAACCGGTTTCCAGACGACCCGGGCGGGGACGTGCGGCGAGTCGTCGAGCGCCGCCGCGATCTGCCGCGACTGGTCGGCCACCTGGCGGAGGGTGTCCTCGCCGTACATGGCCTGACTGCCGGTCAGGAACCAGATCTCAGGCTCAGCGTGCGTTGCCATGGGGTTGCCTTCCGCGAGATGGTCGGTCACTTGTAGCGGATTCCGATCAGACGTTGGAGCAGGATGAACGCGAAGAGCAGGCCGCCGATCACGATCTTGGTCCACCAGGAGTTGAGGCTGCCGTCGAAGGTGATCAGCGTCTGGATGACCCCGAGCACGAGCACTCCCAGCACGGTGCCGAAGACGTAGCCCGAGCCGCCGGTGAGCACGGTCCCGCCGATGACCACGGCGGCGATGACGTCCAGCTCCATGCCGACGGCGATCAGCGGGGCGCCGGAGAGGGTGTAGAAGGAGAGCAGGATGCCGCCGATCGCCGCGCACAGACCGCTGATCGTGTAGACGGCGATCCGGGTCCGCCCGACCGGCAGGCCCATCAGCAGCGCCGACTGCGGGTTGCCGCCGATGGCGTACACGTTGCGGCCCAACCGGGTGTAGGCCAGCGCGTACGCCGCCACGGCGACCACCGCGAAGGCGATGAGCACGCTGATCGAGACGAAGTTGCCGCTGGGGTTCCCGATCCGCTCCTGCGACATCCTGGTCCAGAACCCGTCGCTGATCGGGATCGACGAGCCGCTGATGAAGGTGCACATGCCGCGGGCGAAGAACATCCCGGCGAGGGTGACGATGAACGGCTGGATGTCGAAGAAATGGATCACGCAGCCCATGAGGAAGCCGAGCGTCGGCCCGATGAGCAGCGCGATGAGCAGCACCAGCGCCGCCGGCAGCCCCTCCCTCAGCAGGAACGCCGACACCATGGCGGTCATCGCGACGACCGAGCCGACGGAGAGGTCGATCCCACCGGTGAGGATCACGAAGGTCATGCCGACCGCGACGACGAGCAGGAAGCCGTTGTCGATGAAGACGTTGAAGATCACCTGGACGTTCGAGAACGCGCGGTACTGCGAGACGCCGACGCCGTAGAGGACCAGCAGCAGGACCAGGGTGGCCAGGACCGGGACGTGCCGCCGGGGCAGCCGCGACCAGGTACGGGTGGTCAACAGGGACAGGGTGGTCATGCCGGCACCTGCTCCTTCGGCTGCTCGGTCACGGGGGCGGGCGCGGCCGCCGGGGCCCGGCGTCGGGCGAACCGGGCCCGGAAGCCCGGTGCCTGGATGAGGCAGACCGCGATGACCACGACCGCCTTGAACAGCAGCGAGGTCTGGGGCGAGATGTTCATGGCGTACACCGTGGTGGTGAGGGTCTGGATGAGCAGCGCGCCGAGAATGGTGCCGCCCAGGGAGAACCGGCCACCGGCGAGCGAGGTGCCGCCGATGACCACGGCGAGGATGGCGTCGAGTTCGACCCAGAGCCCGGCGGCGTTGCCGTCGGCGCTGGACACGTTCGCCGTCATCATGAAGCCGGCGACCGCGGCGCAGACCGCGCTGATCACGTAGACCAGGAAGGTGATCCGCGCGGAGCGGATGCCGGCCAGCCGGCTGGCCTGGGCGTTGCCCCCGACCGACTCGATGATCAGGCCGAGCGCGGTCCGCCGGGTCACCGCCGCGACCACCAGCGCCGCGGCGAGCGCGATGAAGATGGCCAGCGGCAGGGTCAGCAGGTGGCCGACGCCGATCGCCTTGTACGGGTCGGAGTTGATGGTGAGGATCTGCCCCTCGGTGATCAGCTGGGCCAGGCCCCGGCCGGCGACCATCAGGATCAGGGTGGCGATGATCGGCTGGATGCCGATGACCGCGACCAGCACGCCGTTCCAGGCGCCGAGCACCAGCGCCACCCCGAGGCCCAGGGCCAGCGCGGTGAGCACGCCGCCGACGCTGTTCTGGTCGGGCTGGCGGCTGATGTGCAGGCAGGCGATCGCGCCGCTGATCGCGCAGAGCGAGCCGACGGACAGGTCGATGCCGCCGGTGGCGATCACCAGCGTCATGCCGAGCGCGACGAGGATCAGCGGCGCGCTCAGCCGCAGGATGTCGATCAGGCTGCCGTACAGGTGGCCGTCGCGCATCTGCACGGACAGGAAGCCGGGTCGGTAGACGGTGTTGGCGGCCAGCAGGACGACGAGGACGACGATCGGCCAGAAGAGCCGGTGTGTGGTCAACGCCCGGTAGGCGGCGGTTCGGTTGCTCATGACGGCACCCCCTCGTGCCCGGCGCCGGCGGCGATGCTCTGCATGATCCGGTCGGCGTCGACGTCCTGGTCGTTGGCGAGCTGCGCGACCATCTCCCGGTCGCGCATCACGGCGATCTTGTGGCTGAGGCGCAGCACCTCCTCCAGCTCGGCGGAGACGAAGAGCACCGCCATGCCGCCGTCGGAGAGCTGGGCGACCAGCCGCTGGATCTCGGTCTTGGCGCCGATGTCGATGCCGCGGGTCGGCTCGTCGAGGATGAGCAGGCGCGGCTCGGTGATCAGCCAGCGCGCGAGCAGCACCTTCTGCTGGTTGCCGCCGGAGAGGTTGCCGACCGGGAGCTCGGGGTCCGCCGGCCGGATGCTCAGCGCCCGCACGTACCGCTCGACCAGCTCGTCCTGGCGGCGGCGGGGAATGGGCCGCAGCCAGCCCCGGGCGGCCTGCATGGCGAGGATGATGTTCTCCCGCACGGACAGCTCGGCGATGATTCCCTCGGCCCGCCGGTTCTCCGAGCAGAAGCCGATGCCGTGCCCGATGGCGGCCACCGGGGTACGCAGCGACGCGGGTGAGCCCTGCACCCGGACGCCGCCGTGGTCGGCGCGGTCGGTGCCGAACAGCAGCCGGGCCACCTCGGTACGGCCCGACCCGAGCAGGCCGGCGAGGCCGACCACCTCACCCTCGTGAATGGTCAGGCTGAACGGCGCCACGGCCGAGCGGCGGCCCAGCTCGTGCACGTCCAGCAGCGGGGTGTCCGCGGCCCGGTCGGTGGCGGCCCGGCGGGGCTGCTCGTCGAGGCGCTCGAGCACCCGCAGTTCCTTGCCGATCATCTTCTCCACCAGGCCGAGCTGGGGAAGCTCGCCGGTCAGGTACTCGCCGACGAGCTGACCGTTGCGCAGCACGGTGATCCGGTCGGCGATCTCGTAGACCTGGTCCAGGAAGTGGGTGACGAACAGGATCGCGATGCCGTCGTCGCGCAGCTGCCGCATGACCCGGAACAGCTGGGCGACCTCACCGGCGTCGAGGCTGGAGGTCGGCTCGTCCAGGACCAGGACCCGGGCCTTGATGTCGATGGCGCGGGCGATCGCCACCATCTGCTGCACGGCCAGGGAGTAGCTGCCGAGCTGCGCGTTGACGTCGATGTCCAGGTCCAGCCGGGCGAGCAGGGCCCGGGCCTGGCGGCGCATCTCGCCCCAGCGGACCGCGCCCAGCCGGCGGGGCTCCCGGCCGATGAAGATGTTCTCCGCCACCGAGAGGTTCGTGCAGAGGTTCACCTCCTGGAAGACGGTGCTCACCCCGGCGGCGGTGGCCTGCATCGGACCGGTGAACGACACCTGCTCGCCGGCGAGCGTCACGGTGCCCTGGTCGGTGCCGTAGACACCGGTGAGCACCTTGATGAGGGTCGACTTGCCGGCGCCGTTCTCGCCCATCAGGGCGTGCACCTCGCCGGGAAAGAGGCGGAAGTCCACGTTGTCGAGCGCGCGGACCCCGGGGAACGACCTGCTGATCCCCGTCATCGTCAGGACTGGATGGCTGCCTGTCATGCCACCGGACCTTTCCTCCTGAGGTTGGTGAGAAGGCGACCGGTGTGCTCCGGTCGGTGGGGCCGCGCGGCGGCCGGGCCCGCGGCCCGGCCGCCGCATCGGAGTTCCGGGGGTGTCGGCACCCCCGCGGTCCGGTCAGTACTTGCGGTTGGGCAGCGCCTCCTTGGCCTGCTCCTGGGTGAAGGTGGTCTCCTCGGTCTCGATCCGGGCCGGGACCTCCTCGCCGTTGTGCACCTTCTTGGCCAGGTCCATGAGCTGGGGGCCAAGCAGCGGGCTGCACTCGGCGATGAAGTTGAACTTGCCGTCGGCCAGGGCCTGCATGCCGTCCTTGACCGCGTCGACGGTGATGATGGTGATGTCCTTGCCGGGCACCTTGCCGGCCGCGGTGATCGCCTCGAGCGCGCCCAGGCCCATGTCGTCGTTGTGCGCGAAGAGCACGTCGATCTTCGGGTTGGCCTTGAGGAACTGCTCCATCACCTGCTTGCCGCCGGCGCGGGTGAAGTCACCGGACTGCGAGGCGATGATCTTGAGGTTCGGGTTGGCCGCGATCGCCTCGGCGAAGCCCTTCTTCCGGTCGTTCGCCGGCGCCGAACCGGTCGTGCCCTGCAGCTCGACGATGTTGACCGGGCCGCTGGCCGCCTTCTTCTGCTCGACCAGCCACTCCCCGGCGAGCCGGCCCTCCTTGACGAAGTCCGAGCCGAGGAAGGTCTTGTAGAGGGACTTGTCGGCCGAGTCGACCGCGCGGTCGGTGAGGATGACCGGGATCTTGGCGTCCTTGGCCTCCTTGAGCACGGTGTCCCACCCGGACTCCACCACCGGCGAGAAGGCGATCACGTCGACCTTCTGCTGGATGAAGTTGCGGATGGCCTTGATCTGGTTCTCCTGCTTCTGCTGCGCGTCGTCGAACTTCAGGTCGATCCCGGCCTCGGCGGCGGCCTCCTTGATCGAGGTGGTGTTCGCCGTACGCCAGCCGCTCTCCGCGCCGACCTGGGAGAAGCCGAGTGTGATCTTGCCGTCGTCGCCCTTGCCGGCGTTGTCGCCCGTGTCGCTGTTGCCGCAGGCCGCCGTGCCGGTGGCGAGCAACGCCGCGGCGAGCACCGCGATGACCTTTCGGGACGGCAGGTAGGTCCTCATTCTCTTCACCGCAAATCTCCTCGGGGTAACCGTTCCGCGGGCCCTACGCCTCGACGGCGTGCGCCCCGCGCTGGTGGTGGTGCTGGTCAGATGGTCCGAAGGTGGTGCGACGCGGACGGCCCGGTGTGGGCGGCCGCGCGATTCAGGGCGGCCGTCAGGGGCTCGCGGGTGAGGGGGATCGCTGTCCGTAGACGTTCTGGTAGCGCTCGTACAGGGCGTCGATGTCGGCCGGCGCCATCGGCAGCGGCTCGCCGAGCGCCCGGGTCAGGTGCGCGGTGCGGGCGATGTCCTCACACATCACCGCGGCCTTCACCGCGGCGCGGGCGTCCCGGCCGATGGTGAAGACGCCGTGGTTGCGCATGAGCACCGCCGGCGAGCGGTGCCCGGCGAGGGTCGCCACGATCCCCTTGCCGATGTCGTCGCCGCCGATCAGGGCGAACGGACCGATCGGGATCTCGCCGCCGAACTCGTCGGCCTGGGCGGTGAGGTGGCAGGGGATGGACTCGCCGCGGGCCGCCCAGGCGGTCGCGTACCCGCTGTGGGTGTGCACCACGCCGCCCACCTCGGGCATGGCGCGGTAGACGTACGCGTGGGCGGCGGTGTCGCTCGACGGCGCGAAGTCGCCCTCGACCACCAGGCCGTCGAGGTCGCACACGACCATGTTCTCCGGGGCGAGGTCGTCGTAGTCGATCCCGCTCGGCTTGATCACCATGAGGTCCTGGCCGGGCACCCGGGCCGAGACGTTCCCCGAGGTCCAGGCGACCAGCCCGTAGCGGGTGAGTTCGCCGTGCAACCGGGCGACACTCTCCCGCAGCCCGCGCAGCTGCTGACCGAGCTCGGCACTCATGCGACCACCTCCAACGGTGTCGTGACCTGGGCCGCCGACGGGTGGACGGCGGCGTTGCGGATCGCGCGCAGCCGGGACATGACGTCGTTGCCGCCGCGACCGAAGTGGTCGTGCAGGGACCGGTACTCGGCGTAGAGCGCGTCGTAGGCCCGGGCCCGTTCCGGGTCCGGCTGGTAGGCGTCCCGGTCCACCCGGCCCATCGCGGCCGAGGCCGCGTAGACGTCGGGGTACGCGCCGGCCGCGACCGCGGCGTGGATCGCCGAGCCCAGCGCGGGCCCCTGGGCCGAGCCGATGAGGTGCAGCGGCCGGTTGGTGACGTCGCTGTAGATCTGCATGAGCAGCGGGTTGGCGGTCAGCCCGCCGGCCACCACGAGCTCCCGGACCGGCACGCCCGCCTCGGTGAACGCTTCGATGATCATGCGGGTGCCGTAGGCCGTGGCCTCCAACAGCGCGCGGTAGATGTCCGCCGGCCGGGTGGCCAGGGTCAGCCCCACGATGAGGCCGCTCAGGTCGTGGTTGACCAGCAGCGAGCGGTTGCCGTTCCACCAGTCCAGGGCGATCAGCCCGTGCCCGCCGACCGGCTGGGCCGCGGCCAGCTCGGAGAGCCGCTGGTGCGAGTCCGCGCCCGCCGGGGCGGCGTGCTCGACGAACCAGCCGAAGATGTCGCCGACACCGCTCTGGCCGGCCTCGTACCCCCAGGCGCCGGGGCTGAGCCCGCCCTCGACCACGCCGCACATGCCGGGCACCTCGGCCAGCTCGGTGCCGTTGACCACGTGACAGGTGGAGGTGCCCATGATGGCGACCAGGTGGCCGGGCACCAGGGCCTGCGCGGACGCGGCGGTGACGTGGGCGTCGACGTTGCCGGCCGCGACCGCGATGCCCTCGGGCAGCCCGGTCCAGGCCGCCGCCTGGGCGGTCAGGCCACCGGCCCGGGCGCCCAGCGGCAGCAACGGGCCGTCCAGCTTGTCGACGAAGTCGGCGAAGTCCGGGTCCAGCGCCGCCAGGAAGTCCGGGGACGGGTACCGGCCGTCCTGCCGGATGCCCTTGTAGCCGGCGGTGCAGATGTTGCGGGTCTCGGCGCCGCACAGCTGCCAGACGATCCAGTCGGCCGCCTCGACGAACCGCGTGGCGCGCCGGTAGACCTCCGGGTCCTCGTCGAGGAGCTGCAGGCCCTTGGCGAACTGCCACTCGGCGGAGATCTTCCCGCCGTACCGGCCGAGCCACGGCTCGCCGCGCTCCTGCGCCAGGGCGTTGATCCGGTCGGCCTGCGGCTGACCCGCGTGGTGCTTCCACAGCTTCACCCAGGCGTGCGGCCGGTCCCGCAGCTCGGGCAACTCGCAGAGCGGGGTGCCGTCGGCCAGGGTGGGCAGGACGGTGCAGGCGGTGAAGTCGGTGGCGATGCCGATGACCCGGGCCGGGTCGATCCCGGCGGCCGCCACGGCGGCCGGCACCGCGTGGCGCAGCACGTCCCGGTAGTCCTCCGGATCCTGCAGGGCCCAGTCGGGCGGAAGCGGCACGCCGGTCGGCAGCGCTGACTCGAGCACGCCGTGCCGGTACTCGTGGACCGCCGTGCCCAGCTCGGCGCCGTCGCCCACCCGGACCACCAGCGCCCGACCCGACAGTGTCCCGAAGTCGACCCCGACGACGTACCGGTCGCCCGGTCCGTCCACACCCATCATCTCCACCTCCGCGTGCCGTGGCTCACATTGTTAGCGCTCACATCGGCGTTGGTCAAGACACGATCGCAACAGTCCCGTAACGGCGCGGCCCACCGACCCCATCGGGTCACCTCGATGGGATCGAGAGGGCGCGAGCAGCGGATGTTAACGTTCACAGTTGTCGATCCGTCGCCCAAGTCCTTCCCGGGACGGTGAGCCGCTCGACGCCGGGCCGAAGATCTGTTAGCGCTAACCCACGGTCCGTCACGACGGTGCTCGCGGTGGGTCGCCTTGATCCACTCGGGTTGCGACCGGTCGTGGCGCGCGTGGCTCGTGACGGGCCGCTCCGCCGCCGGCCGGGTGGATCCGAGCCGGTGCCGCGGGTGCGGGTCGCCGGGCGAGCCGGCCGGCAACACGATCGCGCGGCCCGACGTGGTCGGGCCGCGCGATCAGGGTTCGCTCAGAGGGCGGTGATGGTCCAGTGGTTGTTGGTGCTGCCGTTGGGCGCCCACATGCACACCGTCGACCCGACCGTGGCGTTGCCCATCCCGTCCAGCGCCGTACCCGTGCCCCGATTGATCACCTGATAACGGCCGTTGCCCACCCCGGCCAACCGCCACTGCTGGTTGTTACCGCCGTTCCACGGCGCCTGCAACGCACTCGCCCCATTCGACGCGTTACCCCAACTGTCAACCACCATCCCGTTGGCCCGATTCACGATCCGGTAGTAACCACCACCCACATCCACCAACTGCCACTGCAGATTCGGACTACTCACATCACTCCACTGCTTCACCACCGACCCCGACCCCACACTCCCCCCACTGTCCAACACCAGACCCGTCGTCCCATTCACGATCTTCACAAACCCGGTCGGCGTCGAACCGCCGGTGAGGTTCCAGTAGACGGTGTAGTTGTAGCCCTGCGCGTCGTAGAAGGGCGCCAGGTTCACCGCGGCGCCGTTGGCGCTGGCCGTGAACGCGAGCGACGAGGTGCTGGACCGGGTGACCGAGGAGACCGTCAACGACGGCAGCGACGACAGGGTCGCGTTGCCGTAGTTGCCGGCCAGCACGACCGGGCCGTAGGTGACCGCGGCGACGGCGGGGTTGTCGTTGGCCGCCCGCGTCGCCACCCGCATGGGCAGCCGGAGGGTGACGGTGTCGCCGGAGGTCCAGGACCGGCTGAGGGTGGCGTAGCTGCCGGGAGTGGCGGTGATGTTCTGCGCCACCCCGTTGACACTGATCGTCGCCCCGCTGGCCCAGGCCGGGATGCGCAGCCGCATCGCCCACGACCCGGAGACCGACCCGGTCACCGTCAGGGTGGTCGTGTCGCTCACCGGGTAGTCCGTGGTCTGCGTGACTGTGATGCCCCGCTCGGCCCAGGTCAGCACCGACGGCATGAACAGGTTCACGATCAGCGTGCTGCCGGCGAAGAAGTAGACCGAGTCCATCAGCGCGGTGTTGGCCTCGACCCCCGTCCCCTGGCAGCACCAGAAGGAGTTGTAGTCGGTGCTCCAGGTGCCGCCGCCCCACGCCGGGCCGACGCCGCGCCGACCGCCCGGGTTGAGCGGGGTGAAGTAGGTGATGTGGCCGTGGCTGTCGGCCGGGTTCTGCGCCCCGATGATGTGGTTGAGCAGCGTGCGCTCGTAGAAGTCGACCAGGTCGACGCGGTCGGGGTTGAGGGTGAACAGTTCCCGGGTGAGCTTGAGCATGTTGTAGCTGTTGCAGTGCTCGCAGGTGTCCCGGCTGAGGTATCCGGCGATGGCGTTCGGGGCACGGAAGTGCTCCGCCTGGCTGTTTCCGCCGATGGCGTAGGTGTGCGCGCCGACGGTGATGGCCCAGGCGTTGGTGGCGATGTCGCGGTACCGGGTGGTGCCGGTCGCCTTGTACTCCCGGACCGCGCCCACCCACTTCGGCACCTGCGTGTTGGCGTGCAGCCCGTTGAGCTGGTCCTGGTTGGAGGCCAGCGGGTTGAAGACCGCGGCGTGGTCGAAGCGCTGCGCGGTGGTCAGCCAGCGGCCGTCGCCGGTCTGCTGGTAGAGGTCGGTCAGCACCGCGTTCATCCCGCCGAACTCGACGTTCAGCACCGACTGCATCTGGTTGTAGCTCAGCCGCCCGGTGCGCGAGTCCACCCAGCCGGCGAGGTTGAGCAGCACATCGCGGGCCTGGGCGTTGCCGAGGTACCGCCAGACGTCGAGCAGGCCGGCCATGATCTTGTGGATGACGTAGTACGGCACGTTGCCGTTGGACAGCGAGCCCGACTCCAGGCTGGTGAAATCGGACTCCGGAAAGCCGGACAGGTAGCCGGCGGTGAAGCCGGCGGCGCCGTTGTTCGCCTGGCACCTGGCCAGCTCGGCGACGACGTAGTTGGCCTTGTCCCGGCAGGTGGTGTCGCCGAGGACGGCCGCGGCCTGGGCCCACGCGGTGAGCAGGTGCCCCTGCATGTGGGTGCGGAACGGGAAGTTCGGCGCGTCCCAGCCACCGTTCGTCGCGGCGCCGTTGGTGCCGAGCCGGTGGTTGGCCCGGAAGTTGTAGAGCATCCGGTCGGCGTCGACGAAACGCAGGTAGTTCAGGGTGCGGTTCTGGTTGTCCAGCCACCGGCTGGCGGTGAGCCGTACCTGACCCGGCGGGAACGGGTACGCCGAGACGCCGATGTCCGGGCGGGCGGGGGCGACGGCCGCCTCGGCCCGGGACGCGGGCAGCGCCGCGGCGCCCACGGCGACGGCTGCCGGCACGACGCCGGCGGCGCGCAGCAGGGTCCGGCGGTGGATCGGGTGGTCATGCGTTGCCATCGGAATCCTCTCGAGGGTGCGGGGGGAGGTGCGGGTTGGCCGCCGCCGGCTGTCCACGGTGGACGGGACCGGGCCGGGTGGCCGGATCCGGTCAGAGGGCGGTGATGGTCCAGTGGTTGTTCGTGCTGCCGTTGGGCGCCCACATGCACACCGTCGACCCGACCGTGGCGTTGCCCATCCCGTCCAGCGCCGTACCCGTGCCCCGATTGATCACCTGATAACGGCCGTTGCCCACCCCGGCCAACCGCCACTGCTGGTTGTTACCGCCGTTCCACGGCGCCTGCAACGCACTCGCCCCATTCGACGCGTTACCCCAACTGTCAACCACCATCCCGTTGGCCCGATTCACGATCCGGTAGTAACCACCACCCACATCCACCAACTGCCACTGCAGATTCGGACTACTCACATCACTCCACTGCTTCACCACCGACCCCGACCCCACACTCCCCCCACTGTCCAACACCAGACCCGTCGTCCCATTCACGATCTTCACAAACCCGGTCGGCGTCGAACCGCCGCCGAGCGCGGGGATCTGGCCCGCGAAGGTGAGCTTCACGACGTACGCGAGGGCGCTGAACGGGGCGTTGGACGAGGGCATGGTCAGGTGCAGACCCGAGCCGTCCTGGGTGCGGTTGGGCAGGTCGACGTAGGTGCCCGCGGTGGAGCCGAGCAACCGGGCCGAGGTCAGCGTGCTGAGGTTGATCCGGTTCGCGCCGAGCGTGGTGATGTGCAGGGTGCCGCCCGGCCAGCCCAGCACGATGGCGTACAGGACGGTGTTGTCCTTGCTGCGGGTGAAGCGGATGTCCTGGCCGGTGCCCTCGCGGGGGGTCTGGAACGACCCGCCGCCCATCTGGGTGGGACCCTCGCCGTAAACCGACCAGGCCCGGGTGGCGTAGACCGACTCGCCGAAGCGGCTCAGGTGATCGCCGAAGCCCTGCAGGATCGCGCGCTGGCCCGACGGGATGGTGCCGTCGGCCATCGGGGCGATGTTGAGCACCATGGTGCCGTTCTTGCTGATCCGGTCCAGCAGCGCGTGCATCAGCGACCTGGTGGAGTAGTAGCCGATGCCCTGGGTGTAGCACCAGCTGGAGCTGGAGACGCTGTCGTCGGTCAGCCAGTACGGGGTCTGGATGCCGGCCGGGCCGCCGCGCTCGAAGTCGTAGACCTCGCCCCGGTTGTTGAACCCGTCCTTGTAGGTGGCGACCACGTCCTTGTTCCAGGCGACGGCCCGGTTGTAGTAGTAGGACAGGAAGTTCAGCCGCTGCGACTCCGGGATCTGGGACAGGTTGAAGTCCTGGAAGATGATGTCGGGCTGGTAGCCGTCGATGACCTCGCGCAGCTTGTCGTACCAGAGCTGGTACTCCGCGGTGCCGCCGAGCTGGCCGTAGAGCTTCTTGAGGCTGGCGTCCGACTGGCCGGGCACCCACTGGAAGTAGCCGGTGAAGTTGTACGCGTGGTGCAACGACACCCAGAGCTTCAGGCCCCGGGCCCGGATCGCGTCGGCCTGCAGGCGCAGCAGGTCCAGCCGGGGCCCCCGGCTCACCGAGTTCCACTCGTTGACGCTGCTGTTCCACATCGAGAAGCCGTCGTGGTGCTCGGCCACCGGCCCGGCGAACCTCGCCCCGGCGTCGGCGAAGAGCTGCGCCCACTCGTCCGGGTCGAAGTTCCCGCCGGCCGAGCGGAGCTTCGGCGCGAACTGCACCCAGTTGCCGGCCCGGTCGGGCGCCCCGTTGATGAAGTTGTGGTACGGCCACACCGACGGGTCGCCATACACGCTGCGGTGGTGGTTGTTCTCGTTCGAGCCCGAGTTGTACATGTTGCGCGGGTACCACTCGCTGGCGTACGCGGGGACGCTGTACACCCCCCAGTGGTAGTAGATGCCGAACTTGGCGTCCTGGAACCATTCGGCGGCCGGCGGGTGCTGGTCGACCGAGGACCAGCTGGCGGTGTAGCTGCTCGGGCCCACGGTGGCCAGGGCCAGGCGGACGTTCGCCAGGCCGGCGACGGTGGCGGCGCCGGTGAGCCCGACGGCCGCGAGCAGGTTTCGGCGGCTGAGGTGCAGGGGGGACGGGGACATACCGGCAAACCTCTCTCGGAGGGTGGAAGCTGTTGACCTTCGGGACGACCCAGGAGGCGGCGGCGCGAGGAACAGGGGCACCGGCCCGGGGTGGTGGGACGAGTGGTGGCCCGGACGCCGGCGGGTGCTTGCTGGTGGTGCCGCGCGGGATGCACATCGGACCCGGCGGGGTTTGTCGCTCACCGGTGGGCGGCACGAACGCGGGGCCGGTAGGAGCGTCGATCCGGCGGCGGCGAGCCGCCTTCGTCGTCTGGCCGCGCCCCTCGACCCTGCCCTGTTACCGCTAACATCGCCCGGCCTGGTTTATGTAACAGGTGGATGACCGCCGATGTCAATAGTCGACTCCGGCCCGGCCCGGGCGCCGTCGGCGCGACCGCACCACCCTCCCTGATCAACTGCGAAAGGGGGACGGATAACGAGTGCTCAGAGCCGGGTCCGACCCCGCCCAGCGCGCACCGGACGTTGACAGATGCGGATGTGAACGCGACGCTAATTGTCGATGTTAGCGTTCACATGCCCGTCATCCATCCGGGAGGAACGATGAAACCGAACGTCGGCCGTCGGCGTCGCCTGACGGCCACCCTGGCACCCCTGGTGCTGGTCGCCGCGATCACCGGCGGCGTGTCCGCCGCGACGCCCCAGGCCCGGGCTGCGACCACCGGGCCCTGCGACATCTACGCCTCCGGCGGCACGCCGTGCGTGGCCGCGCACAGCACCACCCGGGCGCTCTACGGCTCCTACAACGGGCCGCTCTACCAGGTCCGACGCTCGTCCGACAACGCCACCCGCGACGTCGCCCCGCTCGCCCCGGGAGACGTGGCCAACGCCGCCACGCAGGACACGTTCTGCGCCGGCACCAACTGCGTCATCTCCGTCATCTACGACCAGTCCGGTCGGGGCAACCACCTGACCCAGGCACCGCCCGGCGGGTTCTCCGGCCCGGCGGCCGGCGGCTACGACAACCTCGCCGACGCGGCCCTCGCGCCGGTCACCGTCAACGGTCACAAGGCGTACGGCGTGTTCGTGGCGCCCGGGACCGGCTACCGCAACAACAACACCAACGGCATCGCCAGGGGCGACCAGCCGGAGGGCATGTACGCCATCTTCGACGGCACCCACTACAACGGCGGATGCTGCTTCGACTACGGCAATGCCGAGACCAACAGCCGGGACAACGGCAACGGCACCATGGAGGCCATCTACTTCGGCAACATCAAGGTCTGGGGTTACGGCACCGGCCCGGGCCCCTGGGTCATGGCCGACCTGGAGAACGGCCTCTTCTCCGGGGTCAACGCCGGCTACAACGCCAACGACCCGACCGTGACCCACCGGTTCCTGACCGCCATCGTCAAGGGCGAGCCGAACCACTGGGCCATCCGGGCCGGCAACGCGCAGTCCGGCGGGCTGTCCACCTACTACAACGGGCCCCGCCCCAACGTCGCGGGCTACAACCCGATGAAGAAGGAGGGCGCGATCATCCTCGGCATCGGCGGCGACAACAGCCACGGCTCCGCCGGCACCTTCTACGAGGGCGTGATGACCTCCGGCTACCCCTCCGACGCCACCGAGAACTCGGTCCAGGCCAACATCAACGCCGCCGGCTACGCGGCGAGCACCGGCGGCGGCACCCGGCAGAACGTCGAGATCGTGGGCAACCAGTCGGGCCGCTGCCTCGACGTGCCGGACGGCAGCACCACCAACGGGACCCAGGTCCAGCTCTGGGACTGCTGGGGTGGGAACATGCAGCGCTGGACGTACACCTCGGCCAAGCAGCTGACCGTGTACGGCAACAAGTGCCTCGACGCCGAGGGGGCCAGCAGCACCCCGGGCACCCGGGCGATCATCTGGGACTGCAACGGCCAGTCCAACCAGCAGTGGAATCTGAACGCCAACGGCACCATCAGCGGCGTGCAGTCCGGGCTCTGCCTCGACGCCTACAACTGGGGCACCACGAACGGCACCAAGATCGTGCTGTGGACCTGCCACGGCGGGACCAACCAGCAGTTCGCCCTCCGCAACTGACCGCACCTCCGCCCGGTGCCGCCGACGGCACCACGGACGGCGGGGTGGAGCCGTACCGCGCAGCGGGCACCGCTCCGCCCCGCCGGCGGGCACCGGCGCCGCGAGCGATCAGCGGGCGGGCGGCCCGACGCTCTGCCGGGAGACCAGGGTCGGCGCTATGGTCTGCCGCAGCTCACCCACCGCCCCGGCCCCGATCTGCGCCAGCAGCAGCTCCAGGCTGGCCCGGGCCACCGCGTCAAAGTCCGGCCGGACAGTGGTCAGCGGCGGGATGAAGTACGCCGCCTCCGGCACGTCGTCGAAGCCGACCACGCTGATGTCGTCCGGGACCCGGCGGCCGTACTCGTGCAACGCGCGGAGCACACCCAGCGCGAGGTGGTCGTTGGCGGTGAAGATGGCGGTCACCTCGGGCATCCGGGCCAGCATCTGCCCGCACCGGTAGCCGGACGCCGCCGACCAGTCCCCCGGCACCAGCGGCGGCACCTCGGCGCCGGCGGACCGCAGCGCCTCCCGCCAGCCTTCGATGCGACCGGCGCTGTCGAACCAGTCGGCCGGCCCGGACACGTGCCAGACCGTACGGTGGCCGGCGTCCAGCAGGTGCCGGGTGGCGTCCCGGGCACCGGCCACCTGGTCCACCGTCACCAGCGGCACCGGACGGCGCGGGTCGCCGTCGACGGTCACCAGCGGGACGTCCTTCGGCAGGTGCTCCAGCGCCTCACCGGCGGACTCCACCGGAGCGATGACCACGATGCCGGCCACCCGGTGGGCCAGGTGCCGCTCGACGGCGGCGGAGATGGAGACCCGATCGAGGTCCCGCACGCTGCCCACGGTGACCGCGAAGCCCTCCTCGGCGGCGGTCTGCTCGAGCGCCGCCAGCAGCGACGCCGGACCGTACAGCGTGGTGTTCTGCGCGACCACCCCGATGACCTGCGACCGGCCGGTGACCAGCGCACGAGCGGCCCGGTTGGGCCGGTAGCCGAGCTCGGCGATCGCCGCCTGCACCCGCAGCCGCGTCTGCTCACGGACGTTGGGGTGCCCGTTGAGCACCCGCGACACCGTCTGGTGGGAGACCCCGGCAAGGCGGGCCACATCCGTCATCGCGGGACCCCGCACGCGCTCACCCTCCCGCCAAGCCCCGACCGTGCTCCGGCGGTCGAACGCCGGAGCGGCTGGACGCGCCATCCGCAGCCCTGCCCCCGCCCCGGCCGAGCGTGCCCAGGGCAGCCCGGCACAAGGCCAGCGTCAGTGTACGCCCAGCCGGCTTCCCGCCCCGGCGAGGCACGGCCGCGCCCACTGGTCGGAACGCCGCGGGTCGGCCGCGGTCGCCCGGACGGGCGCGGTCCCGGACCGGACGGGACGACGGCGTGCGCCGGTGCGGCGCGGTCGGGGTCGGGGTCGGGACGACGGCGTGCGCCGGGGCGCGGCCGGGGCCTGGGTCGGGGTCGGGGCGAACGGCGTGCGCCGGGGCCCGGCCGGGCCTGGGTCGGGACGAACGGCGTGCGCCGGGGCGCGGCCGGGATGACCGTGGATGGGCTCGGCCGCCCACCGAGCCCACCCAGGGTCATCCCGGCCCCGTTCGGGGGTGGGAACGCTGGTCCGGTCCGGCGGCGCCGTCGCCGCGGCCGCCCGGAAACCCGGACCGGACCAGCGTCACTGCCCTAGCGCTGCAGGGTCAGCACCCCCGGGCGGTACGGCAGGAGGCCGTAGTCGCCGCCGGAGTTCGGGGACCGCCCCTGGTAGAGCAGTTGCAGGTTGCAGGGATCGATGGTCTTGGTCTGGTCCGGGTTGCTCCGCACCAGGTCACCGTGGCTGATGTCGTTGGTCCAGGTAGCACCGCTGTTGGCCTTGCCGGCGAAGGGGTTGCTCTCGCTGGTGGCCTGCGGGGTCCAGGACCCGCCGAGGCTGCTGGAGGTGTACGAGCGGAAGTAGCGGCCCTGCGAGCCGATCGACTCGACCAGCATGAGGTACTGGTTCTGGCCCTGGACCTTGTAGACCTCGACCCCCTCGAACAGGTTGTTGGTCGAGTCACTCATGATCGTCGTGTAGCTCGACCCGAAGTTGCCCGGGAAGTTCCCGATCGGCATGCTGGCCCGGTAGATCTTGCCGTTGTCCCCGGCGAAGAAGAGGTACATGTTCGAGCCGTCGCCGATCAGCGTCTGGTCGATGGGACCCGTGCCGGAGCCGGAGATGCTGCCGGTGAAGAGCGTCTGCTGTGCCGACCAACCGTTGACGTTGGTGGGGTCGCTGGACGTCCGGTAGGAGAACGCCGTCCCGCCCCACTGGTAGGCGAGCACCCAGATGTTCTTCGGAGCGAAGTAGAACAGCGTCGGTGCGACAGCCGAGAAGGGCATCGCGTTCTGGCTGGCCGAGCCCATGTCGGACCAGTTCGTGAACGGGCTGAAGTTCATCGACCCCCAGGACGAGCCGGTGTCGTGCGTGGTGGCGTAGACGAGGTGCCGGCCGTTGTACACGACGTTGGTGAAGTCCTTCAGCGAGACCCAGCCCGACCGCGGGGTCGCCAGCGCGCCGGTCGACGACCAGCGGTAGCTCGACGGCAGCGAGCAGGTGCCGCCGGGCGGCGGCGTGGTGGGCGGCGGCGTGGTGGGGGTGCCACCGCCGTCGACGCGGGCGAGCTGCCACTGCTGGTTGGTGCCGTTCCAGTCGTCGTACTGCACGATGCTGCCGCCGTCGGCGGTCGAGGCACCCATCACCTCCATGGCCTTGTTGCTGTTCCGGTTGATCAGCCGGACGTAGCCGCTGTCGGAGTCGGCCAGCCGGAACTGCTGGTTGGCCTGGTTGCCGTCGGTCCACTGCACGATGTTGGCGCTGTTCGCGGTCGACCAGTTGTAGACGTCGAGCACCTTGCCGGACAGCCGCGAGCGCAGCCGGTAGTAGCCGCCGCCCGAGTCCACGAACTGCCACTGCTGCTGGTTGCCGTTGTTGCGCGTCCACTGCACGATCCGCGCGCCGTCGTTCGTGGCCAGGTTGTAGACGTCCAGGGCCTTGCCGCTGTTGCGGTTGACCAGGACGTACCAGGCGCTCGTGTCGACCGTGGCCGCCGCGGCGGGCGTCGACACCACCACCGCGGCGGCACCACCGACCAGCACGGACGCCGCGGCGGCGGCGACCACCCGCGGCAACCACCTACGCCGAGGCGAGGGCGGCGCTATCGAGGGAGACGTACCCAAGGCAGACATGTTCCTCCTTCAGTGACCGGAAGCCGAACGGTCCGCCCGCAGCCGGGCGCACCGGGACGCATGACCGGACGAACGCGCGGCGTGTTAGCGCTAACAGCGAGCTCACCCGCCCTGCCCAACGCCTGGACCTGCATGCCGAGGAGACCAGGCCCTGCCCGGTGAGCCAGGGGTCCCGTCGTCCTTGCCCATCGACTGTGAGCGATAACATATCGTTCGTCAAGACGTAATATTCGCGGCCCGCCGGAGGTGCCTCCCGGCCCGGGCGCGGGTGGCTCCCGGACCGGTAACCGCCGGCCGGCCGGCCGCGCCGTGCTCACGAGCGCAACGTCCACTGCTGGTTCGTGCCTCCGTTGCACGCCCAGAGGACGAGCTTCGTGCCGTTCGCCGTGGCGGCGCCGTACGCGTCCAGGCACAGCCCCGACTGGACGCCGGTCACCGTGCCGTTGGCGTTCACGCTCCACTGCTGGTTGGTCTGGCCGTTGCAGTCCCAGATGATCACCTGGGTGCCGTTCGTGGTGCCCTGCCCCGACGCGTCGAGACACTTGCTGCCGTAGACCTGCAACTGCCGGCCGCCGGTGTAGGTCCACCGCTGGTTGGTGCCACCGGTGCAGTCCCAGAGCTGCGCCTGGGTGCCGTTGGCCGTGCTGGATCCGCCGATCTCGGCACACCGGCCGGACTGGCCGCCGACGATCTGCACGCCCTGC
Source organism: Micromonospora sp. NPDC049836 (assembly GCF_044465125.1). NCBI lineage: Bacteria > Bacillati > Actinomycetota > Actinomycetes > Micromonosporales > Micromonosporaceae > Micromonospora > Micromonospora sp. NPDC049836. Next base: position 250,902 of record NZ_JBITLH010000009.1, read on the forward strand.
TGGCCGCCGGTGCTCTGCACCCCGGCGGCGGCCATCACCGCCTGGGCGGCCGACGGCCAGTTGTTGTTCGTGACCGTCGTGTTGCCGGAGACCACGTTGCCGCGATCGCCGTTGGTCACGTTGCTGCTGCCGTTGGTCGACCAGTTCCCGGTGACGGTGAAGTTGCCCATGTTCTCCCCGCCCCAGTAGTTGGCGGTGGCCCAGGTGCCGGTCGAGGAGAAGACGTTGGAGCGGGCGGTGTAGTAGCGGGAGCCCTCGTCGAAGTAGAGCCCGAACCAGCCGTTGCTGCGCAGGCAGTAGTTGTCGCTGATCAGCCCGTTCGGGTGGTTCGACAGGGTATAGATGCAGGACCCGTCGGTCATCTGCTGCATGACGTCGTGGACGTAGTTGCCGGTGAGCTGGTTGTTGGACGCGGTGGTCGGCGTGCTGTAGCGCGGCTGGTAGTTGTACAAACCCCGGTTGGCGTACTCGGTGCTGCCGCCGGCGTCGTTGCTGCCCCACCCGTAACCGACCGACAGGCCGGTGTACGGCAGGTTGTAGACCTCGTTGTGGGTGACCGTGGCGGTGCTGACGTAGGTGGTCAGGACCGCCACGATGCCCCGGTAGTCCAGCCCGAGGTCGTGGATGCGATTGTTGCTCACGGTGATGTTCCGATTGACCATCCGCGAGTCGCTCGGGTGGTGCGCGTCGGCGCGTACGCCGCCGACCACGATGCCCCCGGCGGAGCTGCGGGCGATCTCGGAGCGGGTGATCGTGATGTTGCTGGCGCCGAGGCCGACCCCGCTGGCGTGCGCGTTCGCGTCGTTGCCGATCCCCACCGCCGTCTGGCCCAGGTTGACGAACTGGGAGTCACTGAAGCTGATCGTGTTGGCCGCGGACACCTGCACGGCCGCCGGCATCTGGCTCCAGCTCGGCCGGGTGGCCTCGAACAGCTGGCAGCCCTCCTGGCAGGAGGTCAGGGCGTCGGCCGGCCGGGCCCAGGTACCGGTGATGTGGGCCCCGGTCTGCTGGTCGGCGAAGCCCTGGTTGCTGCTCGGCCCGAGCCAGCTCGTGCCGCTGAAGGTGATCCCGCTGAACGAGAGGTGGTGCGCCGGCCCGTCGTAGGTCCCGCCGACGTCCAGCAGGGACGACAGCACGGGCAGCTCGACGCTGGTGGTGGCCATGTTCTGCCCGGCGAGCGGGATGTAGGACAGCCCGCCGGAGCCCGGGTCGAGGTACCACTCCCCCGGCGAGTCCAGGAACTCGTAGGCGTTGGCGAGGTAGAGCGGGCCGGCCCGGTGCGGCCGGCTGAGGGTGTCGTAGCCGAACGTGTTGTTGTTCCACGCCGGCTGCTGCATGGTCAGCACGTTGCCGGAGATGCTCTGCACCGGCGCGTACCGGTCGGTGAACGAGCCGACGCTCTCCACCTCGATCCGGTTCTGGTTGGCGAGGTTGTTCAGGTAGCTCAGCGCGCTGTTGCTGAACCGCATGCCGGTGGTGGTGAAGGTGAAGTCGGCGCGGTTCACCGCCGTCCGGGCGCGGGTGGCGAGGGCGCCGTTGACGTAGAGCTGCCGGCTGTCGATCCCGGCGCCGACGTTCGCCCGCCAGATGTTCCTCCCGGCGTCGACGAGCGACCAGCCGGTGACCGCCCGCGCCCCGCTGATCACCGGTCGGGCCGACGCGGCGGCCCGCCAGACCACGGTGTAGCCGTTGTTGCCGGAGTCGGCGGCGGTCATGCGCAGCGGGGCGGCGAGCCGGTACACGCCGTCGGCCAACTCCACCACGATGTCGCCGGACATCGCGGCGTTCCGCGACCGTACGGCCTCCTGAGCGGCCGTCAGTGAGCACGGTTGGCTGGCCGAGCAGGTGCTGCCTGTCCCGTTGGGCGCGGCGTAGAGGGTGGTGGTGGCCGCGGCGGCCGGCGCGGCGGCGACCAGCGCGCCCGTGGCGCCGATGACCGCCCCGGCGAGGCCGACGGCCAGCTGTCTGCGACTGGGTGGCGAGGGGGACATGGGCACGGTCTCCTGTCATGGCGGTGGTGTGGTGCGCGCGTCGGCCGGGTCGGGGGCCCGGCCGACGCGCCTGGTGGCTCGGTCAGAACTGGGCGAAGAACCGCCAGACCTCACCCTTGGTCCAGGTCGTGACGCCGCTCTCGGCGTAGGTGCCGTCGACCGGACCCGGCATGTGGCCGTTGTCGAACGCCGCCCACTGCACCGGGTAGCCGCTGCGGCAGCCCGAGTAGGCCGTGGTGATGTGGGTCCGGCTGCCGGCCGCCGGCTCGGGCGGGCTCTGCGGCGTGCAGCCGTTGTTCCGGACGAACGTGTCGCGCAGCGCCCGGCCCTGGGAGATGTTGAGCACGTTGTCGGTGATGCCGTGCAGCCCGAAGTACGCGATGGGCTGGGTGCCGCCGCTGCACCCGCTGATCTGCGCGCCGCTGAAGACCGCGACGGCCCGGAACACGTTCGCCCGGGCGCACGCCAGCGCGTAGCTCATGCCGCCGCCCCAGCTGAACCCGAGCGCGAACAGCTGCCGGGTGTTGACGCAGAGGGCACCCTCGAGCTGCCGGATCATGTCGTCGACGAACGTGACGTCCTCGCCGCCGGAGTTGGCCCAACCGTTGCCGAGGCCCTGCGGCGCGACCAGGATCGCGCTGTTGTTCGACTGCTCCAGCTGGCCGTAGTAGGACCAGGCGGCCCCGCTGGTGCCACCCGAGTCGACCTCGTTGGCGGTGCCGCCGCGCCAGTGGAACGCGAAGATCAGGCGGTACTGGCGGGTGCTGTCGTAGTTGCCCGGAAGTCGCAGGAGGTAGTTGCGGCTCTTGCCACCGCTCTGGATCGTGTGGTTGCCGTTCGAGAGCCCGGGCGCGTTGCCGCATCCGCCACCGGTGCCGCCACCGCCGGACACCAGGACCGGTTGCCACTGCTGGTTGGCGCCGTTCCAGTCGGCGTACTGCACGACGTTGGCGCCGTCGGTGGTGGCGGCGCCCTGCACCTCGACGGCCTTGCCGCTGTTGCGGCTGATCAGCCGCAGGTAGCCGTCGGCCGAGTCGGCCAGCCGGAACTGCTGGTTGCCGGCGTTGTTGTCGGTCCACTGGATGATGGCCGCGCCGTCGGCGGTGGACGCGCCGTTGACGTCGAGCACCTTGCCGGAGTTGCGGGACTTGAGGCGGTAGTAGCCGCCGCCGGAGTCGACGAACTGCCACTGCTGGTTGGTGCCGTCGTTGCGGGTCCACTGGGTGATCCGCGCGCCGTCGGCGGTGGCGGCGCCGTAGACGTCGAGGGCTTTGCCGCTGTTGCGGTTGACCAGCACGTACCAGGCACTGGTGTCGACCGACGCCGCCGCGGCGGGCCCGGCCTGCAGCGCGACGAGCGAACCGGTCGCGACGAGCACCGCCGTGGCGGCGGCCAGTGCCGATCGCCAACGACGTCCGATCCAGGACGGGGCTGTCACCTTCATGAACCACTCCTTCCAGGCGGGACACGCGCGAGGGGGACGGGCGCGTGCCGCGTGGGCGGGTCGACGCCGGGGGGCGTCGGCACGCCGAGATGGCCTGCGAGCAGATGCAGGGGGGATGGCGCGCGGACCGTCGATGGCGGGTCCGGCGAGCCGGGCGCAGCCCGGGCCGAGCGGGCGCTGGGGTCGCCCGGCTCCCAGCCTCCGCCCAGCCCGGCAGGGGCTATGTTAGCGATAACAGCAGCGATCAGCAATGAAGCGCATCTATTTTGAATTGTCGAACCATCCCGCCGGCGGCGACCGACACCGTTGCGAGAAAAGTGTTATGCGCGATGCCCGCATAAGGTCGACACAATAGGCGGGTCCGGCCCCTTGTACGCGTCCGGCCGTTCTGGCAATCTGCTGGCGTCACCGGGCAACGCGCAGGCCGACCATCCGGACCGCCGACCATCCGGACCGCCGACCATCCGGACCGCCGACCATCCGGACCGCCGACCACACCACCCGGCGAGCGGCATCGCCCGACGCTGACGTCGCGGCCGGCCCCGGCAGCACCTTCCCCTCGAACCTCGGAGACGTCATGCAGCAGAGACTCCGGCGTACCCTGTTGGCACTGGTGCTGGCCGTGACCGGCACCCTCGCCGTGGTGGGGATCGGTTCGCCCGCGCAGGCGGCGACCGCGACGATCACGCCCGGTACCCCGTGGACGGACACCGCCGGCCGGCGCCTGCAGGCACACGGCGCCGGCATCTTCACCGTCGGCTCCACCTACTACCTGGTGGGCGAGGACAAGAGCGCCGGGTCCACCTTCACCGCCGTCGCCTGCTACTCCTCGACGGACCTGGCGCACTGGACCCGGCAGACCGACGCGCTCTCCCGGCAGGCCAGCGGCGACCTCGCCGCCGGACGGATCGTGGAGCGGCCGAAGGTGATCTTCAACAGCGCCACCGGCCGCTACGTGATGTGGATGCACATCGACTCCAGCTCGTACGGGGACGCCCGCGCCGGGGTCGCGGTCAGCAGCACGCCGTGCGGTCCCTACACCTACCTGGGCTCCAGCCGGCCACTCGGCTTCCTGAGCCGGGACCTGGGCCTGTTCAAGGACGACGACGGCACCGCGTACCTGCTCACCGAGGACCGCGACCACGGTCTGCGGATCGACCGGCTCTCCGCCGACTACACCAGCGTGGTCGGCGCGGTCGCGGTCCTCCCGGACCTGGAGTCGCCGGCGATGGCGAAGGTCGGTGGCCGCTACTTCCTGCTCGCCTCGCATCTGACCGGCTGGTCCACCAACGACAACGTGTACGCGACGGCGACCTCGCCGGCCGGGCCGTGGAGCGAGTTCCGGAACGTCGCGCCGGCCGGCAGTCGCACCTACGACTCGCAGACGTCGTTCCTGCTGCCGGTCAGCGGCAGCGCCGGGACCAGCTACGTGTACCTGGGCGACCGGTGGAACCCGTCGGACCTGAACTCCTCGCTGCCGGTCTGGCTGCCGATCACCCTCACCCCCGGCGGCACCGCCGCGCTGAGCTGGTTCAGCTCGTGGGGCGTCGACACCGCCAGCGGAGCCCTGACCCTGCCGGCGTCCCGGCTGGTCGGGGCGCAGTCCGGGCGCTGCCTGAGCATCGCCGACGGTTCGACGGCCAACGGCGCGGCCGCCCAGCTGCGGACCTGCACCGGCGCGGCGTACCAGACCTTCGCGCCGAGCCCGGCCGGCGAGCTGAGGGTGTACGGCAACAAGTGCCTGGACGCCTACGGCCAGGGCACCGCGGCGGGCACCGCGGTGGTGATCTGGGACTGCAACGGCGGCGACAACCAGAAGTGGATGCTGGCCGCCGACGGCACCGTCCTCGGCGTCCAGTCCCGGCTCTGCCTGGACGTCAACGGCCAGGCCACGAACGACGGAGCGAAGGTCCAGCTCTGGACGTGCAACGGCGGGGCCAACCAGCGGTGGAACCGGAGCTGACCCGGCCCGGCCGGGTCAGCCGGCCAGGGCCGGGCGGACCCGGAACGAGCTGTCGGCGCGGAAGGCGGCGGTGCCGTCGGCCTGGTCCACCCAGAGCTGGCCGTCGCGGTGCCGCAGGAACCAGCCGGGATAGTTCGACGCCTCCAGCGACGTCGTGGCGGCCGCCGTCCCGTCCCGCGGGCAGAAGGTGGCGTCACCCCGGAACAGCTCCGTCCCCTGGTCCGGGCTGAGCTGGAGCCGCCAGTAGGCGTGCCGCAGGTAGCGGCCGTCCCGCGCGCGGAAGGAGACGCACCGGGCGTCGGCCAGGCCGGCGAGCACGGTGAAGGTCGCCTGGCGGCGGGCCGCCTCGGTGCTGTCCGGCCCGAGCGGCAGCAGGACGCCGAGATCGTCGACGATCGCGACGTACCGTCCGGTCGCGGTGGCCGCCTCGAGCGACACGGGCCGGCCCGCGGTCAGCGCGGCGGTCCGGACGGCGGACGGTCTCGGTGCCCGGGACGCCGGTGCGGTCGGCTCCCGCGGGGTGCCCACCGGCGCCGGGGCGGCGGTGGTCCGCGGCCCGGCCGGGGACGGTGGCGCGGCGACCGGCGCGGGCGGCGCGGGCGTGGGCAGGACCGCCACGGTGACCGCGGCGCCGGCGGCGAGGGCCGCGGCAACCACGGTGGCGGCGACGGGGTGTGCCACGACCGGCTGGAGCAGCTGGCCGAAGACCGCCGCCTTGACACCGGCGCCGGCCCCGCCGCCGGACGCCGAGCTCAGCGCGCCGGGCAGGGCGGTGGTCGACCCGGCCGCCGTGCCGAGCGCTCCCCGGGCGACCAGCACGGCGGCGAGCCCGACCGGTACGGGCAGCAGGCCGAGCCCGAGGAGCAGCCGCTCCGCACCGATCATGCCGTCGGCGGCGTGCCCGCAGCGCGGGCAGGACCTGGTGTGTCGGACCAGGCGCTTGCGCCACAACGGGCTCGGCACGCCGTCCCACGCCGCCGCCGCGGCGTCGAGCTCGGGGCACCTCGGCCGGGCCTCCAGCGCGGCCAGCAGTTCCCGGCACAGGTCGAGTTGATGGCGCATGCGCTGCACCCGCACGGCCGCGTGCGCGACGCTCACCCCCAGGGCCGCCGCGAACTCGGCCCGGGTCAGCTCGCCCGCCACCTCCAGCCACCACAGGGAGAGCAGGGCCTGGTCGTCCGGGTCGAGCCAGTGGCTCGCCCGGACGGTCTGGCGGCGCTGCCGGGAGAGCTCCACGCGCAGGGTCGTGACGTCCTCGACGGCGGCGTCGACGTCGGGCGTCCCGGCCGCCTCGTCCAGCGGCGCGGTCCGGCGGGCAGCCGCCCGCCGGCGGTGCAGGTGGGTGCCGAGCTGGCGCAGCGCGATCGCGGCCAGCCAGGGCCGGAAGCTCTCGGGGGTACGCAGTTCCGGAAGCCGGCGGATGGCCCGCAGCATGGCGTCCTGGACGACGTCGTCGGTGTCCGGGTGCCCGTTCAGCGCGCGGTGCACGAGGCTGTAGACCAGCGGCAGGCCGCGGGCCAGCAACTCGTCCAGGGCCCGCCGGTCGCCTGCCTGGGCCGCGACCACGAGGTCCGTCTCGTTCCTGCCGGTAGCTCGCATCCTCACGTCGCAGTCACACAGTTCGATCGGGGCGGGTGATCAGTGGTGGCGGCCGCAGCCGGTTGGCGGTGGTCGTTGACTGTCGCCGAAGACCGACCACCCCGTCAAGAAGAGGCGGGACCGGGGGCGGCAAATGAGCGTGCCAAAAAGTGTTATCGGTCGCGCCGATGGCGAGTCGACAGGCGACCACCCGGCGGCCGAATACATCGATCAGCGCCTAGCTCTTGAATGCCGCGAAACATTCTGGCAACGTTGGCGACCTCGATGTCTGTGCAGTGGGCGTAGGGCCTGCACACCTCGGGACCCCCAGCACCACCACCGTTTACGACCCGACGCCTACCGAGAGTTGTTAGCGCTAACAGCGTGGCGTCAACTCCGAGTGGAGGGAACATGCCCATGCCCATCGACCACGCGCCCCCACCGGCCGCCCCAAGCCGGCGCGGCCGGCGCCCGGGGCTGGCCGCCGCGGCCGTCGTGACCCTGCTGGCCAGCATGGCCGCCGTGGCGGTCAACGTCACCGAGGCGGCCGCGGCGTCGGTCGACACCAATGCCTGGTACGTCCTGGTCAACCGCAACAGCGGCAAGGCCCTCGACGTCTACGGCGCCTCCACCGCCGACGGCGCCCGGATCACCCAGTGGACCCGCAACAACGGCGCCAACCAGCAGTGGCAGTTCGTCGACTCCGGCGGCGGCTACTACCGCCTCAAGTCCCGCAACTCCGGCAAGGTGCTCGACGTCAACGGCGCGTCCACCGCCGACGGCGCGGCCATAGTGCAGTGGAGCGACCACAACGGCGCCAACCAGCAGTTCCGGCTGGCCGACTCCGCCGACGGCTACGTCCGTTTCCTCAACCGCAACAGCGGCAAGGCCGTCGAGGTGCAGAACGCCGCCACCACCGACGGGGCCAACGTCGTGCAGTACACCGACTGGAACGGCGCCAACCAGCAGTGGCAGCTCGCCCGGGTCGACGGCAGCGACCCGACCCCCACCACGCCGCCGCCGTCCGGTACGTCGTACACGAATCCCGTGGTGTGGCAGGACTTCGCCGACGGTGACATCATCCGCGTCGGCGACGCCTACTACTACTCGGCGTCGACCATGCACTACTCCCCCGGCGCGCCGATCCTGCGCTCCTACGACCTGGTGCACTGGGAGTACGCCGGGCACTCCGTGCCGAGCCTCGACTTCGGCTCCAACGCGTACAACCTCAACGGCGGGCGCGCGTACGTCAAGGGGATCTGGGCGTCGGCCTTCAACTACCGCAAGAGCAACAGCACGTACTACTGGATCGGCTGCGTCGAGTTCAACCGCACGTACGTGTACACCTCGACGGCCGTCGACGGCACCTGGCAGAAGCGCTCGCAGATCAACAACTGCTACTACGACGCCGGGCTGCTCGTCGACGACAACGACACCATGTACGTGGCGTACGGCAACACGAACATCAGCGTGGCCCAACTGTCGGCCGACGGGCTGAGCCAGGTCCGTTCCCAGCAGGTGTTCAGCACCCCGTCCAGCGTCGGCACCCTCGAAGGGTCGCGCTTCTACAAGCGCAACGGCTACTACTACATCTGGCTCACCCGCCCCGCCAACGGCCAGTACGTCCTGCGCTCCACCAGCCCGTTCGGCCCGTACGAGATGCGCCAGGTGCTGCTCAACATGCCCGGCCCGATGTCCGGCGGCGGCGTGCCGCACCAGGGCGGCCTCGTGCAGACCCAGAACGGCGACTGGTACTACATGGCCTTCGTCGACGCCTACCCCGGCGGCCGGGTCCCGGCGCTGGCCCCGATCACCTGGACCGGCGACGGCTGGCCGCAGGTCCAGACCGTCAACGGCGGGTGGGGCGCGAGCTACCCGACGCCGAACATCCCCGCCTCGTCGAAGACGGTGCAGCCGATGACCGGCGCGGACACCTTCACCGGCAGCGGCCTCGGCCCGCGCTGGGAGTGGAACCACAACCCGGACAACACCAAGTGGTCGACCGGTAGCGGCCTGCGCCTGCAGACGGCCACGGTCACCAACGACCTGTACGCGGCCCGTAACACGCTCACCCACCGGATCCAGGGGCCCACGTCCACGGCGACCATCGAGCTGGACTACTCGGCCATGAGCGACGGCGACCGGGCCGGGCTCGCGATGCTGCGTGACTCCTCGGCCTGGATCGGCGTCAAACGCGACAACGGCGCCACCCGGGTCACCCTGGTCAACGGCCTGACCATGGACGGCAACTGGAACACCACCGGGACCGGCACCGAGGCGGCCTCCGCCGCGGTCTCCGGCGGCCGGATCTGGCTGCGGGCCAACGCCGACATCCGGCCCGGCAGCGGGCGGCAGGCCCGCTTCTCCTACAGCACCGACGGCGTCACCTTCACCGCCCTCGGTCCGGCCTTCACCCTCAACAACGCCTGGCAGTTCTTCATGGGCTACCGCTACGGGATCTTCAACTACGCGACCCGCGCCCTCGGCGGCGCCGTCACCGTCCGCAAGTTCGACATGACCACCCCCTGATCCGGCACCGCCCCCACCACCAGAAACCCCGGAAGGTGTGCAGATGAGACAACCTCCCCGCCCGCCGCACGGACGGCTCCCGCAGCGGCTCCGGGCGATCCTGACCCTGCTGACCGCCGCGCTGCTCGCCGTCGGCGCCCCGCTGCTGATGTCCGGCTCCGCCGACGCGGGCACCACGCTGGGCGCCTCGGCCGCGGAGAAGGGCCGCTACTACGGCGCCGCCGTGCCCGCGTTCAAGCTCTCCGACAGCCAGTTCACCGGCATCCTGGACCGCGAGTTCAACGCGATCACCCCCGAGAACGAGATGAAGTGGGACGCCACCGAGCCGTCCCAGAACCAGTTCCGCTACACCGGCGGCGACCAGATCGTCAGCCACGCCCAGGCACACGGCATGAAGGTCCGTGGCCACACCCTGCTCTGGCACGCCCAGCAGCCCAGCTGGGCGCAGAACATGTCCGGCAGCACGCTGCGCAACGCCGCCATGAACCACGTCACCCAGGTGGCCACCCACTACCGCGGCAAGATCTACGCCTGGGACGTCGTCAACGAGGCCTTCGCCGACGGCGGCAGCGGCGGGCGCCGCGACTCCAACCTGCAACGCACCGGCAACGACTGGATCGAGGTCGCCTTCCGCACCGCCCGCGCCGCCGACCCGGGCGCCAAGCTCTGCTACAACGACTACAACACCGACGGCGTCAACGCGAAGTCGACCGGCATCTACAACATGGTCCGCGACTTCAAGTCCCGCGGCGTACCCATCGACTGCGTCGGCTTCCAGTCCCACCTCGGCACCACGATGCCCGGTGACTACCAGGCCAACCTGCAACGCTTCGCCGACCTCGGGGTCGACGTGCAGATCACCGAGCTGGACATCACCCAGGGCTCCAACCAGGCCAACATGTACGCGGCCGTCACCCGGGCGTGCCTCGCCGTCGCCCGCTGCACCGGCATCACCACCTGGGGCGTCCGCGACAGCGACTCCTGGCGCGGCGGCGACAACCCCCTGCTCTTCGACGCCAACGGCAACAAGAAGGCCGCCTACACCGCGGTGCTGAACGCCCTCAACGCCGGCGGCGGCAGCACGCCGCCGCCGGGCCAGGTCGACACCAGTGCCTGGTACGTGCTGGTCAACCGCAACAGCGGCAAGGCCCTGGACGTCTACGGCAAGTCGACCACCGACGGCGCGCGGATCACCCAGTGGACCCGCAACGACGGCGCCAACCAGCAGTGGCAGTTCGTCGACTCCGGCGGCGGCTACTACCGCGTCAAGTCCCGCAACTCCGGCAAGGTGCTCGACGTCAACGGCGCGTCCACCGCCGACGGCGCGGCCATCATCCAGTGGACCGACAACAACGCCGGCAACCAGCAGTTCCAACTCGCCGATTCCAGCGGCTACCTGCGGCTGATCAACCGCAACAGCGGCAAGGCCGTCGAGGTGCAGGGCGCCGCCACCACCGACGGCGCCAACGTCGTGCAGTACGCCGACTGGAACGGCGCCAACCAACAGTGGCAGCTCGTCCGGGTCGGTTAGCGGGGCGGGATCGCGCCGCCGTCCGGCGGCGGGGCACCGATCCGATCCGCTGACCGGGTGTCCCGGTGCTCCCGTCCGGGGAGCACCGGGACATCGCCGCGCCGCGGGGCCACGAGCCGGTGGGCGGCGGGGGCCGGGAATCCCGGTGGTGCGGCGCGTGGGTCGTCGCTACGCGTTGTCCGGCGTCGAGCGGGAGGTCCGGTCGCGGCGCCTCGGCGGCGTCGCGGTCAGGTCCGGCCTCTGCCCGGACGCGATGATGGCCGCGACGGCCACCGCCATGACGGCGGCGGCGAGCGACGGGTCGTAGTGGGAGCCGGCTCGGGGAAACGACGACCAGGCCACGTTGTAGGAGGCGTGGCAGAGGGCCGGCGCCAGGATGCCGCCGCCGGCGTTGTCGTACAGCCAGACCAGCACCACGCGGAAGAGCACGGTGAACACGGACTGCCCGACGATCCAGGACGTGGAGCGACCGGTCTGCAGGTGCGGCACGATGTGCCAGATCGCCCAGACCACGCCGATGACGAGGGCCGCGGCCAGGGCTCCCCAGCGCTGCCGCAACGGCGTCGTGGCGTACCCGCTCCACCCGACCTCCTCGGCCAGCGCGCTGACCAGGTAGACGGCGGCCAGCGGTGGCAGCGCCGACCAGGCGATGGCCGGCTCCGGCAGCGGCGCGCCGGTCCAGCGCAGCACCAGGTAGGACGTCGCCAGGACCAGGGGTGGCAGCAGCAGCGCCGGGAGATACCAGACCAGGTGGGTGGCGCGTGGCAGGCGTACCAGGCCGGACGCCCAGTCACCCAGTCCTCGCCGTCCGCGCCGGCGGTACGTCAGGACGACGGCTGCGATCGCCGGGCAGACGAACATCAGGGCGCTGGCCGGCACCTCCGCCCGGGTCCAGCGGGACAGGCCGCCGAGCAGCGGGCCCAGCAGGTAGAACGCGCCGCTGAGGACGAAGACCAGCCCGAAGAACGCGACCACCGGCCGGGCGCCGGACTCGCGCACCGGCTCGGCCACGCGCACAGCCTACCGATCGGTGTGCGGGATCACGGGGCGGCCGGGCGACCGTCAGGCCGCCCGGCCGCCCCGTGCGCCGGTTGTCAGCTGCGCAGGCTCCACTGCTGGTTGGTGCCGCCGTGGCAGTCCCAGAGGACGATCCTGGTCCCGTTGGCGGTGCCCCAGTTGTAGGCGTCGAGGCAGCGTCCGGACTGGACGCCGCTGATGGTGCCGTTCGCGTTGACGTTCCACTGCTGGTTGGTCCGGCCGTTGCAGTCCCAGATGATCACGCGGGTGCCGTTCGCGGTGGCGCCGCCCTCAGCGTCCAGGCACTTGGTGCCGAGCACCTGCAACTGCTTGGCCGTCGTGTAGGTCCACTGCTGCATGGTGCCGCCCCAGCAGTCGTACAGCTGCACCTGGGTGCCGTTGGTGGTGCTGCCGTTCGGCACGTCCAGGCAGCGCCCGGACTGCGCGCCGACGATCGCGGTGGTCGACCCGCCCCCCGTGCCACCCGGGGTGCCGATGCTGCCGGGGACCGCCTGCAGGGCGGCGTACCAGACGGCGGCCATCTTGTCGTAGCCGGTGGCGGTGGGGTGGATGCCGTCGATCAGGTCGCCGGTCGTCACGGCGCTGTGCATGTCGACGAGGTGGACGTGCTTGCCGGCGTTCACCTTGCCCTGCACGATGCCGGGGATGGCCGCGTTGAAGGTGCGTACGGCCGACTCCTGGCCGCTGTTGGCCAACGGGGTCAGCTGCGCGACGAAGACCTCCGCCGTGGGGGCGGTGTTCGTGATCCGGTCGATCAGGGTGGAGAGCCGGTTCGGCGCGGTGGAGACGTTGTAGTTCTGCAGGATGTCGTTGGTGCCGATGTGCAGCAGGACGCTGTGCGGCTGGTAGGTGTTGAGCCAGCCGACGATGTTGGCGTCGATCTGGTCGATGCGCCAGCCGGGGTGGCCCTCGTGGTCGTGGTCGCCCAGGCTGCCCGGCCCGTTGTACTGCGAGCCGACGAAGTCGGTGGTGTAGCGGCCGTTGGCGAGGCGCTGCCAGAGGCCGATGCGGTAGCCGCCGGGCACCTGGGTGCCCTCGGTGATGGAGTCACCGAGCGGCATCACCCGTACCCCGCCGTTGGACTCCGCGGCGGCCGGGCCGGCCGGGGCCAGCAGGCCGATCATCGTGAGGCCCATCGCGACGCCCGCGCTGAGCCATCGAGCTGTTCTCCTCATGTACGTTCCTCTCGGACTGACCGGGCGGCAGGCGGCGGAGCATCGGCCCCGCCACCTGCCGCGTAGTGGACCGGGCAGGTCGCTCCGTGCGCCGGTTGTCAGCCGCGCAGGCTCCACTGCTGGTTGGTGTCGCCGTGGCAGTCCCACAGGACGATCTTGGTCCCGTTGGTGGTGCCCCGGTTGGCCGCGTCCAGGCAGCGCCCGGACTGAACGCCGCTGATGGTGCCGTTCGAGTTGACGTTCCACTGCTGGTTGGCCCCGCCGGTGCAGTCCCAGATGATCACGCGGGTGTTGTTCGCCGTGCCGGCGCTCTCCGCGTCCAGACACTTGCCGCCGGACAGCTGCAACTGCTTGCCCGAGGTGTACGTCCAGCGCTGCTGGGTGCTGCCCGAGCAGTCGTAGAGCTGCGCCTGGGTGCCGTTGGTGGTGCTGGGCACGTCCAGGCACCGGCCGGACTGCACGCCCACGATCTCGGTGGCCGACGGGCTGGTCGGCGGCGGGTCGCTGGGGGTCGGCCCGGCGCCGCCGGTGAACCGCCAGTGATTGACATTGAACAGGTAGCTGCTGCCGCCGGTGAACCGCAGGTACAGGTCATGGGTGCCGGTGGCTCCGCTGACCGGGCAGGTGGTGTCGGTCCAGTTCTGCCAGCCACCGGTGCCGGTCACCCGGCAGGTCCCTACCAGCGGGCCACTGACGCTGTCCAGGCGCAGCTCGATGCTGCCTCCGCTGCCGCCCGACGCCACCCGGGCCGTGAACGAGGCGGCGCCGGTGCCGAAGCCCGCCCCCTTGACCTTGATGTAGTCCCCGTTCTCGATCCAGCCGACGTTCATTCCGCCCTCGGAGCTCGGCTCGGTCTCCACCCCCGACTCCCAGGCGATGGTCTCGGCCTCCTGCCGGACGTACGGATCCAGCGTCCCGACCTGTGGGGCGCCCGTGGTCGTCATGGTGATCGTGGGGATCGTGCCGTTCGTGCCGTAGCTGAACTTCTCCACCGCCACCGACCGGGTGAAACCACCGCCGCCCGGCAGCGCCCCGTTGTGGTAGAAGAAGTACGAGCCGCCCTTGAAGTCGACGATCCCGGGATGGTTGGTGAAGCTGCTGCCCTGGGTCGGCATGATCGTGCCGCGGTAGGTCCACGGCCCCAGCGGGCCCGGCGCGGTCGAGTAGGCGATGAACTCCGAGCAGCACTTGGCCGCGTAGACCAGGTAGTACAGGCCGTTGCGCTTGTAGACCCAGGGCCCTTCCTCGAACAGCGTCGGCCGGCTCGCGTCCCCGCTCCGGGTGCCGAACCCGGCGGTGGTCAACGGGATCTGGGTCGGGCTGCCCGAGTACGAGATCATGTCGGCGTTCAGCTTCACGTACCACAGGTTCGGGTTGCCCCAGTACAGGTACGCCTGGCCGTCGTCGTCGATGAAGACCGTCGGGTCGATCTCCCCGTTGCTCACCAGCGGACGTCCGATGGCGTCCCGGAACGGCCCGGTGGGGCTGTCGGCGACCGCCACGCCGATCCCCATCCGGCCGGTCGCGCGGACCGTCATGGGCACGTACCAGTAGAACTTGCCGTTGCGTTGGATCGCCTGCCCGGCCCAGGCGTCGGCGCTGGCCCAACTGAAGCTGGCGAGGTTGAGCGGCGAGCCGTGGTCGGTCCAGTTCACCATGTCGTCGGAGGACCAGACCCGCCACTCCTTCATCGTGAACCAGGTCGAGTTGTCCTCGTCATGGCCGGTGTAGAGATAGACCCGGTTGTTGTAGACCAGCGGCGCCGGATCGGCGGTGTAGATGGTCTGCACGATCGGGTTGTCCGCCCGGGCGATCCCCGGGAACAGCCCCAGCACGGTCAGCAGGCTCACGGCCAGGGCCAGCACCCGCCTGGTGCGGCGGTTGGCCCGGGCCGGCCGGGTGGGCCCGCTGAGCCTCCCCGGCACGCCGGCGGGTCGCGCCGCGAGACGCGGTCCCCGCCGGCCGGGCACAAAGGACAGTGACATGATGGGTCGCCTTTCGGATGGGTCGGACGGGGGTCGGCCGGGCCTCAACTCCGGCTCCACTTCTGGTCGTTGCCGCCGGTGCAGCTGGCAAGGACGATCGGGGTGCTGTTGCCGGTGCCGCCGCCGTTGGGGGCGAGGCAGATGCCGGACTGGACGCCGGTGATGGTGCCGTTGCTGTTGACGTTCCACTGCTGGTTGGTGCCGCCGTTGCAGTCCCAGATGATCACCTTGGTGCCGGGGG
The DNA here is from genome assembly GCF_044465125.1 of Micromonospora sp. NPDC049836. Classification (NCBI taxonomy): domain Bacteria; kingdom Bacillati; phylum Actinomycetota; class Actinomycetes; order Micromonosporales; family Micromonosporaceae; genus Micromonospora; species Micromonospora sp. NPDC049836. The sequence goes on from NZ_JBITLH010000009.1 coordinate 266,377, forward strand.
TGGTGCCCTGGGCGTTGGCGTCCAGGCACTTGCTGCCGTACACCTGGAGCTGCTTGCCCGAGGTGTAGGTCCACTGCTGGTTGGCGCCCCCGTTGCAGTCCCAGAGCGTCACCTGGGTGCCGTTGGTCTGGGACTGGTTGGGCACGTCGAGGCACCGGCCGGCGGCGGTGTTGCGCAGCGAGCTGGTGGTGCCGCCCGGGTCACCACCGGGGCCGGCCACCACGGACAGGTTGTCGAACTGGGCGGTCTGGCCCTGGCTGGTGCCGAAGCCCACCTGGCCGGCCACGAAGGAGGTGTCGCTCGCGGTGCCGACCGTCGTGCCGTCGATCGTCGCGGTGATGGTGCTGCCGGAGAAGCCGAGGGAGAGGCTGTGCCAGCGGTTGGTGCCCAGCGCCGCGACCGTGCCGCTGCGCAGGGTGGTCAGTTGTCCGGCGGTGTTGTTGCGCAGGATCGACCAGGAGCCGCCGTCGGTGACGCGCAGGAAGTAGGCGTTGTAGCGGCCGATGGGATCGAGGTTCGTGGTGCCGACCCGACCCTCCAGCTGCGCGTACCCGGACTTCTCGAGCAGGGCGTCGGCGGAGACGGTGTAGTTGCCCCAGGCCAGGCTGCCGCCGTAGGTGGCCGGGTCGGCGAGGGTCTTCCAGGTGATCGGGGCCTGCGGCGACATCTGCCGCAGGCAGATGCCGGACCGGCCGCCGCCGCAGCCGACGGTTTCGAAGGCGCCCTGCATGTCCTGCAGGTACTTCGGCAGCCGGCCGGTGGGGTAGCTGTCGAAGGTGTCCTGGTACGGCAGCCCCAGCGAGCCCTGGGCGGGGCTGGTGGCGGTGCCCTTGCCCTGGCCGGTGGTGGTGGTGATGCTGTAGAGGTAGCCGGGCTGGAGGGTCAGCGAGTACGCGCCGCCCGACGGGGTGATGTCGCTGGTGTGCACGAAGAAGTCGTTGGTGTTGTTCGAGTTGAGGTTGGTCGCCCACACGTGCACCTGGCCGGTGGAGAGGCCGCCGGTGACGCTGACGTTGAGCTGCTGGGCGCTGGTGGCGTCCATCGTCTCGATGATGGTGCTGTAGTCGGTGTTGTTGGTCGACTTCAACGACACGTAGCTGCCGTTGGCGCGGTTGCCGCCGAGGTAGCCGGTGGCGGAGTCCAGGTACTTCCAGCCGGGCGCGGTGAACTGGGCGGTGTGGGCCAGCGCCCAGGTGTTCTTGCCGACGGAGTACCAGCCGGACCAGGGCTGGTTGGCCAGGATCAGCCCGACGGTGGCCCACGGCAGGTTCGGGGTGATCGCCGCGATCAGGTCCCAGTTGAGGTAGGCGACCATCCGGCCGTCGATGTAGCCGCGGTTGACGCCCCGGGCCAGCGGCTTGGCGCCGTCGTTGTAGTCCTGGGAGCCGCCCTCGCTGTCCCACAGGGGCTTTCCGGTGCTGGTGGCGGTCGACGACACCGAGCAGGAGGTCTGCGCGCTGAGGTAGCCGCACGGGTAGTGGCCGCTGAGCACGTCGATGCTGTTGCGCAGCGTGGCGTTGGACGCCACCGCGTTGGCCGGACCCCAGCTGCCCGGGTAGTCGTCACCGTAGATGATCTTCACGCCGCTGTAGCCGTTGCTGTTCAACGCGCTGCGCAGGTTGATGGTCCAGTTCGCGTCGGTCTGCTTCTCGTTCTGCGCGGCGGTGATGTAGTCCATGGTCAGGTTGTGCTGCCGGGCGCAGCCCAGCCAGTCCACGAAATAGTTGATCATGTCCTGGGACATGAAGGTGCCGTTGCCGATCCACCCCGGGGCGCCCCAGGGCAGCGCCGCCAACTTGATGTTGGGGTTGCGGGCCTTGGCCTGCTCCATGATCCACCACTGGTAGCCGCGGTTGCAGTTGAGGTCGCCGCGGACGTGCTCGTGGCTCGGCTCGGAGCCGCTGGTGGAGTTGGTGTCCCCGCCCATCTCCACCTTGAGGATCTGCAGCGCGGCGCCGTAGCCGGGCTTGAACAGGTAGTCGAGGATCTGGCCCCGCTGCGGCTCCGGGTAGTCGATGAGCAGTCGACTGTTACCGCCACCGCCACTGACCGCACCGACACCGTCGAACGCCTGCCCGCCGGACGATCCGTTGATGGTGATCGACGTCGCGGCCTGGGCCGGCCCGGCGGTCACCGCCACCAGGCCGGTGGTGGCCAGGACCACGGCGGCCAGCCCCGCCAGCGGTCGCGGTGGACGGAGGAGTGTGCTCAGCCTCGACATACGCGATTCCCTTTCGGTAGTGGTGCGGATGCGCCGGGGCGGGCGGCGGGGTCTGCGGTTGGCCGGTGGGGTGTGGCGGCGCCCGGGAGCACGGGCCGCCCAACCGGATCGGCGGTGGCACGGAGGATGGCGCTGGTCAGCGGTAGCCGGCCGCGACGACGTCGCTCTGGACCGCGTTCTCGGTCGCGTCGGACGGGTAGCCCGCCACCATGGCGCCCTCGTAGAAGGTGCCGGCGCTGAGGTTGGCGCCTCCGCCGGGCTTGCAGCAGTCGCCGCCGCTGCCCAGGATGATGGCGCCCTGCTTCTTCATCGGGCTGTAGCCGGCCGGCAGCGCCCCGTCGTAGAGGGTGTAGAGGGTGCCGGACTGGGCGTTGCTGCCCTTGATGGCGAACCGCGAGGTGCCGTTGTTCTTCAGCGTGGCGGTGACGAACTTGCTGGTGAAGGCGCGCTGGTTGTAGTTCCAGGACTGGCTGCCGCCGGGGTAGAGCCCCCACTCCAGGTCCGCCTGGACCCAGGGGCCGGTGCCGGAGCAGCCGCCGAACCAGCAACTGGTGCTGAAGTTGATCGCGTCCATCGCGCCGGCGGCGTCGGCGGACCGGGTGGTCTCGCTGTTGCCGTAGTCGAAACAGCAGCCGCTGTTGACGTGGGTGCCGCTGGTGACCATGTACATGCCCTCCGGCGCGCTGCCGGTGGGGATGCCGGTGGTGTGCCCGTCCCGCCAGTAGCTGTTGCCGGGGTTGATGTAGAGCGAGTAGGCCTTGGCGCCGCCCACGGTCAGCGACTCGCTGGTCGCGGTGGCCGGCCGGCTGGAGGTGGACCCGGGGACCTGCGGCGAGCCCTGGTACCACAGGTGGTTGCCGCGCCCGGACTGGTCGTAGACGACGGTGATGACGCAGGTGGTGCCGGCGCAGAAGCTGTCCTGGGTCGTCGCGTTGGCGTAGCCACCGGCGCTCAGCACGCCGATGTCGCGCGTCGCGCTGTCGGAGGAGCGGCGGACCTGGTAGAGGTTGCCGGCGTACGCCGAGAACAACGCCCGGGTGGTGCTGTGCGCGGCGACGCAGGGCGTGCCGCCGGCGGCGTAGATGTCGCACGGCCGCCCGCCGGTCGGTGGCGGCGAGGTGGGCGGCGGGGACGACGGGGTCGTCGAGGTGGTCCACCGCTGGTTGGCCTGGCCGTTGCAGGTCCAGAGGATGATCTTGGTGCCGTTGGCGGTGCCGGCGCCGTTGGCGTCCAGGCAGAGTCCGGACTGGACACCGGTGATGGTGCCGTCCGCGTTGACGTTCCACTGCTGGTTGAGCTGGCCGTTGCAGGCCCAGATGATCACCTGGGTGCCGGGGCTGGTGCCCTGACCGTTGGCGTCCAGGCAGGTGCCACCGTTCCCGGTGAACTGCCGCGCCGTCGTGTACGTCCAGGTCTGCCCGGCACCGCCCCAACAGTCGTAGAGCTGGACCTGGGTGCCGTTGGTGGTGCTGCCGTTCGGCACGTCGACGCAGCGACCGGACTGCACGCCGACGATCGCACCAGGCCCGGCGGCGGCGACGGCCGGGTGGGTCCGGGCCACCAGGGCCAGGCCGCCGACGACCAGGACGAGCGCCAGCGCCCACCGCAGGGGACGCGACAGTGTGGACCGGACGGGCCGGGCGGGAGAGACCACCATGACGGCTCCTCGGATACCTTGGTGCCGCGCCGGTGGCGCGGCCTCATGGGTGATGGCCGCCGATGGATGCGTTAACATCCGCGGCAGGAGCTGATGCCGACGACACCCGGAGGACCGGTGAGTCCCGGCGGGCCAGGCTGCCGGAATGCCTGCGGTGGTGGCGTCTCGGCAGGGATGTTATCGATAACATCGACGTAACCTGATTAAAGCACAGCGGCGTCGATGGCGGGAGTGTTCGGGTGCCCGCGTACGCCGCGGAGAAGGCCCGCCGTGAGCTGCGCCCGGATGCCGGGCAGCCCGCCGTCGGCACGGCCCCTGATCAGCGCGATGATGGCGACGGACGGCAGCGCGGGCACCGGCGCGCAGGACCTGATCCGCCAGCAGGGGTCGCGTCACACCCCCTGTCGCCATGCCAGCCGCAGCACGCGACTCCCTCGTCCTCGCACACCGCTCCCCCGATGGCGAAGGCGCCCACCACGGCGCCCGCGACCCGACCGGACGGGTGCCACGACTCCAGCCGGCCGGAAGCCGGCCGCGACGGGCCGGCTGCATCGAGTCACATCGATTGACACTTTGTGGACCGACAGGAACACTGTTTGCCATACATCGCCATCCGGAGCCGGGCAGGGCGAGCCACCCCGAACGCGGGCAGGGCGCGATCACCGCGGGGAACCGGGCGTTCCCGCGACCGCACCGCGCGTGCCCGACCTCCGCCTGTACAGGTGATAGAAGGAGTCGTCCCCGTGACCATCAGAAGAAGACTGCTGCTCGTCCTGGCCGCGTCGTTGGCCGCCGCCGGCCTGGTGCTACCCACCCTGCGTCCCGCGTACGCGGCGTCGCTGGTCGAGGTGACCAGCTTCGGCGACAATCCCGGCGGGATGCGCATGCACGTCTACGTTCCCGACTCCCGCCCGGCCCGACCGGCGACCGTGGTGGCCATGCACGGCTGCGGCGGATCGGGCCCGGGCTTCTACTCCGGCAGCGAATTCGCCAGCCTCGCCGACCGGTACGGCTTCATCGTGATCTACCCGACCGCGACCCAGCAGGCCGGCTTCGGCAACTGCTTCGACACCTGGTCCGACGCCGCCAAGCGGCGCGGCGGCGGCAGCGACCCGGTGTCGATCATCTCCATGATCCAGTACGTGCAGCAGCGGTACAGCGCCGACCCCGACCGGGTCTACGCCACCGGCAGCTCGTCCGGCGGCATGATGACCAACCACATGCTGGCCCTCTACCCCGACGTGTTCAAGGCCGGCGCCGCCTTCATGGGGGTGCCCTTCAACTGCTTCGCCAACGCGGCGGACTACCCGCCCGGTTCCAGCCAGTGCACCGGCGGCAACATGAACCGGACGCCGCAGCAGTGGGGCGACGCCGTCCGCCAGGCCTACCCCGGCTACACCGGCCCTCGCCCGCGGGTGCAGCTGTGGCACGGCACCAGTGACACGCTCGTGCCGTACCAACTGCTCCAGGAGACCATCGAGCAGTGGACCAACGTGTTCGGGCTCAGCCAGACGCCGACCTCCACCGACACCCCGCAGACCAACTGGAACCGCCGCCGGTACGCCGACGCGACCGGCACCGTCCAGGTCGAGGCGTACAGCATCCAGGGCGCCGGGCACAGCCTGCCGTCCAGCGGGATGGCCGCGGTCGCCATCGGCTTCTTCGGCCTGACCGCCCCGCCCAGCCCGACCGTCTCGACGAGCCCGACGATCTCGGCCAGCCCGACGACCTCGCCGAGCCCGACGTTCTCCCCCAGCCCGACGGTGTCGCCGAGCCCGACGTTCTCTCCCAGCCCGACGGTGTCGCCGGGCGGGGCCTGCCGGGTCGCCGTGGCCGTCAACGCCTGGAACAACGGGCTGACCGAGAACATCATCGTCACCAACACCGGCACGAGCACCGTCAACGGCTGGTCCCTGGGGTTCACCCTGCCCGGCGGGCAGACCATCACCTCGGGCTGGAACGCCTCCTACTCCCCCGCCTCCGGCCAGGTCACGGCCCGGAACGTCGCCTACAACCCGACCATCCCGGCCAACGGATCCGTCACCATCGGCTTCCAGGCCACGCACACCGGTAACCCGGCCGCGCCCACCTCGTTCACCCTCAACGGCGCGCCCTGCACGATCGGCTGACGCCCGGCACGCCGGGGATGCCCAACCCGTGGGCATCCCCGGCGTGCCGGCCGGTACCGGTCTCCCCGGTCAGCGCAGGCCGGCGAACAGGTCGTCCTCCGGAACGGGGGCACCGGTGGTGTCCCGGACCCGGACGAAGGTCTCCACGCCCATCAGCTCGGTGAACCGCTCCTCGCCCAGTTGCAGGAAGAAGATGTTCTCGGCCTGGCTGGCGTGCGCGGCCAGCGACTCGAACTTCTGCCCGCCGTAGGCGCCGACGTCCACCCAGGTGGTGATCTCGTCGTCCGGCAGGCCCAGCTCCGGCTGCCCGTCCGGCTCGGGGAACTCGACGCCGATCTCCTTCATGACCTGCCCGAACTGCCGGAACGCGCTGCGCGGCACGGTGGTCCAGTAGACCTTCGCGGGGATGCCCGTCTGCTCGACGGCGGCCATCGTGATCCGGTGGGCCTGAATGTGGTCCGGGTGGCCGTAGAAGCCGTTCTCGTCGTAGGTCACCACCACGTCGGGCCGGTAGCGCCGGATCAACTCGGCCAGCCGGTCGGCCGCCGCCGCCACCGGGGTGGTCCAGAAGGCCCCCGGGGCGTCGTTGGCCGGCCACCCCATCATCCCGGAGTCGGCATAGCCGAGCGTCTCCAGGTGGGTGACCTTCAACGCCGCGCAACTGGCCGTCAGCTCGGCCTGGCGCATCGTCACCACCGTGCCCGGGTCGTGCCCCGGCTCGCCCGGCTTGGTCCCGCCGAGCCCGTCGCCGCACCGACCGTCCGTGCAGGTCACCAGCACCGTCGTCACGCCCTCCGCCGCGTAACGGGCGAGGATCCCGCCGGTGCTCGTCGCCTCGTCGTCGGGGTGCGCGTGCACCGCCATCAGAGTCAATGGTCGTTCAGCCATCCCACCACCTTAGGCGGGTCGGCCGCACGCAGCGGCCGACCCGTTCCGGTGCTGGCCGTTCAGCTGCCCGACGGCACGTGGTCCTGGACGTCGTCGTAGCCGACCTTGCCCGGCGCCTCCGCCGGGGCGTAGATCACCCGCAGCACACCCGTCGGGAACACCTCGGTCGCGGTCACCCGCAGGTGGTACGGCGTGTCGCCGTCGTCGAACAGCCTGCGCCCCTTGCGCGCGGCGACCGGGTGCACCAGCAGGCGCAGCTCGTCGACCAGCCCGGCCGCGAGCAGCTGCTGCACCACGGAGATGGACCCGGGGATGAGGATGCCCTTGCTGCCGGCGTCGGCCTTGAGCGCGCGGACGGCCGCCACGAGATCGCCGTCGACCAGCTCCGAGTTGCGCCAGGTGAAGGTCAGCGGCTGCCGCGAGACGACCACCTTGCGCACGTCACCGAGCTGCTTGGCGAAGCCGGCGTCGTCGCCGCCCGCCGCCTCCCGCTCGGGCCAGGCGCCGGCGAAGCTGTCGTACGTCACCCGGCCGATGAGCAGCACGTCGGCGGTGTCGTAGTCCTCGGTGACGGCCCGGCCCATGTTCTCGTCGAAGTACGGGAAGTGCCAGTCCGGGTCGATCTCGGCGACACCGTCGGCGGAGATGAACAGCGTGGAGATGACCTTTGCCATCGGAAGTCCCTTCAAGTCGCGTCCAGTCGACGGGTAGACCGTCGCAGCATTCCAAACTCATCGGCGGGCCACCGACCCGTTTCGGCACGGAACCCCTCCCGGCGGATCACCACCGGCGCAGCGCGGCGGCCAACTGGGCCAGGGCGAGGTGGGCCGCGTCGAAGAGGGCGAGCTTGCGCGGGAAGTTGTGGATGAGCCCCTGGTAGCGGGTGGCGGTGACCGGCACGCCGGCGGCCAGCAGCGCGGCGGCGTACCGTTCCCCCTCGGCGGCGAGCAGGTCGAGCTCGGCCGTGATGACCACGGCCGGCGGCAGGCCGGTGAGGTCCGCGCGCAGCGGGTCCAGGTCCGGGTGGGTCCGGTCCACCCCGGCGGGCGCGTACGCGTCCCAGAAGAACCGCATCTCCTCCCGGTCCAGGCCGTACTCGTCCAGCGGCGGATAGTCGGCCGCGGGGTCGATGACCGGGCAGCTGAGCAGCTGGCCGGCCAGCCGGATGCCCGCGTCCCGGGCCCGCCGGGCGGTCACCGCCGCCAGGTGCCCGCCCACCGAGTCACCGGCCACCGCGATCCGGCCCGGGTCGAGGCCGTACCCCACCGCCCCGGGCCCGCGCAGCCAGCCGAGCGCGCCCGCCATGTCGTCGACCGCGGCCGGGTACGGGTGCTCGGGGGCGAGCCGGTAGTCGACGGAGAGCACGGCCCAGCCGGACGCGGCCGCGAGGTGCCGGCACCACCCGTCGTGGGTCTCGACGCCGCCCATCACCCAGCCGCCGCCGTGGGCGTAGAGGACCACCGGCAGCGGGTCGTCGCCGGCGTCGCGGTAGAGGCGGGCCGGCACCCCGCCCGCGTCGACGCTCACCACCGAGCGGATCGCCGGCCCGCCGCCCACCTCGTCGGGCGTGGCCCGGACCATGCTCAGCCGCGCCGCCGGCAGGGTCGCCCGGGTGAGCGGGACCCGCTGCTGGACCTGCATCGCAGCCCGTGCCTGCGGGTGCAGCCGGCTGGGATCCACCCGCCCAGTATCGCTGCCCGGCCGAGGTACGGGTCGGCGACACGGCGGTGCCGGATCGGCGCGCCGGCGGCTACGGTGGCAACGTGGAGGAGTTGCTGCCGGCACTGCCGGAGGACTGGGACCGCTGCCTCGCGGTGGCCGCGCACCCCGACGACATCGAGTACGGCACGGCCTCGGCGATCGCCCGCTGGACCGCGCAGGGCAAGCAGGTCACCTACCTGCTGGCCACCCGGGGCGAGGCGGGGATCGACGCCGTGCACCCCGACGAGGCCGGGCCGTTGCGCGAGCGGGAGCAGCGCGCCGCCGCCCGGGAGGTCGGCGTGGACGTCGTGGAGTTCCTCGCGCACCGCGACGGCGTCGTCGAGTACGGGCCGGACCTGCGTCGGGACATCGTCCGGGCGATCCGAAGGCACCGGCCCGACGTCATCGTCTCCGGCGCGTTCGACATCCGGATGGTGGGCGGCATGACCAACCAGGCCGACCACCGGGCGGTGGGGCTGGCCACGTTGGACGCGGCGCGCGACGCCGGCAACCGGTGGATCTTCACCGAGCTGGCGGACGAGGGGCTGTCGCCCTGGGACGGGGTGCGCTACGTCTGCTTCGCCGGCGCCGAGCGCCCCACACACGGTGTCGACGTCACGGGTGAGCCGTTGCGGCGCGGCATCGCCTCGCTGGCCGCGCACGCCGAGTACACCAAGGGCCTGGGCGTGGCGGGCCCGGAACCCGGGCCGTTCCTCACCTGGGCGGCCCGGCTGGGCGGGCCGGCGCTGGGCGTGGCCGAGGCCGTCCTGTTCGACGTGCACGCCCTCCGGTTCGAGGGCCCACCGCCCTGGCTGTGAGCCGGCCCCGGCTCAGGCTGGCGGGCGGGCCCCCCGGGGCGCCGGATCGGACGTACGGGACAGGAGGCCGCGGTGGTTGGGACGACACCCACCGGTACGACGGTGACCGAGGTGCTGGCCGAGCTCGCCGCGCTCGCGGACCCCAAGACCCGCGCGGTCAACAGCAGGCACGGTGACGACCACGCGGTGAACCTCGGCAGCCTGCGCGCGCTCGCCAAGCGGCTCGGTACGCAGCCGGAGCTGGCGCGCCAACTCTGGCGCAGCGGTGACAGCGCGGCGCGGCTGCTGGCAATCCTGATCTGCCGGCCGAAGGCGTTCGAGCCGGACGAGTTGGACGGGATGCTCCGCGAGGCGCGCACCCCGAAGGTGCACGACTGGCTGGTCACCTACGTGGTGAAGAAGAGCCCGCACGCCGAGCGGCTGCGCCTGGCCTGGTCCGCGGACGCGGATCCGGTGGTGGCCAGTGCGGGCTGGGCACTGACCACCGAGCGCGTGGCGCGCCGGCCCGCGGGCCTCGATCTCGCGGGTCTGCTCGACGTCATCGAGGCGGAGTTGAAGCCGGCGCCGGAGCGCCTGCAGTGGGCGATGAACCACTGTCTGGCGCAGATCGGCATCGACCATCCCGAGCACCGGGCGCGGGCGATCGACATCGGCGAGCGGCTGGCGGTGCTCAAGGACTACCCGACCTCGCCGGGCTGCACGTCCCCGTACGCGCCGGCCTGGATCGCCGAGATGGTGCGCCGCCAGCACGGCGGGTAGCTGGCGCGGGCGCTACACCTTGCCCTGCAGGACCTTGCCCAGCCGGAGCGCGGCGTCCTTGCGCCTGTCCGGGTCGCTGATGCTCACCTTGATCCCGCAGAAGTCGCCGCCGCGGCACGGGAACCACAGCTCACCGTGGATGTCGTTGTAGGTGGCGTCGTCGGCGGATCCGCTCACCGGGCCGCCGGCATCGGCCACCGCCTCGTACTGCTCCTTGGGCAGCACGGTCGCGGAGACCGCCTCCACGATGCCGTCCTTGGGCCCGGCGGACGCCGTCCAGATGCACCCGCCGAGCGCGTAGTCGTGCTGCCCGCCGTCGTTCGGGCCGATCACCTCGGCGACCTCGTTCGCCGGCAGGCGCCCGCACTCGTCGCCGTTGGCGCCGGTCCCGGCGTCGGCGGCCTCGTCCCCGGCCGCCGGCACGCCCACCGGGCCGGACGCGGCCGGCCCGCCGTCGCTGCCACACGCCACGACCAGGGTGAGCGCGCCTCCGACGAGCGCGACCTGGGCCAGCTTCCTGAACATCCCCATGGGTCATTCCTTCCTGATCGGTTCGGCTGTCGGTGTCGGTCGCGACCCTGTCGGGCCCGGGCCGGATGTCTCGGTGGCCGTCAGTCCCGGCAGAGGGGCACGTCCGGTTCGACGACGGTGCGGTTCACGATGTCCTTCCTGACGAAGTCGGCCTCCTTCGGCACGGTGACCTTCAGCACGTGCTCGATGGCCTTCGCCAACGGTTCGGACATGCTGATGCCCTCCCCGGCGCGGACGGTGGCGACGAGCGTGGACCCGCGACACTTCACCGCCGGTCCGGCCAGCGGCAGCCCCACCCGGCCGGCCGCCGAACCGTTGGTCAGGCCCACCGAGGCCACGATCGCGACGAACGGCCCGGCCCCCGCCACCGGCAGGCCGATCAGGAACCCGAAGCGGAACTCGACCGCGAGGACGATCGCCTCGACGCCGATGGACACGCCGCGCAGGGACTGCATGATGCTCTCCCGCACGGAGAAGGTGGGCGTCAGCACGGACGAGCCGGCGTAGCCGATCGGCCCGGAGAGTCCCCACCGGCCGGTCGCGGAGATGTTGCCGTTCTTCGCCGTGAACGCCGTCTCGACGAGGAACTTGAAGGTCTGTTTCAACGTGGCGGGGAAGCCGCCGATGATGATCGGCTGCTTCACCTCGATCGGAAACTCGATCTTCGCCTTCTTGTTGTCGCTGAGCCCGCCCTGTGCGCCGGCGGCGATCGTCACGGCGAGTCCCTCGACCCCGTCGATGCGGAACGAGGGGTGCGGGATGATGCCGTTGGTCACCCGCAGGTCACCGCGGACGCGCAGGTTGCGGACCAGCAACTGGATGTCGAAGTCGACCCGCAGGCCGGCCGCGGCGGTCGAGTGCTCGGCGCTGAGCCCCAGCTTCGCGTTGTCCTTGTAGGCCGTCACATCCCAGGCGCCGACCTTCCGTTTGACGCTGCTGGCCGCGCCCGCTCCCGGCGCGCGGGCCGGCCCGAGCGCCAGCGGCGGCACGGCGAGCCGCAGGCCGCCCACCCCGATGGCGTTCGTGCCCAGCCCGGTGGCCTGCTCGGGGTCCGGCAGGACCGGCGTGGCGGGTGCCTCGCCGGCGACCTCCCCCAACAGGTCGGGCAGCGGACCGAAGGTCTGCGCCTCGAGATCCAGCGCCTGGTCGATGGTGAAGTGGCCGTCGCGTACCACGTCGGTCAGCTCGACCGGAGCCAGGGTGACCGCCAGGTCGCCCCGGGCCCGCTCGACCCGCACCACCCGGCCGAGCGCCTCGCTCGTGGCGAACATGATCTTTCCGGGCGCGAGGTCGCCGGCGCCGGCGGCGTCACCGTCGAGCACGTACGTGAACCCGTCCGCGCTCACCGAGCGGATCGCGTCGCCGCCGCCGGAGACGAGCACGACGTCCGGCTGGTACACCACCGAGCGGTCCGGCCTGGGCGCGTACCCGTACCGCCGGTCCGCCGCGTCGGCGGGGCCGGAACGGGCCGGGTCGAGCATCCCGCACCCGGCGGTCAGCGCGACGAGACAGACCAGTGCGGCCGCGCCGGCGAGCCGGTGACGGAGCAGGCCGGTCGGGCCGGCGCGCTCGGGTCGGGACGCTTGGGTGCTCATGCCCGCCGACGCTAGGCGCGAGGGCCGGCCACCGAATCGGGTGATTCCCTATGCAGAGCCGGCTCCGGCCGAAGGAGAGGGAAACCCCCGATTCCTCACCGCCCGTCGGGTCCTACCGTTCGACGCATCACCTGGCGCCGCTCGCTGAGCCGGTCGGCGGGTCTGTTCGACGGCCGGTCCGACGATAGGGAGATCCGCAGCGATGAACGACACCCGCCCGTACCGCCGGCTCGCCGCGCTGGCCCTGGCCACGCTCCCGCTGCTCGCCGGGGCCGGCTGCGCCGGCTCCGACAGCGCACCCCGATCCGCGCCCCCCGCCACCGACCAGCCGGCCGGCGTCGACGTGTCCACGGCCGCCACGGAGGAGGCCGCCCCCAGCCCGGCCGCCGCCGTCGACCCCTGCGCCCTGGTGTCCAAGGCGGAGGCGGAGCGGCTGGCCGGCACCGCCCTGGCGGACGCGAAGCCGGTCCAGGACAGCTGCACCTACTCCGGCCCGGTCACCGGCCCGACCGCCCAGGTGGAGGTCTACGTCGGCGACGGGGCGAAGAAGTACCTCGACATCGAACGCGACCTCGGGCACGAACTGCGGCCACTGTCGGGCGTCGGCGACGAGGCGTACGCCACCGTGGAGGCGGTCTTCGTCAACAAGTCCGGCCGCTGGGTGACCGTCCGGCTGGTACGCCTCAACGACCCGGCCGAGAACCGCAAGCCACTGGAGACGGTCGCCCGTACGGTCGCCGGCCGGCTCTGAGCCCACCGGATTCATCCGGATCGGCAGTCCGGGCCCACCGGAGCGGTCCTGGTTCGTGGTCCGGGCCCGTGCCAGTATTGATCACGTGCTGGGCGAGACCGTCGGCCGCGACGCGGTGATCGACCAGGCGTGGCGCTGTCTCGGCGAGACCGGCGTGGTGCTGCTGGACGGGCCCGCCGGCATCGGGAAGACGACCCTGTGGCGGGCGCTGGTGGCCCAGGCGGAGCGGGCGGGGTGGCTGGTGCTCGCCTGCGCGCCGACCGAATCCGAGCTGGACCTGCCGTTCGCGGCGCTGGCCGACGTGCTCCGTCCCGTCGCCGCGCAGGCGGCCGGGCTGCCCGGCCCGCAGCGCCGCGCCGCCGAGATGGTGCTGCTCTCCGCCGACAGCGACGAGCCGGTCGACGAGCGGGTCATCGGTGCCGCCACCCGCTCGCTGCTGGACGCGGCGGTGGACAGCGGGGTGCCCGTGCTGGTCGCGATCGACGACGCGCCGTGGCTGGACCGGGCCAGCGAACGGGCCCTGCGGTTCGCGCTGCGCCGGGTGGCGCCCCGGCTGGCCACGCTGGTCACCTGCCGCCGGGCCGAGGCGGCGCCGGAGGTGGTACCGCTCGGGCTGGGCCAGGGCCCGGCCGGCGGCCGGCTCACCCGGATCGGCGTGGAGCCGTTGGGGGTGGGTGCGCTGCACCACATCCTGCGCAACCGGCTCGGCGCCGCGCTGGGCCGTCCGCTGCTGGCCCGGATCGCCCGGGACGCGGGCGGCAACCCGCTGCTCGCGATCGAGCTGGCCCGGGCCGTGCTGCGGCTGCCCCGGCCGCCGTCGCCGGGCGAGGACCTGCCGGTGGCCACCTCGATGCAGCAGTTGCTCGGCGAGGTGCTGGCCGGGTTGCCCACCGAGACCCTGCACGCGGTGCGATTGGCGGCGCTGCTCGCCGTCCCGACGCTGCGCGACCTGACCGCCGCCGGGGTGCGGCCGGCCGCGTTCGACCCGGCGGAGGAGGCCGGGCTGCTCGTCGTGACGCCGGTCGCGGTCGAGTTCACCCATCCCGTGTACGCGTCGACGGTCCGCTCGGCCAGCTCGCCGGGAATCCGCCGCCGGCTGCACCGGGCGCTGGCCGACGTCGTCGCCGACCCGGACGAGCGGGCCCGTCACCTCGCGCTCTGCACGGTCGGCCCGGACCTCGCGGTCGCCGGCGTGATCGCCCGCGCCGCCGAGCGGCAGCACGTCCGGGGCGCGCCGGAGGTGGCCGCGCAGCTCTTCGAGCGGGCCGCGGCGCTCGTCCCGGCGCAGGATCCGGCCGGTCGGGGCCGGCTGCGGCTATCCGCGGCGCGCTGCCGGTACGACAGCGGCGACTACGCGGCGGCGGGCGCCGCGGCCGAGTCGATCGCCGACGAGTTCGCCGGTGAGCTGCGCGCCGAGTCGCTGCTGTTGCGGGCGATCGTGGCGTGGAGCGCCGACGAGCCGGGCGAGGTGGCGGTCGGGGCGGCCGAGCGGGCGCTGGCGGCGGTGCCGCCGGAGTCGCCGCTGGCCGGGCGGATCCACGCGCACCTGGCCGGGTTCCGCGACGCGCCGGGGCCCGCTCGCCGGCACGCGGAGGCGGCCGTCGCCCTGCTCGCCGATCGGGCCGACGACCGCGGGCTGGCCGCCGCCGCGCTGCTGCAGCTGTTCTTCCAGGAGGTACGGGCCGGGCGCCCGGCCCGTACCGGGCTGATGGACCGGGCGCTGGCGATGGAGGGCGACGAGCCGTCCTGGCTGGCCGGCACGATACCCGCGGTCTGGTGGAAGTCCATCGACGACGCCGACCGGGCCCGGCAGCGGTTGCACTGGATGCTCGGCCGGGCCACCGCGCGCGGCGATCAGCCGTTGCAGCACGAGCTGCTCAGCCATCTCGGCGAGACCGAGCTGCTGGCCGGCTGCTGGCCGGCCGCCGAGCGGCACATCGCGGCGGCCCGGGATCTCGGCGAGCAGCTCGGCACCGGGCTCAACGGCGAGCGGTGGCTGGCGGGGCTGCTCGACGCGCACCGGGGCAGGCTGGCCGAGGCGGGCGTGGTCGCCGAGGCCGGGCTGCGACGCGCCGAGGACACCGGCGACGGCTGGGTCCGCCGGATCTACCGGCACCTGGCCGCCTTCGTGGCGCTCTGCGCGGGCCGCACGGACGAGGCCGCCCGGGCGTACGGCAGCCTCGCCGCCGACGTCGACGAGCTGGGGCTGGTCGAGCCGCTCGCGCAGCGCTTCGAGCCGGACTGGATCGAGGCGTGCGTGCGCGCCGGTGACCTGGCGACGGCCCGCACGGCGCTGGCCCGGCTCGCGGAGCGGCACGAACGGCTGCCCCGGCCGTGGACGACGCTGGGTCTGGCCCGCAGCCGGGTGCTGCTGGACAGCGCGAGCGGGGTCGACCCGCTGGCCGCGCTCGACGCACTCGCCGCGGCGCGGGCGAGCGTGCCGGCGGGGGTGCTGCCGCTGGACCGCGCCCGTTGCCTGCTCGTCGCCGGCGTCGTGCACCGGCGGGCCCGGCGCAAGCGGGCGGCGCAGGACGCGCTGCGCGCCGCCGCGACGGAGTTCGACGCGCTCGGCGCGCGGGCCTTCGCGGAGCGGGCCCGCGCGGAGCAGGGCCGGATCGGCGGTCGTCCCCCGGCCCCGCTGGAGCTGACCGCGACGGAGGAGCGGGTGGCGCGGCTCGCCGCCCAGGGCCGGACCAACCGGCACATCGCCGACGAGCTGTTCATCAGCCCGAAGACGGTGGAGGCGAACCTGGCCCGCGTCTACCGGAAGCTGGGCATTGCCAGCCGGGCCGAGCTGGGCGCCGCGATGGCCGGCCGGCCGGCGGACAATCGCTAGGGAAACGCCGGATTCCTCGGCGGCCGGCGCGCCGTACCGTTCCGGCATGACTCGTCGGCTGTTCGTCCTGGAACGTTACGACCGCTCCGGCGACGCCCCGGCGCCCGAGGCGGTGCCGATCGCGCCGACGGCGGACACCCGCCTGGTCGCGGCGGTCCACCTGCCGGCCGACCAGGTCGTGCTCGCGTTCGTCGAGGGGCCGGACGCGGACGCGGTGGCGGCCACCGCCGCGGCGGCCGACTGGCGGGTGGACCGGTTGACCCCGGCGACCTGGATCCACCCGCCGCAGGACCGGCGGTGACCAGGGCGGTCGGTCACGGGCCGGCCAGCTGGTCGCGGCGACGGGTGAGGTAGGCCCGCTCGGCGGTGTTGCCGGCCAGGTCGATGGCCCGCCCGTACGCCGCCCGCGACTCCCCGCTGCGGCCCAGCCGGCGCAGCAGCTCGGCCCGGGTGGCGTGGTAGGCGTGGTAGCCGTCCAGCGGCAGCGCGTCCACCTCCGCCAGCCCGAGCTGCGGGCCGTCGAGTTCGGCGACCGCGATGGCCCGGTTGAGCCGCACGATCGGCGTGGGGTCGAGCCGCAGCAGCTGGTCGTAGAGCGCGACGATCTGCGACCAGTCGGTGTCCCGGGCGTCCGGGGCGTCGGTGTGGACGGCGTTGATCGCGGCGAGGATCTGGTACCGCCCGGGCGGCTGACCGGTGGCCAGCCGCGCGCGGACCAGGGCGTGGCCCTCGGCGATCAGCTCGCGGTCCCAGGCGCCGCGGTCCTGGTCCCGCAGGGCGACGAGCTCACCGCCCGGCGAGACCCGCGCGGCCCGGCGGGCCTCCGTCAGCAGCATCAGCGCCAGCAGCCCGGCGGCCTCGCCGTCGGCCGGCAGCAGGGCGACCACCAGCCGGGTCAGCCGGATCGCCTCGGCGGTCAGGTCGTGGCGTACCGGCTCCCTGCCGGGGTCGGAGGCCAGGTAGCCCTCGTTGAAGATCAGGTAGAGCACGGCGAGCACCCCGGAGACCCGGGCCGGGAGGTCGTCCCGGAACGGCACTCCGTACGGGATCCGGGCGGCCTTGATCTTCGTCTTCGCGCGGGTGATCCGCCGGCCCATGGCGGTCTCGTGGACCAGGAACGCGCGGGCGATCTCGGGCACGGTGAGCCCACCGACCATCCGCAGGGTCAGCGCGATCCGCGCCGGCATGGCGAGCGCCGGGTGGCAGCAGGTGAAGATGAGCCGGAGCCGGTCGTCGTCGATGGCGCCGAGCGGCTCGGGGGTGTCGGCCAGCATGCGTGCCTCCCGGTGCCATTCCTCGCGCCTGACCTCACGGCGAAGGCGGTCGATGGCCCGGCGGTGGGCGGTGGTGGTCAGCCACGCGCCGGGATTCGGCGGGAGCCCGTCGACCGGCCAGCGTTCGACCGCGACGGCGAACGCCTCGGCGGCCATCTCCTCGGCGATGTCGAGGTCACCGAGTCGCCGGGCCAGGGTCGCGACCACCCGGGCCCACTCCGCGCGGTGGACCCGGCTGATCGCCTCGCCGATGTCGGTCATCAACCCAGGAACGGCCGCAGCTCGACCCGGCGGTTGCAGTGCTTCGAGCCGAGCGCGGCGAGCCGGAGCGCCGCGTCGAGGTGCGGGGCCTCGATGATCCAGAAGCCGGCCACGTGCTCCTTCGACTCCAGGTAGGGCCCGTCGGTGAACACCGGGTCGCCGTCCCGGCCGTCGACGACGGTGGCCGTGCCGGGCGCGGCCAGGCCACCGGCGAAGACCCAGTGCCCGCCGGACCGGAGCCGGTCGTTGAAGACGTCGATCGCGGCCTGCTCGTCCTCGGTGGCGAGGCCGGCGGTGTCGGCGAGAACGGACATCAGGTACTGCGCCATCGGGATCATCTCCTGTCGTCGGACGGCCGGCCCTCGGCCGGCCGGGCACCCCTGCTACGAACGCCACCGCCGCGATCGGACCCGCCCGGCCGGGCTTCTCCGCCGATTCTCGTACGCCGGCGATTCTCGTACGCCGGGCCAGGCGGACCGGGGGGTGCCCCGGGGCCGACCGGTGGTCAGACCGTGATGACCACCTTCGCCCGCGCGTGCTCGTTCTCCAGATACCGGAGCGCCGCCGGCACCTCGGGCAGCGGGTAGCACCGGTCGATGACCGGGGTGAGCCGGCCGGACTCGGCGTAGCCACGCAGCGTGTCGAGGTACGCCCGCCCGGGCGCCGTCGCCGGCGCGACGATGCGCTGGCGGACGAAGGGGGCGAGCAACCGGCCGCGGGTGATGAGGGCGACCGGGCCGAGGAGACTGCCGCCGCGGTACACGCCGCCGCCGCAGAGCACGAGCGTCCCGGTCGGCGTGAGCGCCCGGCGCAGCGCGGTCAGCGAGTGGTTGCCGACCAGGTCGAAGACCAGGTCGTACCGGCGGTCCCGGCGGGTGAAGTCGTCGCGGCGGTAGTCCACCACGCGGTCGGCGCCCAGCGAGCGGACGAGATCGACGTTGCGGGTGCTGCACACCCCGGTGACCGTCGCGCCGAGCGCCTTGGCGAGTTGGACCGCCAGGGTGCCGACGCCGCCGGAGGCGCCGTTGATGAGCACCCGCTGGCCGGGGGCCACTCGACCGGCGTCGCGCAGGCCCAGCAGCGCGGTGCTGCCGGCCAGCGGGAGGGCGGCCGCCTGCTGCGGGGTCAGGTTGGCCGGCTTCGGCGCGACCATCGTCTCGGCCACGCAGACGTACTCGGCGAAGGCGCCGTTGGCGTCGCCGAGATCGCCGAAGACGGCGTCGCCCGGGCGCAGGTGCCGGACCCGGGTGCCGACGGCGTGGACCCGGCCGGCGAAGTCTCGGCCTCGGATCCGCGCCCGCGGCCTCGACCGGCCCAGCGCCAACCGGGCGAGCAGCGGATCGCCGCGCATCACGTGCCAGTCGTACGCGTTGAGCGCGGCCGCCTCCACCCGCACGAGCACCTCGTCGGCGGCGGGCACGGGCGGGTCGACGTCCGCCAGCGCGAGCGTCTCCGGCGGACCGTACCGGTCCTGAACGATGGCCTTCATCCCTGCCTCCCTCGAAGTGTACGGCGTACACCCTCCCTCGCCACGGTAGGTGTACGCCGTACACCTGTCAAGGGCGTTATGGTTCAACGGCCCGCCAGAGAAGACGAGGACCGAGATGGCCGAGCAGACCGGCACGCTGCGCCGCACCCCGCTGAGCAGGGACCGCATCTTCCGCGCCGCCGTCGCGCTGGCCGACGAGGCCGGCATCGAATCGCTCAGCATGCGCAACCTCGCCCAGGCGCTCGGCGTCGTGCCGATGGCCCTCTACAAGCACGTGGCCAACAAGGACGAACTGATCGCCGGCATGATCGACGAGGTGGTCGGCGAGATCGACCCGCCCGTGCCCGGCCTCGACTGGAAGCCCGCACTCCGCCGGCGCATCCTCTCGGCCCGGCAGGTGCTGCTCCGCCACCCCTGGGCCGCGCTCGCGGTCGAGTCGCGGACCACCGCGACGCCGGCCATCCTGGCCTACCTCGACTCGGTGATCGGCGCGCTGCGGTCCGGCGGGCTGTCGGTCGACCTCACCCACCACGTCATGCACGCCCTGGGCAGCCGCGCCCTGGGCTTCAGCCAGGAACTCTTCGACGACTCCCGACGCGCCGGCCGGTCCGGTCCGGTCGAGTCGGAGCCGCCCACCGCCCCGCCGCCGGAGTTCGCGGCCCGGTTCCCGCACGTCGCCGAGATCGCCACGGCGGCCGCGCACGACGACACGTCCGTCGTCGGCGCCGGCTGCGACGACCAGTTCGAGTTCGAGTTCGCGCTGGACCTGCTGCTGGACGGGATCGAACGCCGGCACCAGCAGGGCTGGACCTCGCACCACCGGCCCCGGTGACCCGCGCCGCGCCGCCTCCGAGGAAACGGCGCGGCGAACCGGGTCGCGGGTTCAGCGCGCGGCGCGGCGGACCGGGTCGCGGGTTCAGCGCGGCGGGAGCAACCCACGCCCGGCCATGAAGGCCCGCAACGTCTCGTCGTCCGCGGCGGACATCAGGCGGCGTGGGATCACCGTCGCCGGCATCCGGCCGACGTAGACGATCCAGAAGTCCGGGGTCTCGGTCACCCGGGCGACGCCGTCCCAGGCGATGCCACCGGTCTCCGAACCGCTGCGCATCATGATGTTGTCGTCGCTGATGTCGTAGCCGCCCTCGACGGCGTAGCGGTCGGAGCGGCGCCGGGCCCGCCAGCGGACCCACGGCGAGTACAGCATCGACAGCAGGCCACCCACGATCATCGCCAGCCAGAGCGACGAGATCCGGCTGCCCGAGGTGGACGCCGACGAGACGGCGAGGCCGACCGCCCCGACCACCGCCAGCACCGCGCCGATGTAGCCGAACCTGCGCAGCCGGACCCGGCTGAGCGCGGCGGCCACCTGGCCCGGGTAGGCCGGATCTGCCGGGACGTCGAAACGGATGTGCACGCCGAAACGATAGTGCCCCCGGGTGGCGCGGCCGTCGGTGGCCGGCACGAGCCGCTCGCGCGGCGGTCAGCCGCGGCGTAGCACCAGGGTCACGAAGCCCAGCACGTCGCGGTACCCGCGCAGCCACTGATCGCGGTGCTCCCGGGCGATCGCGAGCGCCTCGGCGGCGTCCGGATGGCCGGGATTGTCCAGTGCCCACCCGGTGAGCGACCCGATCCACGACCATTCGTAGTCGTCCCACTCGGCGGCGTCGCTGACGTGGGCGTACACCGGCGTCCAGCCGGCCCGCTCGGCGACGTCGACCAGGCCGGCGAGGTCGGTGAACTCGTCGGGCTTCGCGTCGAGCGCGGCGAGCGCCTCCCGGGTCGGCGGGACCTGCCAGAACCCCTCCCCGACCAGGAGGATGCCGTCGGCGTTCACGTGCCGGCCGGCCAGCTCCAGCGTCCCGCCGAACCCGCCGAAGGCGTGCGTCGCCCCGACACAGAGCACCAGGTCGTAGTCGCCGTCCGGCACGTACGTCCGGGCGTCGCGCTCGTGCAGGGTGAGCCGGTCGGCGAGGCCGCGCTCGGCGGCGGCCCCGGCGGCCCGTTCGAGGGCGTACGGATTGACGTCCACGCCGTCGGCGTGCCCGTCGGGATAGTGGGCGAGGGCCTGCAGCGCCCACGACCCGGCTCCGCAGCCGAGGTCCAGGATGCGCGCCGCCGGTTGCCGGTCCGCTCGCCGCAGGAGCCGGTTGACGTTGACGCCGAAGATCGGCGCCGCGATCGGGTGCCGGGCGTGCGCGATGCTGCTGAGCCGTTGGCGATCCACCGCCGAAGTCAACACCAGTACCCGCTCCCCCGCACCCGGGTTGTCGCGCCCGGCCGGCCGGCGGCGGCCGCCGGTTGCCGCCCGCACCGCGGCGCGGCGGATGGGGAAGACTGGCGGGCATGGCTGACCTGAGCGACGCGAAGACCGCCCTGCACCACTACCTCCAGGGGATCCGCGAGGACCTGATCTGGAAGCTCGACGGGCTGAGCGAGCGCGAAGCCAGGATGCCCCGCACCGCGACCGGCACCAACCTGCTGGGCATCCTGAAGCACTGCCTCAATGTCGAGGTCGGCTACTTCGGACCCACCTTCGGGCGCGACTTCCCGACGCCCGAGGAACTGGTCCCGATGTCGGCGTACGACGACGACCCGCAGGCCGACTGGTACGCAGGTGCCGACGAGACGAAGGACGGGCTGATCGACCTGTACCGCCGGGTCGCGACGTTCGCGGATCACACCATCGAACAGCTACCGCTCGACGCGCCGGGGCAGGTGCCGTGGTGGCGACCGGGTAGGCAGGACGTCACGCTGCACCGGATCATCATGCACGTGACCTGCGATCTCGCCCGGCACGCCGGTCACGCCGACATCCTGCGCGAGCAGCACGACGCCGCCGTCGGCCTGCAGCGGGACAACACCAACATCCCGTCGGACTACGACTGGCCGGGGTACGTCAGCAGGCTCACGAAGCTGGCGGACAGCTTCGGATAGCCGCTCGTCCGGTCGGCGGACCGCCTCCGCCGACCGGGCTACGCCGGGGCGTGCAGCGCTCTCGTCGCGGTGGCCCGCACCGTCGGATTCGCGTCGCCGGCCAGGCGGGCCAGGAGCGGACGCGCGGGCGGCCAGCGCGGCAGTGCGACGGCGAGGACCTCCGCGAGGGTCGCGCGTACCCACCAGTCCGGATCGTCGATCCTGGCGGCCAGCGCGTCGAGCGGCCCGCCCAGCAGGCCGAGGCCCCGGATCGCCCCGGCGCGTACCGACGGGCCGTCGTCGGCGAGCAGCCCGCGCAGGGTGGCAGCGGCGACCGGGACGCGATCGGAGCCCGCGGCCCGGCGGCCGAGCGCCTCGCCCACCGACGAGCGGACGTACGGGACGGGGTCGGCGGCCAGCGGCACCAGGTGGTCCACCACCGCCGGCGGGGCGGACCAGGCCAGCAGGAGCACGGCGTGGCGCCGGGCCTCGGCGTCCGGGTCCCGCAGGGCCGCGACGACCAACTCGTACGCCAGCGGGTCGTGATCCACCCGGGGCAGCGCGTGCAGGGCCGCCCGCCGCACCGCCGGCTCGGGATCGGCCAGCGCCGCACGCAGCGTCTCCAGGTCGGGCGACTCGAACACGCCGCGCAACGCCCAGAGCGCGGCCCTGCGCAGCTCCGGGTCCTCCCCCGCCAGCAGCGGGAGGATGACCGCCCGGCACCCGGCCCGGTCGACCCGCATCGCGACGCCCAACGCCATGCCCAGCCGCTCCCCGTCGTCCTCGTCCTCGCCGCGCAGCGCGTCCGCGTAGGTCCGCAGGAGCAGCGGGAACCCGGCCGCCCCCGACAGCCCGGCCAGGACGTGGGCCATCAGGTCCCGGCCGTACCAGTTGCGCTCGCGGGCGTAGCGGTGCAGCGCGGCCCGCACGGGCGCCACCGCCGAGCGGTCACCGCTGCCGGCCACCTCCCGCACGAGCGGCCACGGGTCATCGTCCACCGTGCCGTCGGCGTGCCGGAACAGCTCGGCCAGCGCCGCCTGGGCCGCCTCCCCGACCGTGCGGCCGGGGCGGGCCGCGCCCTGGTCGGCAGTGCTCACGCCTCCTCCGGCAGCGGTTCGCCCGTCTCCAGCAGGGTCTTCAGGCTGGCCACCAGGTTCGGCCAACCGTGCTGGACCATCTCGGCCAGGCTCGATCCGGGCGGGAAGCCGTCGTGCAGGACGGTGAGCTTCACGACCTGGCTGCCGGCCTCCTCGATGGTGAAGGTGACCTTCGAGCGGGCCTCGCCGGAGAGCCGGGCGAGCAGTTCGTCGTCCCAGCCGAAGCGCTCGGCCAACTCGGGCGTCACGGCGTGCCAGGCGTAGGAGAGCCGGCGGTAGGGCTCGGACTCCAGCACGACCTGCTCCGGGTCGCTGATCAGCACGCCGTGGTTGTTCCACGTCATCGGCGCGCCGACGGACCAGTCGGTGGTGAACTCCGTGGCCCAGTACCGGCGGGTGAAGGCGGGCTCGGTCAGCGCCTGCCAGAGCTTCTGCGGCGTGGTCCGGATGTAGGTGGTGTAGACGAAGGTCGGCGCGTCCATCGGGGACTCCTCGAGGGCGATTTTCAGGTCCGCCAGGGCTTGGACCCTGGCCCGGTCGTAGCGGCTGATCCACCGGTGGGCGATCTCCTGCACGGGCGCGGCGTTGAGGTAGTGCAGCTTCTCCCGGCCACGCCGCACGGTCGCGACGAGCCCCGCCTCCTCCAGTACCGCGAGGTGCTTGCTGACGGACTGCCGGGCCAGGTCGAGCCCGGCGCAGAGCTCGCGCAGCGTCTGCCCGTTGCGGGCGTTGAGCGAGTCGAGCAGCGCACGCCGGGTCGGATCGGCCAGTGCCTTGAACACCTCGTCCATGTCCGCCCTCGTACCCGGGGTCACCGCCACTGTTCAACATGCAGCCTTCCGGCTACCTTTGAACTTAGGCAGCCGGAAGGCTGCATGTCAAGGCGCCTCCCGGGCCGGGAGTCGGGCCGGCGAATACGGTGGCGGGGTCAGGGCGTCCAGCGCACGCCCGGATTCACCCGACCGAACCAGTCGAAGACGGCCATGTTGTCCCACTGGTTCCCGGTGCCGTTGATGTTGGCCGGGTCCCAGCCGTTGCCGCTGACGGCGTACCAGGTCGGCTCCCAGTAGAAGACCCCGATGGCCCCCGCGTTGCGGGCGGTGTTCTGCACCCAGTCGAACTCCTGAGCCTGGCCGGACCAGGTCGCGCTGATGCCGTCACAGGTCGCGTCGCCGATGGCGTTCGGCTCGCTGTCGGCGTTGTTCCGGGTGAAGGGGTACGCGGTCTCCACGAGCACCACCGGCTTGCCGTAGCGACCGCGCAGGTCGACGATGTTGTTGTAGAGGTTCGACAGGGTGCCGTGCCACATGCAGTAGTAGGACAGCGCCGTCATGTCCCACTGCACGCCCTGGGCGCGGATGCCGTCGTAGAACCACCGCGCGTTGGCGTTGCTGTCGGCATCGGCGGTGTGGATCATCACGGGGATGCCGCTGCCACACGCCTTGGTCGCGTTGTAGCCCTGCTTCAGCAGGCTGGCCAGCGGGGCGAAGTCGTTGTTGACGACCTTGCCCTCGTTCCACAGCATCCCGACGTTGATCTCGTTGCCGATCTGCACGCTGTCCGGCGGGGTGCCCTGCCCACGGAGGCTGGCGCAGACGTCATAGGTGAAGCTGTAGACGTCGGTGCGCAGCTGGCTCAGGCTGTGGCCGGCCCAGGCGGCCGGCTTGTACTGCTTGCCGGGGTCGGCCCAGGTGTCGGAGTAGTGGAAGTCGATGAGCACCTTGAGGCCCTTCGCCCGGGCCGCGCTCGCCTGGACCAGCACCTTGCTCTTGTTGTTGTAGCCGCTGATCGGGTTGTTCCAGACGCGCAGCCGGACGTAGTTGACGCCGACGGACTTCAGGATGTCCAGTGGATCGCGGGCGACACCGTTGGCGTCGTAGTACCGCGCGCCCAGATCCAGGCTCCGCTGCAACGAGGAGACGTCGGCGCCCCGCATGCTCAGGGTGTTCGCGGCGGAGGCGGGCGCGGACGTACCGCCGATCGTGGTGGAGACGGCGAGGACGACGGCCGCGACGGCCCCGATCAGCGCCCGGGGGCCACGGGTGGCCGAGTGGGTGTTCACAAGGACTCCTTCCCGGCCGGGCTCAGGCCACGGCGCAGGGCGCGCCGTTCAGCGAGAACGCGGTCGGCGGCGCGTCGCTGGCGCCCCACCGCCCCTGGACGCCGAAGGTCGCCGAGCCGTTCGGCGCGAGGACCCGGTTCCAGTCGACGTTGCGGGCGGTCACGGCGGCCCCGGTCTGGCCCACAGTGGCGTTCCACGACGAGGTGACCTGCTGGTCTCCCGGATAGCCGAAGGTGACGATCCAGCCGTCGACCGGTGCCGTCCCGGTGTTCTGCACCGTCACCGTGGCCACGAAACCGCCCGGCCACTCGGACTGGTTGCGGTAGGTCACCAGGCAGGTCGAGGGCGGCGGGGGCGACGGGGAGGACGTGGTGGGCAGGCTGACCGTGTTGGACGCGATCGACACGTTGCCCACCGCGTCCCGGGCCCGTACGTAGTACAGGTTGCGCAGCGGCGTCGCCGCGGGCAGCGACGCCGTGTACGTCGTGCCCGGCACGGTGGCGATCAGCCGGGAGGTGAACCAGCCGTCGAACTGGTAGACGTTGTACCCGAGCACCCCGACGTCGTCCGTCGACGGCGACCAGGACAGCGTGGCGGTCGAGGCGGTCACCTCGCCGACGGTCAGGGCCTGCGGGGCGCTCGGCGGCGTGGTGTCCGGGCCGGTGTCCGTCACCGGGGTGACCACGGTCAGCGTGTCCGTGGCGACCGAGCGGTGTCCGAGGCTGTCCCGGGCGCTCACCCGGAACGAGTACTGGCCGCCCGGCCGGAGGTAGGCGGTGATCGTGGTGGTGGTGACGACCCCGACGCTGGCGCTGTAGATGACGTCGTCGAACGCCTGGTAGTACGTGATGTCGTAGCCGGCGATGGCGCAACAGCCGGGCGTGGCGGCCGTCCAGGTCAGGGTGACCGCGTTGGACCGTACCTCGCTGGCGGTCAGGTTCGTGGGCGCGCTCGGCGGGAAGGGCGAGGTGCCCGGCGTGGTCGGCGTGCCCGGCGTCGGCGAGGCGGTCCCGCTCGGCTCCGCTTCGGACACCGCGGCCGGGGCCGGCGCCGGGGCGAGCCCGGGATGGCCGGCGGGCGGCGCCGCGCCGGCGTCGGCCGCGGGCACCGCGACCAGCGCGGTGCCGAGCACCGCCGCCGACAGCACCACGGCGGCCAGCAGACCCGGCCGCAGACGGCGGAACAGCGAGGACGGGAAGACGCCTGTCATACCTCGACGATGCACCAACACATCGATGAACACCAACGCATCTCACGCCTCGGGTGGACGGTCGGCCCGACCGCCACCGGCCTGTCACGTCCATGGAGGGACCATGCCCGCGTACATCCTCACCGGCACTCCCGGGTCGGGTAAGACGGCTGTCCTGCGCCAGTTGGAGATCGACGGCTACGCCGTCGTCGAGGAGGCCGCGACGGACGTCATCGCGCTCCAGCAGGCGCTCGGCCGGCCGGAGCCGTGGCGGGAACCCGGCTTCGTCGACCGGGTGCTGGACCTTCAGCGGAAGAGGCAACGCGCGACCGCGCAGCCCTCCGGGGTGGTGTTCTTCGACCGGTCGCCGGTCTGCACGTTGGCCCTGTGCCGGCACCTGGACCTGCCCGCACCGCGCCACCTGCTCGACGAGATCGAACGCCTGGTGGCCGAACGCTGGTACGAGCGGACGGTGTTCTTCGTCCGGCAGCAGGGCTTCGTCCAGGCCACCGCCGCCCGCCGGATCAGCTTCGCGGAGTCGCTCGCCTTCGAGCGGATCCATGAGCTGACCTACCGCGACATCGGCTTCGACCTCCTCGACGTCGCGGCGGCCCCGGTTCCGGTTCGCGCGGCCGCGATCCGGAACCGGGTCGGGCGGCCGTGACCGGGCCTCACCCGCGCGGCCCCGAACGGCGCAGCCGACGTTTCAGCCGACCTGCGACGGCTGTCCCGGGCGGCGCCCCCACGCCGAGATCAGCGGCGCGAGCGTGAGGTCCAACTCGCCGGCGTCGACGGCAGCCAGGTGCGCGTCGATCTCGGCGTCGTCGGCCAGCCCCGCGGCGAGCAACTCGGCGCGGACCATGCGTACCGTCGCGGCCTCCAGCCGGTCGCAGGCCACCCCGCCGACCGGGAAGCAGCCGGCCGCCGCGACATCGACCAGCCCGGCCGCCCGCAACACCCGCGGCAGCGTACGGCCGAAACGCAGGTCCGCGCCGCGGCGGGTCAGCAACTCCCGGACGGCGCGCCGCAGCCGGTTGGCGCGCCGCTGGGCCGGGCCGACCTCATCGAGGCAGGCCAGCGGCTGCAACTCGGTGTCGGCGTCCTCGACCAGCAGCCAACCGCCGGGCCGCAGCGCCGCCACCATCGTCGCCAACGCCCGGTCCCGGTCGGGCACGTGGACGAGCACGAGCCGGGCGTGCACCAGATCGAACGTGCCCGGCTGCGGCGGCGGGTCCGCGACGACATCGTGCCGGCGCACCTCGTACCCGCGGTGCGGGTCCAACCAGGTCGGATTGATGTCCGTGGCCAGCACGTGACCGGTCGGTCCGACCGCCTGGGCCAGCGCCTCGGGAATGCTGGGGCCGCCGGCGCCGACCTCCCAGCAGCGCCAGCCCGCACGCACGCCGAGCCGGTCGACGTGCCCCCGGGTGGCACCGTCGAACAGCTCGGCCAACCAGGTGAACCGCTCACCCGCCTCCACCCGCGCGTTGTCGAGCAGGTAGCGGTGGTCCGGGGCCGACCCGGGGGCGGGCGGCGACGGAGGGCCGGAGCCCGCGCCAGCGGTGTTCACCGGCCCGCCCGCGGTCGTGTCCGGCTCAGACCCGGGGTCGGAGAAGGAACTCATCCCGCCATCCTCCCGACCCACCGGGGCTGTGTCAGTGCGACACGACACGAAACCCGGCGGAAGCCTCGCGCCGGCAGACCCGCAACGGCTCTGCGGCTCGGCGGCAGCCGACCGACCGTGCTCCTCCCCGTAGCGCCGACCGGCCCGCCACCCGACAGCGCGAGGCCGGTCCTGCCGCCGGCCGGGTCATCCGGTCAGCCGGTCCTCATTGGTCGCTGAGGAGCGCGGCGGTCGGTAGCCGCCGGATCAGGATCGCCGGAACCAGCGCGGCCAACACGGTCAGCAGCAGCGCCGCCGCGGTCACGGCCAGCGCCAGCGCCGCCAGCCGGCCGTCCGCCTGGCCGACCAGCAGGGCTACCGAGCCGAGGCCGGCGGCGATCCCGAGGACGCAGCCGAGCGCCCCGACGCCGAGCGCCTCGTAGACCAGCAGCCGGTTGAGCGCGGAATCCGGCCACCCCACGGCCCGGAGCGTGGCGAACTCGGCCGACCGTTCCCGCACGCTGAGGTAGAGCACGTCGGCCACGCCGAGCACCCCGAACAGCAGCACTCCGCCGGCCGCCACCAGATCCACCCCGCGCACCTGCACGGAAACCGCCTGACCGAGCAGCGAACCGACCATGCCGTCGTTGAACGCCCAGAGCGCGGCAGCGATCAGGGTGACCGCCCCTACGCCGGCTGCCAGGCTCACCGCCCCGGCGAGGGTGCGCGCCGGCGCCCGTACCAGATTGGCCACCGCGAGCCCGGCGAAGGTCAGCCGCGCGGCGGACCGTCGGGCCGGCACCGCATCCGCCTGGAGCGCCTCCGCCGACCGGGTACGGGCGGCCCGCAGCGCGGGCAGGGCGCCGGCCACCGCGGTCAGCAGCACCGCGAGCGGCACGCACAGCAGGGCCACCGTGCCGGAGACCCGGACGTCGGCCAGCCGGCCGACCGGCCCCGACAGGCCCGCGCCGAGCAGTCCCGCGGCCAGTCCGGTCGTGGTGCTCTCGGCGAGGATCAGCAGACTCAGCCGCCAGCCGGGCCAGCCGACGCAGGCAAGAATGGCCAGTTCACGCCGGCGGGCGCGGACCGCGGTGGACACCGCGTTGCCGACCAGCAGCGCGCAGACCACCAGCAGCAGCCCGAGCAACACGATGTTCTTGCGGTCCACGGCGTGGACGACCTCGGCCGCCACACCCTTGCGGGTGCGGGCCTCCAGCAGGGTCAGATCGGGGCGGCCGAGCGGGCCGCCGGGCAGCAGCACCGGGCTGCGTACCGTCGAGCCGCCCAGCACGATCTCGACGGTCAGGCCGGTCTGCCGGACGATCTCGTCGGCCACCATCCGGACCCGTTCCCGGGCCACGTCGTCAAACCGGTCGATCCCGGCGACCCGGACCCGCACCGAGCTCAGCGGGGCGGCGGCCAGCGCCGGCCCGACGCTCGCGTACAGCTGACGCGCCGCGGTCAGGCTCGTCACCAGGCTGGGCGGGTGGTGTGGGTAGCCGAGCGGGTCGTCGTCGGGCAGCAGGGGGCGGTCGGCGAGCAGGCCGCGGAAGCGCGCGTCGGCGCCCACCGGCGGGGCCGGGCGGTAGAGGTCGAGGGCCTGTTGCGCGGCCCCGGCGGCGGAGCCGAGCCCGTCCGCCGCGAAGCTGCCCACCGGGGTGACCGTCCACTGCTCCGGCAGCCCGTTCAGGGTCACCGGGTCTCCCGTCCCGATGCTCCCCGCACTGAGCCAGGAGTCCCGCCACACGTCCTCGATCCCCTGGTCGGTCGAGCCGGGTTCGCCGTACCGGGGCAGCACCCGGGCAGCCCCGCCGGGCTGCGGCTGGTAGGCCGGCGGTCCGGGCCGGAGCAGGGCCTGGATGCTGGACAGCGGGCTGGACCCGGCCAGGGCGGCGTCGAGCCGGGTGCGGTACAGCCGCGCCAGGTCGTACTGGACCACGCGCGGTGACGTCTTCGCCGAGTCGCGCAGCAGCGGCCACAGCATCTCGGTGGTGGAACCGGGCACCCGCTCGGCGGTCCGGCCGGCCAGCCGGGACACGGCGACGTCGATCTGTTCGTCCAGGGGAAGGTCGGCGGCGGCGAGCACCGGCAGCGTCCGGCCGGGCGGGCCGGTCGGGGGAAACGGGGAGAACGGGGTGTACGGGGCCGCCGGCGCGACGGCGTCGGTGCCGGTCAGATAGCGGCCCTCGCGCACCGCCCGGTCCAGGCCGACCAGGCGCGCCTCGGCCACCGGATCGATCCCGGCGACGAGCGCCGGTAGCACCGCCGGCAGCGGGATCTCCAACCGGGCGGTCGCGCGTACAGCGGACGCCGGGCGGCCGTTCGTCCACACCGAGGCCAGCCGGAAGGTGCCGTCCGCGAGCAGCTGATACGCCTGCACCGCGCTCACCTGCGTCCGCCGGGCACCCGGTACGAAGCTACCCACCGCGGTCTCGCACACCTGCCGCCGCCGGCCGTCGGGCTGCACCTCCAGCGTGCCGCCGCCACCCGTGCCCGGGCACTCGGCGGCGGAGGTGGACTGGTCGACCCGGGTGCCGTCGGTGTAGACGTACCGCCGCTCGGCACCGCTGGCGCCCGACAGCGGCACCAGCGGGCGGCGGGACACGTACACGTAGATCGGTGCGCCCGCCAGCGTGCTCAGCCCGCGGTCCCCGCGGACCTGGGGAGCGACCTCGATGACCTGCCGCTCGGCCGACCGGTCGACCTGGTCGGTCACGTCCACCGCCACGTCCGGGCGGATGTCGGCGAGCCCGAGGACCGCCAGCGGGGCGGCCACCTCGACCCCGGGGATCCGCTCGATCCGCCGCCACTGGTCCAGGTCGATGCCGCCGTAGGCCGCGGTGGGACGGTCCTGGTGCAGCAGGCCGGTGGCCGACGCCGAGGGATGGACCAGGATGTCGTACGACGGCCGGAACTGCCCGTCGACGGAGCCACGGGCAACCAGCCGGGAGGTGCTGGCGGCACCGGTGAGCACGGTGAATCCGGTGGTGGCGACCAGTACGGCGGCGAGCACCGCCAGGCTGCGGCCGGGCGTGTTCCGCAGCTGTGACCAGACCATCCGCAACATGGGTGGGAACTTCCCGCTCGGGCAGTACGCGCCGTCCCGGTCGGATGTGGGCCGGGCTGATCCTCCGGTCCGCCGCCGCTTCGAGTATTCGTACCATTTCCGGCCCGTCTGGTCGACCGGTGCCCTCAGGGACCTCACCAGGCAAAGTGTCATCGGCGACGCGGATGACGTCTGCGATGCTGTGGGCGTGGAGTACGTGTCCAGAGTGCCGCGACCGCCGCTGGACGGGCTGATCGACGACCTTTACTACCTCGAGGGCCCGTCGCCGTACGCCCGGCTGACGCTGCCGCCGATGCCCGCGGCGTTGCTCATCCTCAACCTCGGCGCGCCGTTCCGCATCCGCGCCGGCACCGACATCCAGACGGCCGAGTACGCCGACGGCTGCGTGGTCACCACGCCCACCCGCGCGTTCGAGTTCGGCTACCCAGCCCGGACCCGGTCCGTCGGCGTGCACTTCAAGCCGTGGGGGGTGGCACCGTTCCTGCCGATGCCCGCGGCCGAGCTGCGTGACCGGCCGGTGACGGTGGAGCAGGTCTGGGGCCGACCCGCCACCGCTGAGCTGCGAGACCGGCTGGCCACGGCGAACGGACCGGACGAGATGCTGACGCTGCTCGAGGAGGAGCTGATCCGACGGCTGGGCGAGACCGTCGGCCTGGGGCTGATCCGCCACACGAGCAGCGTCATCGCGGCGAGCAGTGGGGCGGTGGCGATCGGCGACCTGAGCGCGGCGGCCGGTGTCAGCAGCACCCATCTGGCCCAGCGGTTCAAGCAGCTGATCGGCGTCACGCCGAAGCGGCTGGCCCGCACCTACCGCTTCGCCGCAACCGTGTTCGCGATCGACCCCGCCGGGCCGACCGACTGGGCTGCCCTCGCCGGTGCCGCCGGCTACTTCGACCAGGCCCACTTCGGCCACGAGTTCCGGGCGTTCACCGGGCTCACGCCGACCCGGTACGTCGAGGTCCGGCGGCGGTTCCTGCGCGAACACCCCGGCCACGCGCTGGACGGCTGGCCGCTGCCGGCCGATTGATTTTGTACAAGAGCGGACCGGCCACGACACGCTAGTTTGGGCGAACCCGAACCAGAGGAGAGCCCCGTGGGCAAGGTGGTCATGTACAGCTCGGTGTCGGTGGACGGCTTCGTCGCGGACCAGAATGACCAGCCCGGGCCGCTGTTCGAGTGGTTGTCCAACGGTGACGTCCCGTTGGACGGCAGCGGCGTGGTGAAGGTGTCGCAGGCGTCCTACGACCACACCCGGCCGTACTGGGACCAGATCGGGGTGACCGTCGTCGGCCGGCACGTCTTCGATCTCACGGACGGCTGGGACGGGAAGCCGCCGGGCGGGATCGACCACGTGGTCGTGGTGACGCACCGGCCGGCGCCCGAGGGCTGGGACGCCGAGGCGCCGTTTCACTTCGTCGAGGGCGTCGAGGCGGCGGTGGCCAAGGCGCAGGAGCTCGCGGGTGACCGTCTGGTCGAGGTCGCCGCGGGCGACGTCGGTGGCCAGGTGCTGGCCGCGGGCCTGGTCGACGAGGTACGCATGGACGTCGTACCCGTCGTGTTCGGCTCCGGCAAGCGCTACTTCGGATCCGTTGACGCGCAGCACCTGTTGACGGATCCGGACGTGGTGATTCAAGGCAACCGGGTGCTTCACCTGCGCTATCAGGTGCGCCGTTGACGGTCTGGGCGGGTGGGCGAGGAGGTCCACCGCGAACGCCGACAAGCGTGCCAGCGCGCACGTGATGTTCACCAGGTGGACAGGGCCCGCTGCTCCCGCCGCGGATTGACCCGTTGGCCGCTGGCCAGCACCAAGGCGATCGCCCCGAGTGCCGCCCCCACCGCCACGGTGCTCGCCACGCCGAACCCGGTCACCGCCAGACCACCGGCGAGGGCGCCTACCGTGATGCCGACGTTGACCGCGGCCGAGAGGGTCGCGGCCGCCACGTCGGAGCGACCGGGCGCCACCTGGAGCACCAGACCGCCCAGCGCCGCGGTGAACGCGGCGAACGCCATGCCGGACAGGGCGATCATGCCGACGGCCGCCACCGGTTGCCGACCGAACACGTACAGGACGAGCAGTGCCACGGTCTGCAGCGCCACGGTCGTTGTCAGGGCAAGCCACGGGTTGCGGTCGACGAACGCCGCTATCGCGAGCATGGCGAGCACGCTCGCCATGCCGCGCGCCAGCAGGATGGCGCCGACGGACGTGGTGGCGAAGCCGGTGACCTCGGTGACGAACAGCGCGACATAGGTGTAGGCGGCGATGGCGCCGGCCGTCGTCAGGATGGCGATCACCACGAGCAGCCAGAACCGTCGGGCGTCGGGTGTCGCGCCGTGAGTGGCGTGCCCCTCGCCGGGCCGCGTCGACGGCAGCAGGGTGGCCACCACGGCCAGGACCACCGCCCCGAGTCCGGCCACCGCCACGAACGACGCCCGCCAGCCGGCCATCTCACCCAGCCAGGTGCCGGCGGGTACGCCGACGAGCAGCGCGAGGTTGCCGCCGGCGAACACCACCGCGACCACCCGCCCGCGCAGGCCGGGCCGAAACAGCTCGGCTGCGGCCGGCACCACCACCGCCCAGAACAGGGCGTGGGTCAGCCCGGTGGCCACCCGGGCCGCCACCGCCTGCGCGAACGTGGTGGCGAACACCGTGGCCGCGTTGCTGACGACGAAGCCCGCCAGCAGCCCGGACAGCAACGTCCGGCGCGGGATGCGCCGAGCCAGCACGGTCAGCGGGACCGAGGCGATCATCACGACCGCGCCGTAGGCGGTAACCAGCATGCCGACCTGGGACGGGGAGACGTCCAGGTCAGCGGCCATCGGGAGCAGCAGGCCGACGGGCAGGCCCTCCGCGGTGCCGTACAGGAACGTCCCACCGGCCAGGCCGAGCAGAGCACCGATCGCGCGTGTCATGCGCCAACCCCGTTTCCATCTAAACGAGCTTTCATGGAAACAAGGCGCCGGCGATTGCGCAACTGGTAAAGTTGGTTTTGATGGAAACAGTGACTCGCATGCGTCTGGTCGGCGGCAACCTCGCCCTCGACTTCGTCAACACGCGGGTTGGCCCGCCCGGCGCCGCTCCGGACGACGACGTGCTCACGGGTTATCCCGAGCTGATCGCCTGGGGCGGGTACGCCGCCGATCTCACCGACGCCGAGGCGACAGCCCTCCGCCGACGCGCCCGCGACGACGTAGCCGGCGCGGACGCCACCTTCCTGCGCGCGCTGCGTACCCGCGACTACCTGGACGAAATTTTCCAGGCGTTGGCCGCCCGCCGGAGCCCGGAGTCGACCGCCCTGGACCGGCTGCGGGACGACGAAGCGGACGCGCTCGCCCACGCCCGGCTCGACCAGGACGGCGGATTCGCCTGGACCTGGCGGGACGACCATTCGCTCGCCCGGCCGCTACGGCCAGTGGTGCACGCGGCGGTCGGGCTGCTGACCACGGCCACGATGGAACGCCTCAAGCGGTGCGAGGCGTGCAGCTTCGTCTTCTACGACGAGAGCAAGAACCGGAGCCGCCGCTGGTGCAGCATGGAGGACTGCGGAACCGCCGAGAAGATGCGGCGCTACATCGCCGCACGGCGCAGCCGGCTCACTCGGGAGCGGCCCGGCAACCCAACGCTCCGTCGGCCCTCGGACGCACCGACCGGTGCCACCGCTTCTGCGGCGGACGCCACGTAGCCCACCAGCGCGGTACGCCCAGATCCGGGTGCTCGCTCCGACCTCCACCCATGGGGCGGGACGGACCAGATGGGCAATGACATTTGTCGATTCCTTGACACTCCAGATGGGATCGCCAACACTTGTCTGCAACGCGCAGGCAGCAACCCAGAAACATGTGTCTGCCTCGGCGTGACGCGCCGGAGCCGCTCGGACGGCACGTCAACCACACCAGGACCGCGAAGCCCCGGGTTGCGCGTTGCTCGTGATGTTAGCGCTAACAGTGATGGCCGTCGCGGAAAGACCTGCGGCCGTGGCACCACCGCGCGGGCAGCAGCGGCTTCGGCGATCAGTCCGATGTCCGAACCCAGAAGGGCTAGATCACGTGATGGACCACCTCATGACACCGACCGCGGCGCCGCGGTGCCACGCAGCGGGACCACCGCGGAGCACCCGGGCGTTACGCCGGCTGCTGATCGTGCTGGTGGCCGCGCTGACGGCGATGGTTGGCGGCGTCGTCGTCATGTCGTCGCCGGCCAGTGCCGCCACCAACCAGTTCCGCGGCATGAACTGGGCCGTGCTGGGTGACAACTTCAGCACCGGTCCCCTCGTCGTGCAGGGCCTGAGCTCCTCCGACAGCAACGCGACGGTGCGGGCCAAGGCCAACGCCCTCTACGACGACATGGCTGCCACCATGGGGATCAACACCGTCCGGCTGCCCATCAACACCCACACGGTAGGGACGGCCTGGTGGGAGGCCTACCGAGGCGCCATCGACGCCGCCACCGCCCGAGGGTTCAAGGTCATCCTGGCCTACTGGGAGGACGGCGCCGCCTCCGGTGGCAGGATCACGAACCTCGCCGCCTGGAACACCATGTGGTCCACGGTGACCAACACGTACGGCTCGAACCCCAACGTCTACTTCGAGCCGATGAACGAGCCGCACGGCTACAGCTCGACGGAGTGGCGCAACGTCGCGGCCAACTGGCTCAGCTACCACTACTCGGCGGTGCCCAGCCGGGTGCTCATCGGCGGCACCGGGTTCAGCCAGGACCTGCGGGACATCTGCAACGACACCCGCTTCAACTCGACGCTGCTCTCGTTCCACTACTACGCCTTCTTCTACAGCGCGATGACCTACGACGCCTTCCGGAGCCACATCCAGACCCGCCTCGGCAACTGCGCCGGCCGGGCCGTCGCCACCGAGTTCGGCGCGCCCATGAACGACGGCCGCAACTACGCCGACGCCAACAGCACCGACAACTTCGTGCGTTACATCCGCGCCATGGCCCAGGTCATGCGCGACAACCGGATGGGCGGCACCTACTGGCCCGCCCTCGGCGGCAAGCCCGGCACCATCGGCTACGACTGGTACTCGATGTACGCGCTCAGCGGTGGCGGGACCGACCTCAATCTGACCATCCGCAACCCCTCCGGCGCCGACCAGGTCCGCTATGCCTGGGGCGACACCATCGGCGGCGGCCCCACGACGCCGCCGCCGTCGACGGACACGTTCTACCGGGTCATCGTGCGCCACAGCGGAAAGGCCATGGACGTCCAGGCGCCGAACACCGAGAACGGCGCGCGCGTCGGCCAGTACACCTACAACGGCAATGCGTGGCAGCAGTGGCAGTTCCAGGACGCCGGCAGCGGCTACTGGCGCCTCATCAGCCGCAACAGCGGAAAGTGCCTCGACGTGGTGAGCGCGTCCACCGCCGACGGTGCCGAACTCATCCAGTACACCTGTGGCACTGGCACCAACCAGCAGTTCCAGATGGTCGCCAGCGGCAGCTACTTCCAGCTCCGGGCACGGCACAGCGGCAAGTGCGTGGACGTACCGGCCTCCTCGACCGCGGACGGCGTGGTCCTCAAGCAGTACACGTGCAACACCGGCGCCAACCAGCAGTGGTCACGGACGGCCGTCTGACGGGCCCCTCCCCCCGCTGCCGGCACAACGGGCCGGGTCGAGCGGGCCC
Source organism: Micromonospora sp. NPDC049836 (assembly GCF_044465125.1). Taxonomy (NCBI): domain Bacteria; kingdom Bacillati; phylum Actinomycetota; class Actinomycetes; order Micromonosporales; family Micromonosporaceae; genus Micromonospora; species Micromonospora sp. NPDC049836. Next base: position 302,853 of record NZ_JBITLH010000009.1, read on the forward strand.
ACCGGCCACCGTCACGCGCCCGCCGGCCACCGGTCACGCGCCCACCGCCCGCCGCGGATGCGCGGCGGGCGGCGGTGCGCGAGGTCAGGCGATGACCACGTCGCTGAAGTGGCGGGTCGATGAGCCAGCGGCGGCCGTCTGGCGGTAGGACAGCGTTCCGCAGGGTGCAACAGGCCAGGACCCCGCGGTGGGTCGACAGGATTGCGAACCCAGTCGGGTCGGTGTCAGGGATGCCCCTGATCCCGTACCCCACTTTCGGCACGTCGGACGTCGTCCGCGCTGTCGACGCGGCGCTCACGGCGCACGCATAGGTTGAGGTCGCGTAGGTCGGGCCGGGCCGATCGGGACGCACATCGACGGCAACTCGATCGGACAGCGGTGATCGACTGATGTTTCGGGCTACCCTGAAGAGCTTGTTGAGCCGCAAGCTGCGGCTGGCCATGTCTGCAATGGCGGTCGTCCTCGGGGTCACCTTCGTTTCCGGAACGTTGGTTCTCACCGACACGCTGGGCCGCTCCTTCGACTCGATGTTCTCCTCGATCTACTCGGACACCGATGTGGGCGTGACCGGCGGGGCGAAGGTGGAGATCTCCGAGGTCGACGGCGGTGGAGCGCCGACGAGTGTGCCGGCGTCGCTCATCGACACCGTCGCGGCAGTGCCCGGCGTGGCCCAGGTGACCGGCGTCGTCTCGGTCGACGGCGTCCGGGTCGTCGGCGGCGACGGCAAGGTCATCCCGTCGGTCGGGGCCCCTCGGCTCGGCGAGAGCTGGACCGGGGAGAGCGCGCTGATCCGGTTGCGGGAGGGCCGCGGGCCCAGCGCGCCGGACGAGGTCGCCATCAACGCCTCACTGGCCGCGGTCGGCGACTTCGCGGTGGGCGACTCGATCGACGTGTTGACGCGTGAGCCACGCCGCTCCTTCCGGCTGGTGGGCATCTTCGGGTACAGCGGCGACCGGGACTCCCTCGGTGGCACCATGTCCGTCGCCTTCACCCAGCCGGTCGCGCAACGCCTGATGCTCGGCAGCTCCGACGTGTTCAGCAGCCTGAACGTCCGGGCCGCCGACGGGGTCGAGCCGGCCGAACTGCGCGACCGGGTGCGGCAGGCAGTCGGCGGCGGCTACGACGTCAAGACCGGTGCGGAGCTCGCCGACGAAGCTGCCGCTGGCTTCCGCGACGGGCTGGCGTTCTTCAGCCAGATCCTGCTCGGCTTCGCCGCGGTCGCGCTGTTCGTCGGCATCTTCCTGATCCTCAACACCTTCTCGATCATCGCCGCCCAACGCACCCGGGAGATGGCGCTGCTGCGCTCGATCGGCGCGAGCCGTCGGCAGGTGTTGTTGTCGGTGTTGGGGGAGGCGACGGTTATCGGCCTGATCGCCGCGGTGCTCGGCCTGGCCACCGGGGTCGGTGCCGGCGCCGGGCTCGCGTACCTGGTCAGCCGGTACAGCGGCGGCCTGACTCTGGCCGGGCTGAGCGTGCCGCCGGCGGCGGTCGCTGCGGCATTCGGAGTCGGCGTCGTGGTGACCGTGGTCGCCGCGGTCGTGCCGGCACTGCGCGCCTCCCGCGTACCGCCGATCGCCGCAATGCGCGACGCCGCCGGGCCGGACCGTCCGCTGACCCGGCTGGCGACGGTCGGCGCCCTGATCACCGGTGTCGGAGCGGTGCTGCTGGTCCTGGGCCTCACCGCCGTGGTGCCCGGCGCGATGGTCGCCGTGCTCCTCGGGGTGCTCGCCTCGTTCATCGGCGTCGCGCTGCTCACGCCCGTGCTCAGCCGTCCCGCGGTGGCGCTGCTCGGCCGGGCGTTCGCCGGCAGCCTGCCCGGCAAGCTCGGCCGGCTCAACGCCGGGCGGAACCCGCGCCGCACCGCGATCACGTCGGCTGCGCTCATGGTGGGTATCGCCTTGATCACCGCGGTCAGCGTGGTTCTCGGCTCGGCGTCGGAGAGCATCCGTGGTCTGGCATCCGGGTCACTGCGCGCCGACCTCGTGGTGCGTGGCGAGCAGACCGGGCTGCAGCAGCCGGGGGTACGTCCCGAGGCCTTCGACCAGGTGGCGACCCTGCCCGGGGTGAGCGCGGCGGCCGCGGTCTACCGCGATCAGGCGCTCGTCAACGGCGATCAACGGTTTGTGACCGTCATCAACGACCTGGCGGCGCTGACCGAGGTCTTCGGCCTGCGCCCGGTGCAGGGCGATCCGCGGCGGCTCGGGCCGGGCGACATCGTCGTCGACCAGGACCACGCCGACGACCTGGGGCTGTCGCTGGGTAGCCGGGTGGCCATCCAGTTCGCCAAGGGGCAGCAGCGGACCTACACGGTCACCGCCGTCTACCCGGAATCCGACCTCCCTGGCGGGATGGCCCTGCCGACGGACGCCGCGCAGTACCTCAGCGCCCCAACGATCTCCCTCGGGTACGTGCAGCTCGCCGACGGGGTGCCGGTCGATCAGGTCAAGCCGCGGATCGAGGCGCTGCTCGCCGACGATCCGGAAGTCTCGGTGGTGGACCTGTCCAGCTTCGCCGACCAGCAGACCGAGTCGCTCGACCAGGTCCGGCTGATGATCCAGCTGCTGCTCGGTCTCGCCATCGTCATCGCCATCCTGGGTGTGGTGAACACGCTCGCCCTGTCGGCCATCGAGCGGGTGAGGGAGATCGGACTGCTCCGCGCGGTCGGCCTGGACCGGACGCAGACGATCATGATGATCGTGGTGGAGGCGGTGATCATCTCGCTCTTCGGCGCACTGCTCGGCGTGGTCGTCGGAGGCGGACTCGGCGTCGCCGCCGTGCAGGGCCTCGAGGAACAGGGCATCCACGAACTCGTCGTACCGTGGGGGCAGATGGCGATCTACTTCGCCGGAGCCGGCGTGGTCGGTGTGTTCGCGGCGATCCTCCCCGCGTTGCGTGCCGCCCGGACCGACGTCCTGGGCGCCATCGCCACGCCCTAGCCGCCCGGACCGTTCACCCTGTGCGGTCCGGCCCAAGCCGACCGACACCTACGTGCAGCACCTGCGCGACGGTGGCCGCGCTCGCGCGCCGTACGGGGTGTCCGGCTGCGCGAACCCGGGTGGCGATCCGGTCCGCGCGGATCAGTCCTCGTCGCCGACCAGTCCCGCCTCGTGGGCGAGGATCGCCGCCTGCACGCGGTTCTTGACGTCCAGGCGGAGCAGGATCGTGCTGACGTAGGTCTTGACCGTACCCTCGGCGAGCCGTATCCGTTCCGCGATCTCGCTGTTGGACAACCCTTTCACCAGCAGGCTGAGGATCTGGGCCTCGCGCTGGGTGAGGCTGGCGATCCGCTCGCGGGCGGCGATCCCGCGGGCCATGCGACCGCCGGCGACCTCGGTGATCAGTCGTTCCACGACCTTCGGGGCCAGGTGCGTCTGACCCTTGGCCAGCGCGCGGACGCCGACGATGAGGTCACGAGGGTCGGCGGCCTTGAGCAGGAAGCCCGCGACGCCCTCGTCCAACGCCCGGGCGACGAGGTCGTCCTCCGAGAACGTGGTCAGCAGGCCAACCCTGGTCTCCGGCACGTCGTCACGCAGCAGGGCAGCCGTGGCCAGCCCGTCGAGACCGGGCATCCGGATGTCCAGCAGGGCCACCGTGGGCCGATGGAGACGGGCCAGCTCGACAGCGACCCGACCGTTCTGCGCCTCGGCGACGACCTGGATGTCGTCCTGCGTGGACAGGATCGCCTTGACGCCGGACCGGACCATCAACTCGTCGTCGGCCAGCAGGACGGTGATCACAGGCACGCCTCGCTCGTCTCCGGATGATCCGCCACCGGCGTCACGACCGGGTGAGCCTGTCCACGGTCACCAGGGTGTCGCCCGTGTAGCAGAGTCGGAACATGTCACTGGAAACGACCAGCGGATTGCGGTTGGTCAGATAGTACTCACAGTGCGCGTCGGCCGGCACCGGCGACTCGATCAGCACCGGAGGGGCGCTGCTGATGCTGCGCCGGGGCAGCGATCCAGCGAACTCGTCACGGTGCTGCCCCACCCGTAGTCGGTCGAAGTCCGCCGGGTCGAGCGCGGTGTCGGCCACCGTGAGCAGGTGGTAGCCGAGCAGGACGGCGCCGAGCGCACCGAACGCGGCGGCGGGCAGCCAGGCGGCGGACATCAGCCTCCGCCGCATGCGCCACTCCGCCTCCGGCAGCCCAGGCGGCGGTCCGGCCGTCAGGACCGCCTGGTTCGGAAGCATCCGATCACCGATCGGCTCGGTCAGGCTCCGGCGGACCGCTGCGGGCCGCGCGCCGATCGGCAGCCGGGCGCTGATCTCAAAGACGCCGTCCCGCGGCCCAGCGCTCACCGTACCGCCGGCCAGGCGGAGCCGCTCGTCGAGGCCGAGCAGGCCCCGGCCGGAATGTGGACCGGCGACCAGCGCCGAGGTCGCCGGCAGTGGATTGGTGACCGTCACCGTCAACTCGGCGGCCGTGCGCTGGAGCCGAACGGACACCGGGAGCCCGGCCGCATGGCGGGTGGCGTTCGTGACCGCCTCCTGCACCACCCGGTGCAGCGCGTGCGCAGCCATCGGCGTGAGGCCGGAAGCTCGCGGGTCGCTCGCGATGGGGGTGGTGGCACCGCCGACCGGGCCGGTGGTCCCGTCGGTCTCGCTGAGCGAGATCGGGACTCCTAGGTCACGCGCTCGGGCGACGAGGTCGGCGACGGTGGGGACCGCGGCGTCGGTCGCCACCTCCTCCCCGTCCCGGAGCATAGTGGTGATCTCCTGCAGGTGCTCGGTGGCGGCCACGGCCGTGGCCCGCAGCTCGCCGGCGGCACGGCGCTGCCGCTCGTCCAGGCCGTCGTCGAGTTCGAACGCGCCCGCCTGCAGCGCCATGAGACTCAGCTCGTGGCCGAGCGAGTCGTGCATCTCCCTGGCGATCCGGGCCCGCTCGCGGGTACGCGCCTCGGCCGTGCGGATCCGCTGCTCCCGGTGCAGCTGGCGGGCGCGTTCCCAACCGGCGTACGCGAGGTCAGCGCGCAACCGCCGGTAGCGTCCGGCCAGCCACGGCACAGCGGCAGCGCCGAGCACGGTGAGCGCCATACTCAGCCAGCGGCTCGACGTCCCGGTCAGGAGGGCGATCAGCAGACCGACGGCCAGTGCGCCGCCCAGACCGACCAGGGCGCCGCGATGGTCGGCCGACCGACGCCCGGCCAGGTACCCGATAATGATCATGAGGGCGATCGGCCACTCCGAAGAGCCGCCGACGTCCACCAGGCACGCCGTACCGGACAGGGCGGCGAGAGCGAGTGACCAGGCCGGCCGGATTCGGGAGAGGGTAACCGCCCCGACGATGAGGACCGGCGCCGTCACGTACTCCCAGGGGCGGAAGGCCAGACTCTTCGCGTCCTCGGCCAGCACACCGAGCAGGCAGACGTAGAGCACGGTGTCGACGATCCGCGGACTGGTGCGGAGACGGTGCGCGACCAAGCGGACTCTGCTCGTCGCTCGGCTGCTGCGCGGCCGCGGCTCCTCCACACCGTTGATGCTACAAAGGCCGCTCGGACGAGGTCGCAGCGCGCGATCCGGTTGCGCTACGACACGGCGATCGGTCGACAGACTGTAGGGGTCTGACCGGTGTCAGGGTCAGGAGCGGAGAAACGTGAGCACCGCGAGCACGCGCCGGTGGTTCTCCTCGGCCTGCGGCAGGTCCAGCTTCTGAAGGATGTTCCGGATGTGTTTCGCGACCGCCGCCTCAGTCACCACCAGTCTCGCGGCGATCGCGGCGTTGGAGCGGCCCTCCGCGACCAGGGCCAGCACCTCGCGCTCGCGGGCGGTGAGGGTCTCAAGGGGATTGCGGCGCCGGCGCAGCAGCTGCCGCACGACCTCGGGATCGACGACGGTGCCCCCGCCCACGACCCGGTCGAGGGCGTCGAGAAATTCCTCGACCTGCCCGATTCGGTCCTTCAACAGGTAACCGATGCTCGTTCCGTCACCGACGTTGAGCAGTTCGGTCGCGTACGTCGTCTCGACGTATTGACTAAGTACGATAATCGGCAGCCCGGGGAGGGCGCGGCGCAATTCCACGGCGGCGCGCAGCCCTTCGTCCTTGAATCCTGGTGGCATCCGCACATCGGTCACGACCACGTCAGGACTCCGGGTCTGCACCGCCTCGCGCAGGCTGTCGGCATCGGACACCGCAGCCACGACCCGGTGTCCGAACCGCGCCATCAGGCCGATCAACCCCTCCCGCAGCAGAACGCTGTCCTCGGCGAGGACTATTCGGAGTCCGGTAGCGGCTGGCAAGAAATCTCCACAACTATTCGGGTGGGTCCACCCGGCGGGCTGGACAGCGACAGTCTGCCACCTACGACGGAGACCCGGTCACCGAGACCGAGCAGGCCCGTCCCCGCCTCGCTGTCGGCGCCACCGCGGCCGTCGTCGCAAATGGTGACCGCCAGGCGGCCCCGCGAATAGCCGCCGACGATTTCGCCGTGGCTGGCACCGGAATGCTTCGCCATGTTCGACAGCGCTTCCGACACGACGAAATAGACCGTGGACTCGATGGGCCGGGAGAACCGCTGCGGCAGAGCAAGTGAGACATCCACCGGGATCGCCGACCGGGCGGCGAGATCGACGACCGCCGCCTCGATGCCGTAATCGGTGAGCACCGGTGGATGGATGCCGCGAATCAGTTCGCGCAACTCGACGAGAGCCCGGCCGGCCTCGTCATGCGCGCGGGTCAACTGCTCTGCCAGCGGGCCGGCCGGCGCGTCAAGCCGGGCGACGCCGAGCATAATCGTGAGCGCCACGAGGCGTTGCTGTGCGCCGTCGTGCAGATCCCGCTCGATGCGCCCACGCTCGGCCTCGAACGCGTCGACCAGGCGGACCCTGGAGCGGGTGAGCTCGGTGATCCGGTCGCCCAGCTGACTGACCGGCGAGGTGATGAGGACCCTGGCCAGCGCGCCGCGGGAACCGGCCAGCAGACCCAGCCCGTAAGCACACGCGACCACAGCGACGAGCCCCGCGGCACAGCTGGCGAAGGCGGCCGGCCAGGAGGTGACCGGGTACGCCTTCAGCACGTTCACCTGCTGTCCTTCGCCCACGGTGGCAAGCAGGAACGGGGTGGCGAGCAACGCGAGCGGCACGGTCACCCCCAGGATCACGGCGAACAGGTCGATCGGCCAGAGCACCACCATGAGTAGCGCGGCGAATCCCAGCTCGCGCCACGTGACCGGCTCGGTGAACCGGGTCCGCAGCCACGAGGCGAGGCCCGGGCGCGGCGGGGTCCGGTGCCCGTCCGGCACCGGCCGGGCGTCGATCATCCGCAACGACCGGCGCTCGATGCCGGCCACGGGCACGCCCAGCAGAGCGATCGCGCCGAGCAGTGGGATGCCGACGACCACCACCGCCAGCAGCCCGCCGACCGAGAGCAGAAGCAGGGCGACGACCAGCGTCAGCAATCCCGTCAACCCACTGGTGATCAGATATCCCACCGAGCGCAGAGGCCAGCCGGACCGCAGAAAGCCGGGCCGGGCCAAGGCCTGCCACACATTTTGCGCGCTCACCCGGACAACCGTAGGCGGCGCGCGATGGCGTTTCCAGCCAGCAGCCCGCGACCGGGGAAGGTGGTGCCTGCGTTACCAACAAGACCTGCTGCCCCCCACGTACTGGCGGCGCTCAACGGCGAGCTCGAGCGGCCGCCGGCCCGGCACCGGGAGCCGACGTTCGCATCGGTCTGCGCAGCTCGATCCCCTGGCCGGGTATCGCTGGCACTACCGCAAAGACTCGCTCCCGCGAGGCTGTGCGAGCCCTCGCCGTACACCAACGTTGAACCATGACCCGTGACGCGATCCGACTCCGCTCCGTCACCCGTGCCTACAGCGCGGGCGACGGAGCGGTGACCGCTCTGAACGATCTCTCGCTGTCCTTCTCCGAGGGCACCTTCACCGCCGTCATGGGCCCCTCCGGTTCGGGCAAGTCGACCCTGCTGCAGTGCGCGGCCGGCCTCGACCGCCCGACCTCCGGTTCGGTGCTGCTCGGCGAGACGGACCTGACGACGCTCAACGAGACCGGGCTGACCCTGCTGCGCCGCGAGCGCGTTGGCTTCGTGTTCCAGTCCTTCAACCTTCTGCCGGCCCTGACGGCCGAGCAGAACGTGGCGCTGCCGTTACGCCTGGCCGGGCGGCGGCCGGGCCGCTCCCAGGTGCAGGACGCCCTGGCCCAGGTGGGGCTGGCCGACCGCGCCAAGCACCGCCCCGGTGAGATGTCCGGCGGGCAGCAGCAGCGGGTTGCCATCGCCCGGGCGCTGATCACCCGCCCCGAGGTGCTCTTCGGAGACGAGCCCACCGGCGCACTGGACTCCACCACCAGCGGCGAGGTGCTCACGATGCTGCGGAAGATGGTGGACGAGCAGCGGCAGACCCTCGTCATGGTCACCCACGACCCGGTCGCCGCGTCGTACGCCGACCGCGTCGTCTTCCTCGCCGACGGCCATCTCAACGGCGAGTTGGAGTCGCCGACCGCCGTGGCCGTCGCGGCCCGCATGACCCAGATGGAGACCATCTCGTGCTGACCGTGACCCTCGGCACGCTGCGGACCCGCTGGGTGACGCTGGTCGGCACGTTCGTCGCACTGGCGCTGGGCGTGGCCCTGATCGCCACCATGGGCCTCGGGCTCGCCTCGACGCTGGACGCTCCGGAGCAGAAGTCGGAGCGCTTCGCCGCCGCGCCGGTGGTGGTGCGCAGCGCCGACGAGCTGCGAGTGCACTCCCCGACCGGCGACCGCACTCAGCCGCTCGCGCAGCCGCGGGGCGTCGCGCCCCGGATCGCCACGGTGCTCGCCGCGAAGGTGCCCACGATCGCCGACCGGTCGTTCCCGGTCCGGGTGGCCACGGGCGACGGTGACAGCCTCGTCGGGCATCCGTGGTCGATCGCCGCCTTCGGCGGGTACCGGCTGACCGCCGGGCACGAGCCGCGCAGGCCCGGCGAGGTCGTCCTGGCCGGCGACCCGTCGCTGGTCGGCAAGGCGCTGCCGGTGCGTACGTCGGCAGGGCTGAGCAACCGTACGGTCTCCGGCGTGGTCGCTCCGGCCCGCTTCGAGGAGGCGATGTTCTTCGCCGACGGCGAGGCGGCGAAGCTGTCGCCCCGGATCGACAACCTCGTCGTGCGGGCCGCGCCCGACGTGGTGCGTACGCTCGTCGGTCCCAACGCTGACGTGCAGGTGCTCACCGGCGACGACCGGCATCGGGCCGACCCGGAGCCCAACCGCGACCGGGACGCCCTCATCGCCATGAACGCGCTGCTGGGCACCGCGGGCGGGGTCACCACGTTCGTCTCCGTCTTCGTGGTCGCGTCCACGTTCGCCTTCGCCGTCGCCCAGCGGCGCCGCGAGATCGGGTTGCTACGTACGGCCGGGGCCACCCCGAGGCAGGTCCGCTCCATGATGTTCATGGAGGCGGCGGCGGTGGGCGTACTCGCCTCGATCGCCGGGTGCGCGCTGGGCTCGTACGGCGCACGTTGGCTCGCGAGGCTGCTCGTCGACGAACGGCTCGCGCCGCCGTGGTTCACCGTTGGCGCCCATTCGTGGCCGTACCATGTGGCCTTTTGGACCGGCCTGCTGGTGGCGCTGGCCGGCGTCACGGTGGCGACGGTCCGGGCCGGGCGCATCCGTCCCGTCGAGGCGCTGCGAGAGGCGTCGGTGGACAGCAAGGCGATGACGTGCGGGCGCTGGGTCTTCGGTGCCGGACTGCTCGCCACCGGGCTCGGCATGGCCTTGTGGCGGATGCTGTCCGACCCCGCCGACGCGCTGCACCGCAAGACGTACACCACCCAGCCGATGCTGCTGATCACCGCGGTGGCGCTGCTCGCGCCGATCCTCGTTCGGCCGCTCACCCGGCTGCTCGCCTGGCTTCCCGCCCAACTGCCCGGCGCCACCGGCATGCTGGTGCGGGAGAACGCCGCCGCCGGGGTCCGGCGTACCGCGGCGATCGCCGCCCCGGTGCTGGTGACCGTGGCGCTGGCCGGCTCGCTGCTGGGGGCTACGGCGACCATCAACGAGGCGAAGGCGGCCGAAATCGGCGACCAGACCCGCGCCGACCTGATCGTGCAGGCGGACGACGCGGCCGGGGGCTTCGACAGCCGTACGATCGCGCAGGTCCGGCAAGTGCCGGGCGCCACGGTGACGGCCAGCGCCACCACCGCCATTTACACCCTGGAGGAGGGTACCGCCCTGATCCGCTCGGAGGCGCACGCCGTTGATCCCCACGACCTCGCAGTCGCCCGCACGCTGCCGGTGCGGTCCGGCGACCTGGCCGACCTCGACGACAACAGCATCGTCGTCAACGACGAGTGGACGCAGCGCACCGTCGGCGAGCGGGTCGACGTCTGGCTCGGCGACGGCACGAAGGCATCGCTGCGGATCGTCGCCGTCGTCGCCGCGGGTACCGGCAACAACGGCGTCTTCGTGACCCCCCATAACGCCCCCGCGGTGGCACCGGACCGGCTGGACGTCACGTGGGCCGTCGGGGCCGACGCGATCGCCGGTGCCGCGGCGGTGCGAGCCGTCCTGGAGCCGACCGGGGCGGAAGTGCAGAGCCGGACGGACTGGATCCAGTCGCAGTACCCGAGCAACAGCCGCCAGACCCGCGTCGGCTACCTGGTGGTCCTCGGCATAGCACTGACCTACACCGGCATCGCGCTGGGCAACACGATGGTGATGGCCACCTCGGACCGGGTACGCGACCTCGCGGTGCTGCGGCTCGCCGGCGCGACGAAGCGACAGGTCCTCGTCTTGGTCGGCGTCGAGGCGCTGACGGTCGTGGTGGTCGGCGCGGTGCTCGGCACGATCGTGACGGCGTTCAACGTGCTCGGCATCTGGGGCTCGCTGGCCGCGCTGTCGGTCCGGTCCACCGTGGTCCTCCCCTGGCGGACCCTCGCCAATACGCTGGGGGCGTGCGCGGTGGTGGCGGTCGTCGCTTCCGTGCTGCCCGCGATCGCTGCCCTACGCACGCGCCCGGTGGAGCTGGCCGGCGCCCGCGAATGAGCGCCGCGCTGAGGACACACCTTGAAGCTCACACAAGTCTCGCTGCCCCGGTGACTTCTTCGAGCCCGCTGACGAGGCGACCGGACAGGGAGTCCTGACCAGAGGATTGGCGGTGGGATTCGAGTCTCAGCTGCCGGAATCCCGACCGACTCCGCCACCGCGGGTCGCCGAGCCGTACGCCGATGCCGCATGGCACTTCAGGCCGTGTTAGCCGTCACCGAAGGTGACGGCTAACACGGCCTGGGTGGTACCGACGCCGGAGCGTCGACGAGGTGGCAGGTCAGGTGACGCCGACGTTCAGGTAGAAGTGGCCGAGCTTGAGCGACAGAGAGGCGCCTCCGAAGTGGTGAACGAGCAGGGCCAGCAGGATGACGATCAAGATGCAGACGACGAGCCAGATCAGGAACCACACGAACCCTGGGATCCCGTAGCGACCGACGCGAGCCATTAGGCTCGCCCCCTCGCGGTTGGCGCTGCAGCAGGCGCCGCCACACATGGCCGTCTCGGCTGTCGATAACTGCGTCCGACGCTAGCGGACGTCTCCATACACCCTCCTTCATCGAGGTGTCCGCGAACTTTCCCTACCGAGGCGCGCGTCAAACTGGGACGGAGGAGCCCTGATCGCGTCCAGCGGGTCAGGCGTGGCAGACCCGGCACGCATGATCTGGGACATCGCTACTTGCCTTGCGCAGTCTGCGATCGAGTGCCGCGGTGGCGCGCGAGGCCGTGGCGCTTGGTACCTGGTCGACGGTGGCCGCAATCGCGGTCCGCACGGTCACGCCGGGCGAGGCCGCGGACGCGTTGCCGGCCCCGTCGCGGGCGGTCGCCACGAAGGGGTACGGAGTGTCCGTGCTCAACCCGGTCACCCGGCCAGGTCATCGGGTGTCTTCGGGGCAGGTGCCGAAGGTGATCGTGGGGAACTGATGCGGGGCGCTGCTTCCTCGCCTAAGCTGCGCCATAGGCATCGATTGTTATCGATAACAGGCGTTGGTGGCCGGGCCCAGTTCACTGGCGATCACGGGCCTCGCATTCACCGACCCCGATTGGAGTACCCGATGACCTGGCGTCCAACCATCGCCGCACTCACCGGCCTGTGCCTCGCACTCACCACCGCACCAGGCCCCGCCGGTGCCGCACCCGCACTCCCGCCACCTCAGGGAGCCGCTCATGTGAACGTTAACGCCAGCCCGCTCGCCGGCCCACCCGGCGCGCCCCCCGGGGTCTGCCCGGGCGGCACCGGGTACGGCCCGCCCCTGCCGGCCAGCTCCGTGTCCGCGACGAAGATCCAGGGCGGGTTCTCGTTCCTCGAAGGACCGGTCTGGATCGCCGACGGCGGCTACCTGCTGATGTCCGACATGGCCCCGGGCACCGGGCCGAACAACGTGCAGCCCTCCACGATCCGCCGGTTCACCCCGCCGGCGACCTTCGACACCTTCATCGCCAACGCCGGCAGCAACGGCCTGGCGCTCAGCCCCGACGCCCAGCAGATCATCGCCGCCACCCACGACCAGCGGAACGTCTCCGCATACCGGCTGAGCGACCAGGCCCGCAGCACCGTCGCCGCCGACTACCAGGGCCGGGCGTTCAACTCTCCCAACGACGTCACGGTTCGTTCCGACGGTGTCGTCTACTTCACCGACCCCAACTTCCAGCGCGGCAACCGACCCGACCAGATGAGCGGACGTACCAGCGTCTTCCGCGTCTCCGGCGTCCAGGTGTCGCTGGTGGACGACCGGCTGCGGCAACCCAACGGCATCGCGCTCTCCCCGGACGGCAGCACGCTCTACGTGGGCGCCTACGCCGAGAACAAGATCTACAAGTACGTCGTCCAGCCCGACGGCAGCACCGGCGCCCGCAGCGTCTTCGTGAACTACCTCGGCGGTCCCGACGGGGTGACCATCGACTGCGCCGGCAACGTGTACTGGGCCTCCGGCTCGGACGGGCTGATCCACGTCTACTCGCCCGCCGGCGCGCAGCTCGGCACGATCCGCTCCGGCGGCACCGGCACCACCAACGTGGCGTTCGGCGGACCCGACCGGCAGACCCTCTACATCACCTCCGGCCGAACGAACGACTCCGGCCTGTACAGCGTGCGACTCAACGTCCCCGGCTACCCGTACTGACCAAGAACCCCGGGAAGGAAAAGCACCGTGCGGATCACTCCCCACCAGCTCCCACACCGCGTCCCGCTCGCCCTGCTGATCTGCGCCGGCACCATCCTGACCGGCGTACCCGCAAACGCCGCGCCGGCCGCACCGGCGACCGGGAGCCGGCCAGCGGCCCGGCTCGCCGCCGACACCAGCCCGCCCACCCGGCCGGCCGGCCTGCGCAGCACCCGGCTGACCTGCCAGTCGGTCACGCTCTCCTGGTACGCCTCCTGGGACAACGTCGGCGTCGCCTTCTACGACATCTACCACGACGGCCAGCTCGTCACCTCGGTCTCGGGACGGACGCTGACCGCCACGCTCAGCGTCGTGCAGGGCGTCACCTGGGGCTGGTACGTCAATGCCCGCGACGCCGCCGGCAACGTCTCGCAGGCCAGCTCCACGCTCTCGGTCACCCCGCCGTTCTGCCAGCAGGACACGTCTCCGCCCAGCACGCCGACCAACCTGGCCGCGACGGTCAACGGCACGGATGTGACCCTCACCTGGTCGGCCTCCACCGACAACGTCGCGGTCACCCGCTACACCATCCTGCGCAACGGTACGGCGGTCGGCTCCACCACCGGCACCGCCAGCAACCCGCCGGCGACCACGTTCACCGACACCGGGCTGACGCCCGACACCGACTACCGGTACACGGTGACCGCCGGGGACGCCCAGGGCAGTGTCTCGGGGGCGAGCGCCGCGGTCACCGCGCACACCGGCTCGGGCTGCACGAGCCCGGTCTGCGGCGCCGCGGTGATCACCACCGAGAAGGACCTGCCCTGGGGCCTGGTGCAACTGCCCGACGGCACGGTCCTCTACGGCCGGCGCGACCTGTTCGACATCGTCGCCATGAACCCGGACGGCACCGACAAGCACAGCATCGGCACCGTGCCGAACGTGGCCGGCACCAACGGCGAGGGCGGCGTGCTCGGGCTGGCCGTCTCGGCCAACTTCACCACCGACCGCTGGCTGTACATCTACCACACCACCACGACCGACAACCGGATCGTGCGCATCCGCTACGACGGCACGCTGCAAACCGGCACCGAGCAGGTGCTCGTCACGGGAATCCCGCGCAACAAGTACCACAACGGCGGCCGGCTGCGCTTCGGCCCCGACGGCAAGCTCTACGCCGCCGCCGGCGACGGACAGGACCCGGACGTGGCCCAGGACACCAACAACCTGGGCGGCAAGGTGCTGCGGCTCAACCCCGACGGCACCGTGCCGGCGGACAACCCCTTCGGCAACTACGTGTGGAGCTACGGCCACCGCAACCCGCAGGGACTCGCCTTCGACTCCCAGGGTCGGCTCTTCGAGCAGGAGTTCGGCAACAACGTCATGGACGAGACCAACATCATCGTCAAGGGCGGCAACTACGGCTGGCCCGCCTGCGAGGGCACCTCCGGCGACTGCGCCAACCCGAACTTCAGGGCTCCGATCCGGACGTACCCGGTGGCCGAGGCCTCGTGCAGCGGCATCGCGATCGTCCGGGACGTGCTCTACATCGCCTGCCTGCGCGGCAACCGGATGTACCGTGCGGAGATCAGCGGCAACACGCTCACCAACATCCAGCAGTACTTCGTCGGGACGTACTTCCGGCTGCGCACCGTCGAACCGACCCTCGACGGCAACCTGTGGCTGACCACGAGCACCGGCGGGGACAAGGACAGCACCCCGAACAACAGCAACGAGAAGATCCTCAAGGTGACCCTCGGTGGGGCGGCGTCCGGCCCCACGAGCTGAGGACGAGCCGGGAATCCGGCACCGCCAGCCCTCGGAGGGTGTCCGCGTCGCGCGGGCACCCTCCGAGCGGTCCGGGCTAGGTGTACTGCCCAGGGACATTGGTTGAGGTCGTGTGCCGACACGACGTAGATAGACGTGATGACGAAGGCCTCCGGTTGTGGAGTGGAGCTGTCTAGGAACCGCTCCGCCAACCAGGAGGCCTTCGTGTCCCACGCTAACGCCGCTCTGACTCCTCGTGCACGTCTTCGCCTGGCGCGTCTGATCGTGGATCAGGGGTGGCCGGTCGCCCGGGCGGCGGAGCGCTATGACGTGTCGTGGCCGACGGCGAAACGGTGGGCGGTGCGCTACGTCGAGCTCGGCGCCGGTGGGATGGTCGACCGGTCGTCCCGGCCACACCACAGCCCTGCTCGCACGCCGCAACCGGTGGTCCGCAAGGTCGTGCACCTGCGGTGGAAGCACCGCCTCGGGCCGGTGCAGATCGCCGGCCGCCTCGGCATGCCCGCCTCGACCGTGCACGCGGTGCTGGCCCGTTGCCGGGTGAACCGGCTGTCACACATCGATCGGCGCACCGGCGAACCCGTGCGCCGCTACGAACACGACCACGCCGGCGCGATGCTGCACGTCGACGTCAAAAAGCTCGGCCAGATCCCTGATGGCGGTGGGTGGCGCTACGTCGGCCGGGTCCAGGGCGAACGGAACCGGGAGGCCACCGCCCGCCGCACCGGCACTCGAAATCACCGTTGGGAACCGCGGGTCGGGACTGCGTTCGTGCACACCGTCGTCGATGACCATTCCCGGGTCG
>NZ_JBITLH010000010.1:0-97449 GCF_044465125.1 Micromonospora sp. NPDC049836
AAACCCGTCTACGATGAGCCCACCGAATCTTCCCTAGGCCACTCCGTCAACCATCAGCTGGGACGAAAACGTCAAGCCTCAGGTGGGACTCGACAGCGAAGCCAGAGTTTGGGGTTGGTGGATCTGTCGCAGGCCGCATCTACTGTGAGCCCGTGAAGCGCCAGCAACGTACCGAAACCTCCGGCCCCCTTTCTGGCCACGTGCGAAAGGGACGCCGGTACCTCTCGCCCCTCGCCGCGACCGGCGTCCTGCACATCGGCGATTGGGTGCGAGACGACCTGCCGGATTTACTGTGGCCAGTCCTTGCACTAGCGGAACTTGGATCTACCGGCGCGATCAGGTTCGTTCGGTGGCAAGGGGCGGTCCAGCGTGACTTGGCAGGCCGGGCGGAGCCCAAGGTGCTGGCTGACGGACTCGACGGCAGGCTCACAAGCCTCGACAGGCTCATCGAGCAGGTTCCGGACGCCCGTAGCGTCGTCAGAGACCGCGCAGTAGAGCACGGCCTTCTGCCTCAGTCCGTCGCGGCGGCGCTCGCTTCTTACCCCGAGCGCCCAGCAGGCTGGCTGGTGGACCTCGACATTGCGCCACCCGGTCAGTCGGAAGTCGACTTGCTGACACGAGCAGTCCTGGAGGCGCTTCGCGATGGTCATCGAGAGGCAATCATCAAGTGTCTCTCGATATGGAGCGCCGTCCAGGCTGGGACCTTTCGGAGCGGCTCGGCCACGATCGAATTACTCAAGCCCTACCCCAACGATTCCGCCACTCGCTCACAGGCTGATTCTGCGATTCGAGCGATGTGGGGTGCGATGAAGGGCCTTTGTCTGACGGAGGATGCGACGCGATTTGATGCGACAACTCGATGGGCAAAGGTGTTTTGGGGGTTCAATTCAATGACGACACGCTGCATCCGAAGCCGAGACGAGAGTGACCAGTCCGGCACGCAAGAGGGTGGCCGTAATGCCGCCCCCGGAGCCACGCCGGAGGACGCGGCACATCTGCGGCAACTCGCGATGGACCTGCTTTCGAGCTACGTCGAGGCCCTTGAGACGTCCCCTGCCCGCCTCTACGACCAGGAGCGACAGGAGGTCCACTCCGGGTTGGTCTCCCGGGCAGGACGAGAGGTCATCACAGCGCTGGGCGTGCCCGACCTTTGGTGCATGGAACATGGGGCGCATGTGGGCCGGGTCCTTGTCGAGGTGCGGATCTACTTGCAGTGGATGGCGCTTCAAGATCCCTCAATCTACCGTGCATATCAGGAGTACGGCTCCGGCAAGGCGAAGTTGTACAGGCGTATCGCTGACGAGTTCCCCCAGTACTTGTTGCGCCGACCGGATGTCAAGGAGGCCATCGAAGAGTTCGACCGCCTAAGCCATAACGATGGCGTGCTTGATCATCGAATCGTAGACACCAGCGACTCGTTCGCGGGCGGAAAGTCATTACGAGCCATGGCTGAGGAAAGCGGCCTTCGTGACCTTTACCGCCATGCCTACTACATGTTTAGCGGCGTCCAGCATTCTGAGTGGTGGTCGGTAGAGACGCATTGCATGGAACGATGCCTGAACATTCTTCATCGAGGGCATCTTATTCCCAGCCTGTCCCTTTCGGCGGGAGGCAATGTAGACCTCGCCGGGTCGTGGGTCGATTCGCTTCACGCGCTGATCCGCGTAAGCCTGGACATACTCGGGACTGAGAAGGAGGCCGTGACGGCCGCCTTCTCGTGGCTTGCGTCGGAGGAAGGCTCGGATGACGCCTCGGCGCTCGCTGATGGTGTCGAATCGACGGAGCCGGCCTAAGCCGCCTAGACTCGCTGGCGTATGCATGACTGCATGGCCTGGAGGTGGGCATGGGCACCGCGGCCTATCGGGAGCGAGTGGCTGCCGAGCTGAAGCGCATCCGAGAGGGCCTGAGCATCTCCGGTGAAGAGGTGGCGGCGGCCCTCGGGTGGTCGCAGCCCAAGGTGTCTCGGATCGAGAACGCGCGGATCGCGGTAAGCACGCGAGACCTTGCGACGTTGCTTCACTACTACGGGGTGCCAGAGGAAGTCCGGGCCGAGCTGCTTGCGATGACCGCCGACGACGAGGGCGTTGGGGGTGCCTGGCTCGTGCGGGCCGGTGGCGTGACTCGCCGTCAAGGTGAGGTTGCGGCGATTGAGACGCGCGTGCGGTCCATTCAGCAGTACTACCCGTTGATGGTGCCCGGTCAGTTGCAGTCGCCGGAGTACGCGTTGGCCTACGTCCGCAGCGGTTGCTGGCCTAACCCGGAGGCGGTCGTTGCCCGCCGGATGAGTCGGCAGGCACTACTCCGTTCGGATGACGCCCCGGCCTACTCCGCACTTCTGGACGCTCGCGCCTTCTTCGCCTGGCCCGGAAGTCGTGACGTGATGCTGTCGCAGCTGGCGTACCTGCGTACGCGCGCCGAGCTGCCCAACGTGACAATGCGGATCATTCCGCTGGGGGTGGATCGGACGGCCTCGGCGGTGGTGCCGTTCACGCTGTACGACTTCCGCGCCGAGTCCAGTCCCCGGGTTGTCTTCGTGGAGTCACAGACGGCCGATCTCTACCTCTCGGCACCTGCCGACGTGGAGACGTACTCGGGCGTCTTCGATGCGCTCGCCGCCGATGCCCTCTCACCGGACGACTCAATAGAGCACCTTGCGTTACTGGCTCGTCACATTGAGGATCTAGAGGATCCTCGATCGACTGACGGGAGGCCGTGATGAGTGCTGACTTCAGCAAGGCCAAGTGGCGTAAGAGTTCCAGCAGCGACAGTGGCGGGTGCGTTGAGGTCGCGTACGCCGAGGGTGTGATCGGTGTCCGGGACACGAAGCAGGCGGGCACGGGTCCGATGCTGACCTTTACCGAGCGGGAGTGGTCGGCGTTCCTGGACGGTGCCGCCCTTGGTGAGTTCACGCTCGATGAACTGAAGCGCTGAGAGTTGATCGTATGTCTGCGGTGACCGAGCGCCCGGCCGAGGCGTCACCGAAGCGAGGCTTAGGCCTGCTGCTTGCCTCTACCGGCGTCTCGGTCACCGGGGACGGCATGCTCTTGGCCGCTGCTCCCCTGATGGCGGCGGCGTTGTCTCGTGATCCGCTGGCGGTCGCCTCGGTGTCGGCGGCCGGCTACGCCGCCTGGCTACTCGTCGGCCTGCCTGCCGGGGCGCTGGTCGATCGATGGAACAGGCGAACCGTCATGGTCGCCTCCGACATCGGCCGAGCGGCAGTGCTACTCGCCTTCGTCCTCCTGATCGTGAGCAACAACGCCACCATCGCCGGCCTCGCCGTGGCGGTCTTCCTCGTTGGAGTCGGCTCCTGCTTCTTCGATCCGGCGGCCCAAGCCGCAATTCCGATGATCGTCGGTCGCGACAAAGAACGACTCTCGCAGGCCAACGGCCGGCTATGGGCGATTGACACCTTCGGGCGTTCGCTCGCTGGCCCACCCGCCGGAGCAGCGGCGTTCGCAGCCGCCCGAGCTCTACCCTTCGGCCTCGACGCTGGCTCGTTCCTGCTGTCGGCGGCCCTCGTCAGCCGGCTACCCGCGCCCCCGGCGAAGCCTGCCATCCAGCACGCACCAATGCTTCGCTCCATCAAAGCGGGCATGGCTCACTTGATACGGCACCCTGAGCTGCGCACAGTGACGCTGGGGATGGCGTCCTACAACCTCGGCTACAACGTCGCCTTCGCGACGCTGGTCCTCTACGCCCAGGACGTGCTCAACCTCGGCACGCTCGGATTCGGCTTGCTGATCGCGACCGGCGCCCTCGGTGGCATCGCTGGCGGATGGCTCGCTCCTAGCATTTCCGCCGTTCTCTCGGCACGTTCCGCCTACGCGGTTACCCTCGGCGTGCAAGCCGCCGCTTGGCTCAGCGTAGTGCTGGCCGGCAACGCGTGGGTCGCTGGTGTCGCGCTGCTGTTTGTTGGCATCGCCTCAACCACAGGCAGCGTCGTCGGCGGCTCAACTCGCCAGCTGCACACCGCGGACGAGATGCTCGGCCGCGTCGTGTCCTCCACCCGCCTCTTCGGCATTGGCTCCGCGGCTCTCGGGTCCGTCCTCGGCGGCGTCGTTGCCGATGCCGGCGGCCTCGGCGCTCCCTTCATCGCCGCAGCAGGCTTGCTCGCTCTCGCCTGCGTGTCCTTCGCAGCGGTGCGCCCTACTTCCTGAGCACTCCCTGTCGCATCGACAGAAACGCTTGCACTCAGTTATGCATGCGTGCATACTGTCCTCAATGGTCTTATGCAGATGTGCATAAGACATGCAGGCGGCAGGTCGCCGCCGCGAGGCCAGAGGAGGCAGGGGCATGGCTGTCCCGAACTCGATCAAGGTTCCGGTTCCGTTCGATTACGTGTTTCCGCAGGGTGCGCTGTGTCTGGGTGTGGAGCCGGTGACGGACTTCGACAAGCGCGGTCAGGGTGATGACCAGGCGCGTGACAAGGACACGGGCGAGCGGCTGTGGGTGGTCAAGGTGCTGGACCTGGACCCGGAGGCCGGGAAGTTCGGCGGGTCGAAGGAGGTCAAGGTGAAGATCGCCGCGCCGGTGCAGCCGGTGCCGCCGGCGTCGAAGATCCCGGGCTATCCGCCGGCGGTGATGTTCACCGACGTGACCCTGACGCCGTACGTCGACAGCCAGCGGTGCAAGGGGTCGGGGAAGTGCCGGGCGCGTCAGGCGTGGTCGATCCGCGCCGGGGCCATGACCGAGCCCGCTGCCGTGAAGCAGGCGGCCTGACCAGATCAGGACGCGCGGGGCGGGCCTCTTCCGCCAAGACGATTCCCGCCCCGCGCTTCACCCGCAACCTCTTGGAAGGAGTTGGGCTGATGCCCACGCTAGCTGACGCTGCCCGCATCGCCGGGAACCCGCGCCCCGGCCCCCGTCGCACGACTCACCGGCGCACCGTGATGCGCCTCGCCGGTCCCGGTATCCGAGCCGCCCGCGAGGTCTACACCACCGTGCCCGCCGACGCCGTCCGGGTGGCCGTGCTGGTGGAGATCTCAGCCGCCGCTGCTGCGCTGGCGCGGACGGTGGTGAAGCTGCGCCACCTCGACCCGGACCTGATCGCCCCGCACGTCTCCGACCGGGTCGACCTGCGCGCGGTCCTCGGTCGTGGCCGCTGGCTGCCGACCATGACCCGGCACGTTCCCGCCCCGCTATCCGGCCCGGTGGACCTGGCGGCTCTTGCCCCGTCGCGGCCGGCGGTCCGCCGTCGCCTTGTGCGCCGGTCCACCTCGCCCGGTCAGGCGTCCCTGTTCGCCGCTGCTGCGACGGTCGGGGAGGGCTGAGCCGATGCCGCTGGTCAACGTGATCCGGGGTGACCGCATCGACTCCGCCCCGATCAACGTCCGCACCCCCTTCATCCGCATCCCGCTATGGCTCGCGCTGACCTGGTGGACCGTCAAGGCTCTCGCCCGCTTCACCGTCGTCCTGGTTCGCTTCTGGTACGTGACCGCCCCCGCCGTGTTCTTCGCCTGGCTCTACCTGCGCTGGGGCTGGGCCGGTCCGGTCGGTGTCGTGGTCCTGGTCGCCGCCGTCGCCGCCGGCTGGGCATTCGGTCACCGGCCGTCGTTCCTGCGGTTCGGGTGGTGGCCGGTGCTGTCCCGGTTCCGCAGGTGGTTGTACCGGCGCAAGTGGCACGCCGCGATGGTCACTGCGAAGCTGGCCGTCTCCTTCGACTCCCACACGGTCTTGCCCGTGCTGCGGCGGGTCCGCTGCACGTCGGGCGTGGACGTGGTGACGGTGCGGATGGTCACCGGTCAGATCCCCGACGACTTCGCCCGCGTCGCCGAACGCCTCGCCCACACCTTCGGCGTCCGCCAGGTCAAGGCCACCCCCGGCCCTCGGCCCGATGTGGTGCTGCTGCACCTGTTCCGCGGTGACCCCCTCGCCAAGACGGTCCGCCCCCTGCCGGTGCCGGCGGTGCCGGAGTTCGCCGCCTTGCCGGTCGGCCGGCGTGAGGACGGCGACGGCTACGACCTGCGCCTGTTCGGCACTCAGGTCCTCGTGGTGGGTGCCACGGGTTCGGGGAAGGGCTCCGTCATCTGGTCCGTGGTCCGCTCCCTCGCCAACGGCGTCACCTCCGGCCTCGTGCAGCTCTGGGGCCTCGACCCGAAGGGCGGCATGGAACTGGGGATGGGTGCGCCGATGTTCGCCCGCTTCGCCCGCAAGGACTACCCGGCGATGGTCGAGCTGATCGAGGAAGCCGCCACCGTCGCCAAGGACCGCGCCGGGAAGCTCTACGGCCGCACCCGCCAACACACGCCGACGCCGGATGAGCCGCTGATCGTCGTGGTGATTGATGAGCTGGCGAACCTGACCGCATATCTGACCGACCGGCAGTTGAAGGACCGCGTCAAGGCCGCCCTGTCCATCCTCCTGTCCCAGGGCCGCGCGGTCGGCGTGCACGTCCTGGCCGCGATCCAGGACCCCCGCAAGGAGGTGCTGCCGTTCCGGGACCTGTTCCCCACCCGCATCGGGCTCCGGCTGGCCGAGGCCGCGCAGGTCGATCTGGTGCTGGGTGAGGGGATGCGGGACCGGGGCGCACTGTGCGACCGCATCCCGCAGAGCCTGCCGGGGGTGGGGTTCGTGGTCATCGACGGTGATCCGACCCCGATGCGGGTCCGGTTCTCCTACCTGAGCGATGACGAGATCCGCGACATGGCCCACACCTACGGCCGGCTCCGGGTCATCGACGGCGAAGTCCTCGGAGGTGCCGCATGAAACCCCACCCCACCCACACCCGCACCGACCGCGCTGAGGGCCTGGTCCTCGTCGTCATCCTCCTGCTCGTCGCCGGCTTCGCCGGGGCCGCCTCCTTCACCCACGTCAAAGACTGGACCCTCGACAACAGCCCGCCCGGCACGGGCGAGTGGTTCGGCTGGGCCAACGCCGTCATCTCCGAACTCGTCCCCGTCGCCGCCCTCCTGACCATCCGCCGCCGACGCCGCACCGGTCAGCCGGTCGGCTACCCGATGTTCCTGCTCGTCGCCGCCGTCCTGCTCTCACTCGCCGCTCAGTTGGCGGTCGCCAAGCCCGGCCTGACTGGCTGGCTCCTGTCCGCCGTCCCCGCTTTGGCGTTCATGGGCCTGTCCAAGCTCGTCCTCACCACCGCCCCCACCCAGACCCCGGCCAACCCCGCGCCCGTCCGCTCGGCCCCGAAACCCACCGCCCAGGCACGCCCCGTCGAACCGCCCGCCCCGCCCGTCCAGCCGGCCCCCGCCCCCGTCGCCACACCGGCCATGCCTGAGCCCATCGCCCTGGTCCACGCCGAGCCGACCCGCCCGGCCCCCGCCGAGCCTGCCCGTCCGGGCCCTGTTGCCCCGGTGCCCCCGGCCGCCTTCACCCGCCGCAACGGCGTCCCACTGATTGGAGAGGTGACCCGATGAAAGAGCACTTCTTCTCGACCCTGTTCCTCGTCGCCGGCCTCACCGTCTTCTGCTGGGACCAGTACCGGCTCTCCGCCGCCCGCTACGAACTGGCCGCCCTGCAACGCTCCACCCTCCGGGACCCGCTCACCGGCCTCGCCAACCGCGCCGGGCTGGCCGACGCTTGGACCCAGCTCGCCGGGCTGTGGCCGTGGGTCGTGGTGGTCGACCTGGACGGCTTCAAGCCGGTCAACGACGCCCACGGCCACGCCGCTGGAGACCTCGTACTGACCGCCGTCGCGGAACGCCTGCGCCGCGTCCATGGTGTGGCCGCTCGGCTCGGCGGGGACGAGTTCGCCGCGCTCCTGCTCGATCCGAATCCGGCCGCGGCTTCCCGCCAGCTCGCCGCCGCTATCGCCGCCCCCGTCCGGCTGCCCTCCGGTGTGGTCGTGTCGGTGACCGCCAGCATCGGCCTCGCCCCCGCCAGCCCGGCCGGCCTCGCCGCCGCCCTGGCCGATGCCGACGCGGCCATGTACCGGGCCAAGACCACCCGCGCCGGAGTCGTCGCCTTCGACCCGCTCCGGGATGACCACGCCACCGTCGACCCCCGCCCCACCCTCCGGGTCCGCGACCTTACCGCGACTGCGGGGGTGAGTCGATGACGACTACCCCGATGCTGCCCGGCCTTGCCCCCTCCCCCGTGGTGGAGCCGAGGCCGGGCTCCCGGGCCGCCCGGATGCTCATGCCCCGCTCCGTCGACGTCGTCGCCGACCTCGCCGCCGACTACGGCGTCTGCACCCGCCCCGTCTCCCTACGCCGCACCGACCTCGACAGCGGCCAGACAGAAGTCATCGACATGCCCTGCGGGGCCACCCAAGAGGCGAAGTGCCCGGCCTGCGCCAAGCGGGCACGGAAGCTGCGGCAGCAGCAGATCCGCGAAGGATGGCACCGCGACGACGAACCCGACCCCGGCCCCCAACCCGCCACCGACGCCCAACGCGGCCTGATCGTCGCCCGGGCTCACCTAGAATTCGCTCGCGACGAAGCGGCCCGGGTGTCGCAGTGGGATCAGGTCGCGGACCTGGACGACGCCATCGCCGAGCTGGAAGGCCAGATCACCAGCGAAGGACTCCGAGGCCGACCCGCGCCCCCGCATGGCAGCGACGACCAGGAGGACGGCGACGGCAAGCGCCGGGTCCGCTCCACCAAGCGGCGGCAGGACGCTGCCGACCTGCCCCGGCTCCCCGTCGACAACCGCACCATCGGGCGGACCTTCGAGGGTCACGCCGGGATGGTGTTCCGGCCGTCGATGTTCCTCACCCTCACCCTCGGCTCCTACGGCCGCGTCCACTCCGACGGCACCCCGGTCGACCCGGACGCCTACGACTACCGGCGGGCCGCATGGGACGCCGTGCACTTCCCCCGCCTCCTCGACAGGTTCTGGCAGAACCTCCGCCGGGCGGTCGGCTGGAACGTCCAATACGCCGGGGCGGTCGAGCCGCAGCGCCGCCTTGCGCCGCACGCGCACTTCGCCATGCGCGGCACCATCCCCCGGGCACTGGTCCGCCAGGTGGCCGCCGGGACCTATCACCAGGTGTGGTGGCCACCCGCTACCGAGCTGGTCTACGAACCGGGAAGGGCGCCGCAATGGGACCCGGCCGCCGGCGGCTACACCGACCCGGACTCGGGTGAGCTGCTGCCGTCCTGGGATGACGCCCTGGACCTGCTCGAAGCCGATTCCGACGCCGAACCCGTGCACGTGGTCCGCTTCGGCGCACAGGTCGACGCCAAGGGCGTGCTCGCCGGCACCAAAGACGCTGACCGGTGCGTCGGCTACATCACCAAGTACCTGACCAAGCAGGCCGCCGACTGCCACGACGTCACCACCGGCCGGCAGCGGGCACACCTCGAACGGCTCTGGCAGGAACTGCGGCACACGCCGTGCTCCGAGCGGTGCGCCAACTGGCTGCTCTACGGCGTCCAACCCAAGAAGGCCCGGCCCGGGTTGAAGCCGGGCAACTGCAAGAACAAGGTCCACAAGCGGGAAACCCTCGGCATCGGCGGCCGCCGCGTGCTCATCTCCCGGCAGTGGTCCGGCAAAACCCTGGCCGACCACCGCGCTGACCGCCGGGAATGGGTGAAAGCGCTGCTCGGGGTCACCACCGACGCCGCCACCGCCCCCACCGGCTCCGACACCGTCCGACACGCCTGGGAACTCGCCCGGCCCACCGACCCCGACCTGCCACCCCTCGGCCACCGCGTCCTCCGCGCCATCTCCGAACGCATCCAATGGCGCGCCCAACTCGACGCCGCGAAACGGGCCGCCGCCGACCCGCCCAATGTTTCGGCAACCGCATCCACGAACCCGACCGGGAAGGAGGCCACCGAGTGGAGAAGCTGCTGACGGTCAAGGAAGCCGCGGCTCGCCTGGGCACCACCGAGCGATTCCCCCGCCGGCTGATCGCTGAGCGGCGCATCCGGTACGTCAAGCTCGGCGGCCACCACGTCCGCATCCCCGAAGTTGCCCTCACGGAGTTCATCGCTGCCGGCACGGTGGAGCCGGTCACGGTTGCCTGGTCGGACGGAAGGGCGGTGGCCTGATGGGCAAGCGTCGTCAGTTTGGGTACGTCCGCAAGCTCCCCTCGGGTCGCTTCCATGCCTCGTTCGTGCCGCCCAATGGTGGCGCTCGGCAGAACGCGCCGCAGACCTTCAAGACAAAGACTGACGCCAACCGCTGGTTGACGCTGGTAGAAGCAGACATCTCGCGCGGCACCTGGTTGGACGACCGGGCGGCTTCGGAAACGTTCGGCAACTACGCGCGGGCCATCCTGCGGGACAGCCCGAAGATCGGCATTCGGTGGCGGGAGACGTGCGAACGGAACCTACGGCTGCACTTGGTGCCGCTGGTCGACGTGCCGCTTCGTGACCTAACGGCGAGCCGGGTCCGGGAGTGGCACGCTGCTGCCCTACGCGGCAACGGTGGCCGCACCTCCATCTCCCAGTCGTACCGGTTCCTGCGCATGGTCATGAACACCGCCGTACGGGAGGGCATCATCGCCCGTAACCCGTGCCAAATCCCAGGTGCTGGCACGGTCCGTGTCGCTGAACGGCCAGTCGCCACGCCCGCTCAGGTCGTCGCCCTGGTCGACGCCATCAACCCCCGCTACCGCACCGCTGTTCTCATCGCTGCCTGGTGTGGCCTGCGCCGTGGGGAGATCGCGGGGTTGCGCGTCTCGGACGTCGACCTGTTCGAGCACACCATCACGGTTCGCAAGGCACGGGTCGAGCCGCTGCATGACCGGGGGAAGTCCTTCGACAAGGACCCCAAGTCTGAGGCGGGCAAACGGACCATCGCCATCCCGCCACACGTAGTGCCTGTGATCCGTCTGCACCTCGATGAGTACGCGGGCAAAGACCGGCTGTTCGTGAGCCGCGACGGCTCGCCCCTACGGGGGGACACCTTGTATCAGGCGTTCGTTCGGGCGCGGAAGCAAGTCGGCCTCGATGACCTGACCTTCCACGACCTGCGGCACACCGGGCAGACCCTCGCCGCGCAGACCGGCGCGACCCTGGCCGACCTGATGAAGCGGCTGGGTCACTCGTCCATGGCTGCCGCTCGCCGGTACCTGCACGCCGTCGACGGGCGTGACCGGGAGATCGCCAAGGCGCTGTCGGAACTGGCTGCGCACGGTGATGTCGCACGGCTGCCCCGGCACATCACGATGCGGAGCTAGTCGCATGACGATCGCACGGCGGCCCTCTGCGGCGCTCTGACCTGCGGAAATGTGCGTGCCTGAAAATCGGAAGGTCGGCGGTTCGACCCCGCCCCTGGCCACATAGCCTTTCGCCGGGCTACAAAGATCCCCACCAGCGGAAACGCGGGTGGGGATCTTGCTGTAATGCCCTCGGCTGCGCTCGTCCCCGTTGGCCCTGCTTGACCGCTCTTGGCCGGTGATCGCCGCCGCATGTTGCACGTTCGCTGCACGCCTTGATCTAGAGCAGAGCAGTCAGGTCAACCCTGACGAGTACCACCCACGAACGTTCACCAGATCGGTAGTGGCACCGGCACCTCACCTCACCCTGCAAGCGGCCGTTTCGCCAGAGGACCAGGTCGTGGATCTCACCCACTCTGAACGATCCGAGGTCGACCGACTGCCCGGACTTCGTCATCACCTGGGCGGAGCTAATGGCGGTGACGGGCGATGACTCTTGGAACATCCGGGGAGGGTCCAGCTCGACCGTCACATGGTCAAGATCGGTTGGGCCTTCGTTCAGGATGCGGAGGTGCTGGCTGCCACCCATCGCGTTGGCTCACCGCCGGGTTGATCAGGTGCGCCACCATGGCGTCATGACGCTCGGCAAATGGCTGTCGCTGATCGGCGGCATCCTCGAACTGGTCGCTATCGGCATCGCCACCGTTTCTGCCGTCGTCGCCTACCGGCAGGCGGCAGCACGCGTCGCCATCATCCGGGAGTCCAGCAACCTACACAGAGACGACCGAGAGGCTGCGGCCGAGTACCGCCGACAACGAGGCGTTGAACCGGACATGACTTGGGGTGATGTCATGTTTGTCCGGACGTTGATCACCTACGCCATCAGCCGCGAGTCGGCTCGGAGCGCTCTGGCTACTGTCGTCTTCTTGGGCCTGGGCGTCGTCTTGAGCACTGCCGGCAACCTGGTCGCGTAGCGCGCATGCCGGCCCGATAGCTCACTCGCTGGCGGCCATCTTTTCTGCCGCCGATCCACACTCTGGGGAGCGGGCCAGGGTCAGGGTGACAAGGTGCAATACGGATGAAGGTGACAGCGGCTTCAAAGCTAGCGTGGTATTCGCGTGGCCGAATGAGGCTTCGGTACGCGTCAGAAAGGACCCGAAGTCTGAGGCGGGTAAACGGACCATCGCCGTCCCACCACACGTCGTACTGGTGATCCGTCTACACCTGGATGAGTACGCGGGCAAAGACCGACTGTTCGTCAGCCGCGACGGATCGCCCCTGCGGGGGGCACCTTGTATCAGGCGTTTCCTCCGTGCACGGGCGGAAGGTGGGCCTGGATGACCTCAGCTTTCATGACTTGCGGCACACGGGGCAGACCCTCGCCGCGCGGCGCAGACCGGCGCCACACCGGCCGACTTAATGAAGCGGCTGGGACGGGTCTCTGTGCTTGCATGCTTGGCTTGGTTCGAGGACAGTGCTAGTCAGGGACGTGCTCGGGAACTGGCGCGCCCTACGACACCGGGGGCGTAGGCGGATGTGCGTGGTGGATGCTGCGGCCAAGGAGGCGGCTGTTGTCCGGTTCCTTGAAGAGAATGCGCACGTAGGTCGGCCCGACAACGAGCATCCCGCACTGCGGGGCTGCACCGAAATCGCGTGGTCTGAGATCCCTGGCTGTCCCGCCGATGTCCCGCTTCTGTTCAATGGACTGCTGGATGAGGTTGCCGCCCCCGAGGCGGCACGTGTGCTCACCAACGTCCTGATGGGCGGCATCTTCCACCTGAGCGCGGCAATGCCGGCGGCGTTGCCGTTCCTGCTTCGCCTGGCAGCCGACCCGGAAATCTCGGTGCGTTCCAGCCTGCTCGACCTCGTGGTCATCACCGCGGAGTTGTCGCAGCCGGTCGACGCGGAGAACGAACGCGCGGTGTTGCTGCTCGGCAACGACAGCGATCATCCGGAACGCGAGCTGTGCCGGGAAGTGTTCTCCGCACACGCGCCGCTGGTACGCACGCTGCTCCACGACGACACGGTGGATGCCGCCGACAAAGCATTGCTTGAGCAGGTTGTGGGACCGCGCTCGGAGGCGTAAGGCCGGGGGGAATCGCGGAATGCCGCTGCCCGATGCCCTGGCGACCCTCGCGGCCTACAACCTGGTCATGGTTGGCTGTCGCCTGCTTGGCGACCGGATGGCCGACCATATGGAGGGAGCTGGCTTGCCGCCCAGGCCGCCTCCCTCTGGCTCAACCTGCTGGCCGGTGCCGGCGCCCTGCTGCTGCTCAACTGCCTCGCCCATTTCGAGGTGTGGAAGCTGATCTGACTCGATCGGCAACGATGGGCGGCATGGCGCGTCCGAGGAAACTGAAGACGCGCAACGACCTACCCGAGGAGGCAAGGTGACTCAGCGCTCGCAGCACCAGCGGGGCCGGTGCCCCGTCTGTAAACGCCTCGTTGCCCTCACCGCTGACGGAAGGGCCGCGCGGCACAACGGCACCATTCGCGCGTACGCCCCGCCCGAGGAGTGCCCCGGAGGTGGACAGCGGGCGGAAGCCACGGTGTCCTGAGCGACAGCGACTTGTTGAGGGCTACTCGCGCGACACAACGAACCAACGCAGCGCGGCCAGAGCAACCAGCAGTACCGCGACCCCCAGCATGCCGGCGATCAGGTTGGGCATGGGGATGAGCGATGTGGCTGCCACGATCAGCCCACTCGCGGCGACCAGCAGGACGCCGACGCCACCCCGGACCCTCCGCGACAGCTCGCTCTCCGTCGGGTGTGCGGGCCGAGCCCAGGTGACGGGGAACCGTCGCGACACGGCGAGACGGACGCCGAATACGAACAGGAGGACGAAGAAGATCACGAGCCCCAGGCGGAAGGCGACCAGCAGCTCGTTCGCGTCACTCATGCGGCCATCATCTGCGGGGTGTCAAGGCCGCAGAGCCAGCGACAGACCTGTCAGGACGGCACCTGGGCAAGCCTGAGCACATGTTCGAGGCCGCGTTTCTGAGCGGGCGAGTCCACCATTGGCAGGATCAGCGCCGGTATGCCGGCGGAAACCGATCCGCCGTCGCCGGCGGGATGATCGCCGACCATCAGGGTCCGGCCCGGTACGGCCTGGAGGACTTCGAGGGCGGCGACCCAGATCCGAGGGTCCGGTTTGACGAAGCCGACCTCGTAGGACAGTACGAACGCATCGACGTAGCCGTCGAGTCCGTGCCGCGCAAAGCAGGTGCGGATGTCCCAGCCGACGTTGCTGACGACGCCGATGCGAACACCGCTGTCACGCAATGCGGACAGGGTGGCGACGGTGTCGGCGTACGGCACGATCGCTTCGGCGTGGGTTTCGTGCAGGACCGATGCCAGCGCCTGGTCCACCCCGGGAATCTGTTCCAGCACGGCGAGGATCGCCCGGTCCCAGGCTCGCGGATCCAGATCTCGGGCGAGGTGGGCCGGGTCCGTGGCCGTCTTCCGCAACAGTTCCGCGAAGTCGCCAGTAATACGGTGCGCCTCGCCGGCAGCCAATGCCCGGTCGATCGATGCCGCCGCGTTGCCCACCCAGCGTTCCGAGTCCCTGGCGAACAGGGTCCAGGCGAAGTCGAACAGCACTGTCGTCACGGGCTTTCCGGTCACCGCGTCACCCTAGATCAACACGACGAGTTCTGTGTTTGCGTCGAGCGGCTCAGGAAGGCGGACACCGCGGGCGGCTGGACAGCGGTCACGATCACGGGAACGGCGCTCTGCTGCTTCGCGCTCACCGTGTGGACGCTGGGACGTCGTGGTCCACTCGTGATCCGCTCCGCCGGCGGTGCCGTAACGGACCGCAGAGCAGAGGCAGCGCCGCGACGGCGCATCGGCCGATCGGTTGTCCGAAGGAGACGAACGGCTATTTCCATGTGCGATGAGCCCGCCCGGGCACCTAGGAAGGACGCATGGCCAACGAAGTGACCGTTCCCCTGCTGCCGTGCGCGTCCATCGACGACATCGCCGCCTTCTATGAGGTTCTCGGCTTCCGCGCGACCTACCAGCAGCGCAAGCCCAACCCGTACGTGGCGTTGCAGCGCGAGGACCTGCATCTGCACTTCTTCGAGATGCCCGGGTTCGACCCCAACCGGTCCTACGGCTCCTGCCTCGTGCTCACCGCCGACCTTGAGGGACTGCACCGGGCGTTCGCCGCCGGCATGCGCGCCGCGTACGGCAAGGTGCTCGTCACCGGAACTCCCCGAATGACCCGGCCCAGGGCACGGAAGAATCAGGACGGGCTGAGCGGGTTCAGCGTCATCGACCCGGGCGGCAACTGGATCCGCGTCGTCCGGAAGGCCACTACTGATCCGCTGCCCGCGACCACGCCGGCGGGGCGGCTGGCCAAGGCGCTGGCGAACGCTGTGGTGCAGGCCGACTCCCGGGGTGACGTCCGGCAGGCCGTCCGGATCCTCGACAGCGCACTGGCCCGCCCGCAACCCGACGACGACCCGGTCACGCAGGTGGAGGTCCTCGTCTACCGCGCGGAACTGGCCTTGGTGCTGGACGACCCGGAGACCGCCGCCGACCTGCTGGACCGCGTCAAGCGCGTCGTGCTGAGCGAGGAGGAAACCGAACGGGCGGCGCCCGCGTACGAGAACGCCGCCGACCTGGCGGCGGCACTACGCTGAGCCGGCGTACGGCCTTGGCCGACCGTGCAGGAACTCCTTGCCAGCGACCGCGTGCGGTAGCGGATCTAGTCGGTCTGGTCGCGGGGGATGGACACGAAGCCGTCGTTCCACTGGTCCTGGTCGACGGTGTGGCCGCTGACCAGGAAGCAGTCCGGCTCGTCGCGGAAGCCCGGCAGGTTCCTGGCGCGTTGGATCCGGTCCTCCGCCCGGGCCGCGGACGAGTAGACCCCGAGGAGCTTGAGGTCGTCACCGTCCTCCTCGTCCCAGACCAGCTCGCCGGCCTCGTCCCGGTGCGTTGTCGCCCGCCCGTCGAACCACCGGGCGTGACGGACATGCCAGAGCAGGAAGACCTCCATGCGGCCGGACGCTACCCGCCCGCCATCGACGGAGGTGACGGGCGATCGCCGACGAGCCGGCCGGGGCACCTAGGCGCCCCAGGCACCGACCCCACCTGCGCCGCTGCCCGCGCTGCCGTCGGTCGGGTTGCGGTGATCGTCCAGTCGCCGGCGCGCTTCGGTTGACGCCTGGAGGTCACGGACCCGGCCGTCGTCGAGTACCGCCCGCCGCCGGGAACGACGCCACAGCGCGACCGCCGCGACAACCGCCAACACGATGATCAGAACGATGAGCCAACGCATTGTCGACCTCCGTCTGTCGGGTGACCCCGGACCCCATTGACAAGCGGTGCGCGTGTCACTGCGTTCAGTATGCGCAGCCCTGGTCAAACCGTCAGCCCGGCGACCCGGCCGCCGGGCGACGACAGGCGGCGTACGGCACCGGAACAGGCCCGGTCAGTCCAGCACCTGCACGGCGTCGCCGACGCGGACCGTGCGACCGGCACCGGTCGGCTCGGCCAGGACCGTCAGCTGGAGACCGAAGAGCAGCTTCTGGCCGATGTTCCGCCGGGCGGCGAGCATCCGCAGCGGCTCCCGTCCGTGCTCCCCGGTCTCCTGGTCGATGGTGGCGACCAGGCAGCGACCGCACTCGCCGACACCGTGGAACACGGCGCCGCCGATCCTGATCCGCCGGTCGACCCACGTCGCCTCGGCCCACGGCGCGGCGCCGCTGACCACCAGGTTGGGGCGGAACCGGGCCATCGGCAGTGGCCCTTCGGGGCTGCCCGATTCCCGCAGCCAGCCGTTGAACACGTCCAGCGACGCGGCGTTGGCCAGCAGCAGCGGGGTGCCGTCGGCGAAGCTCACCTCGGCACCGGTGCCCGCCGGAACCGGCCACGGCACGCGGTTACGGCTGGGCTCACCGAGCCAGACCAGCCGGGCCGGGCGTCCCAGCAACCGGTGCAGCCAGCCGTCGGCTTCGGGGCCGGCGGCGCGTACCGGTGCGGGCGGCCGGCTCCGGAACACCCGGACCCGGACCTCGTCGCCGTTGACCGGTTCGGCCAGGTCGAGCGGGGTCATCCCGGGCGCGTCCAGGGTCAGCCCGCCCGGCCGGGGCACCGCCCGCAGCGTCACCAGCTCCCGGTGCTGGCGCTGGGTGAGGCCGATCCCGGTCTCGTCCACGATCAGCCACCGTCGGTCGCCGTCCAGGCCCCACGGCTCGACCCGCGCCGTGTCGCGGTCCGTCCGACGGCACCCCTTGACCGGGTACGTGTGAATCGAGGCGACTCGCATCCGGTCAGGATGGCACCGCTCGGGACGCCGGCACCACCGGCCGTTCGGCAGGCCCGGGTGACCGGCACGTCCGGCACCGCAATCCACCTGCAACAAGGCCCGGATAGCCTGCACGTCGTCGGCCGCGACCTGGCGGCCGGCACCGGCACCCGGGAGGCGGATCGGCGCTTGCGTCACCCCATCGCTGACCAGGCCGTCGCGGCCGGACGGCAGACCGTCGACGTGCGACAACTCGCCGCCCTGCTGCGCGAGCACCGGACGGCGGCGCGGCTCAGCCAGGAGACGCTCGCCGAAGCGGCCGGAGTCGCGGTGCGGACCGTACGCAATCTGGAGGGCGCGCGGATCGCCCGGCCGCGCCGCCGGACCGTGGAGGAACTGGCCAACGCCCTCGGCCTGACCGGTCAGCCGCGCGCCCGGCTGCTCCAGACGGTGCACGCGATCGGGCTGGCGCCGGCCTGGCAGCAGAGCAGCCTCCCGCCGGTGGTGCCCGACTTCGTGGGTCGGCAGGCCGAACTGGATCAACTGATCGCGCAGGCACGGCACCTCGCCGGCCAGCCGGGCAACGCCACCGTGGTGATCAGCGGCCCGCCGGGGGTCGGCAAGACCACGCTGGTGGTACGCGCGGCGCACCTCCTCGCGGCGGAGCTGCCGGGCGTCGCGTGCCACGTCGACCTGCACGGCCTGGACCTGACGCCGCTCTCCGCCGACCAGGCCATGGAACAGCTGCTCACCAGCCTCAGCGAGGGGCGCAGCGGTCCCTTGCCGACGAGCCCCGGCGAACGGATCGCCCGCTACCGGATGCTGACCGCCGCCCGGCGCGGGCTGCTGGTCCTCGACAACGCGGCCACCGAGGACCAGGTGCGGCCGTTGCTTCCGACCGGTCCCGGCTGGCTCACCCTGGTGTCCAGCCGGTTCGCCCTCGGCGGGCTGGACAGCACCTGCCGGCTGCGGCTGGCCGACCTCGACGAGGCGACCGCGAGGAGGCTGATCGAGGAGATCATCGGCGCCGATCGGGTGGCGGCCGAGCCGGAAGCCACCATCGAACTGGTTCGGCTCTGCGCCGGACTGCCCCTCGCCCTGCGGGTGGCCGGTAACCGGCTCGCCTCCCGACCGTCCTGGACCGTCGGTTGGCTGGCCGAACGGCTCCGCGACGAGACGCGCCGCCTCGACCAGCTGCATCCCGGCGAGACCCGGGTCCGGGCCGGGTTCAGCCTGTCGTACGACCAGCTGCCGGAGATTGCGCGACGGACGCTGCGCCGGCTCGCGCTGCTGCCCTGGCCGGACTACTCCGCCGCGGCGGTGGCCCGGTTGCTGGCGGTCGACGTCGGCGAGGCGGAGGCGGCGCTCGAGACGCTCGCGGACGCCAGTCTCCTGTCGCCGGCGGCGGCACCCGGCCGTTACCTGCTGCACGACCTGCTTCGCGTCTTCGCCGCCGAACGCCTCGCGGCCGAGGAGCCGCCGGTGGACCGCGACGAGGCCACCGCCCGGGTACGGGCCTGGCTGCTCGCGATGGTCGAGGGCGCCGGCCCGTGGCTTGACCCCGACCCGAGGCGGGAGCCGGCCGCCGGCGCCGGGTTCGGCAGCGGCCAGGCCGCCATGTCGTGGCTCACCGCGGAGCGGCACGGCTGGTGGTGGGCCGTTCGGCAGGCGGCGGCGGCCGGGCGGCACCGGGACGTGATCTCGGCCGCCGAGGCGCTCCACTGGTACTCGGACCGCTACCACCACGTCATCGACTGGTCGGCGTTGTTCGGCCTCGCCGTGTCGGCGGCGCAGGCCAGCGGTGACCCGGTCGCGGAGGCCGCGCAGCGCAACGCCCTCGGCTGGACCCAGGCGCTGGTGCTCGGCCGGCCGGCGGAGGCGGTCCGGCAGCACCGGGAGGCCTTCCGGCTGGCCACCGAGGCCGGCGACCGGCGCAACCTCGGTTGGGCGTGCTTCTATCTGACCGGCGAACGCCATCGGGACGGCGACCTGGCGGGCGCCGTCGAGACCTGCGCCCGGGCGCTGCGGGAGCTGACCGGGGCGGGGGACCTGACCGGGCGGGTCATCGCGTCGTACACGCTGGCCGACCTCCGGCGGCAGCGCGGTGAGGCGACCGCCGCGATCACCCACCTGCGGTACGCCCTGGACGACTGGCAGGCCGCCCTGGCGGATCAGCCGGCCGACCGTCAGCTCGCCAGTCGCCCCCTGCAGGGCTGGATCCACCATCGGCTCGGGCGGGCCCACGCCGACCTCGGGCAGTGGCCCGCGGCGATCGCCGCGATGGAGGCGGCCGTCGCCGACTTCGCGGCCGGCGGTGACCCGTTCGGTTCCGGTGAAGCCGCGCTCGGCCTCGGCGAGGTGCTGCTGCGGGCCGGCGACCCCCGGGGGAAGCGGGTCCTGCTGGACGCGGTACGGCGGTTCGAGGCCGACGGCGACCAGGGACGGGCGACCCGAGCCCGGCAGTTGCTCCACCTCGGCCCCGGCCCTGGCACTGGCCCTGGCTCCGGCCCCGGCCCCGGCCCCGGCCCTGGTACTGGCCCTGGCTCCGGCCCCGGTACGGCAAATTGCCGGTGATCTTGCCTGGTCGACCAGGGGGGCCGAACCTAGCGTTTCGGTGAACGTCATCCAGGTTGCCGACGACTGATCGCAGCCCGCCGATGGTGGACCGGACCGGTCGGGTGGCGTCGGCATCTCCTCCGGATCGAGGAGTGCCCCGTGGCCTGGGAGCGCTCCCGGGCAGGAGTGGAAGGAGTCTCGTGACTACGAGCACGAGGAGAACCCGGCGCCGGAGGAGACTGGCGATACCCCTGCTGGTACTCACCCTGGCCGGCGCCGGCACGGTCGCCACCGCGGGCACGGCGTCGGCGGCGTCGACGGGTGCGGGCCGGGTGGCGGACAGCGGTCTCGACTTCGGACCGGCCAGGAACCACGATCGGCGGGACCTGACCGGCGGCGGGGGCCGGACCGGGAAGTCCGACCCGCAGCGCAAGACACCCTCCGGTCCGGCCCGGTACGTCGTCGAACTGGCCGACGAGCCGGTCGCCACGTACACCGGTCAGATCCCGGGGCTGGCCCGGACCCGGCCGGCGGACGGCGGACGGCTGGCGCCGCACTCGGCGGCGGCGAAGGCGTACCGGCAGCACCTGGGGGCCCGGCGCAGCGCGGTGGCCGAGGCCGCCGACGTCAAGGTCGACCAGGTTTACACCACCGCCTTCGACGGGTTCTCGGCAACGCTGACGCCCGCTCAGGTCGACGCGTTGAAGCGGGACAAGCGGGTCCGTTCGGTCGTCGAGTCCCGGGCGTACAGCATCAACCAGGCCGCGCCGGGCACGGCCGACCCGACGCCCACCGCGCCGACCACCACCGCCCCGACCAGCGGCGCGCCGACCGCTGAGGGGGCCACCGGCGCGCCGGTGACCGGAGCGGCTGCCGGCGCCGGGACGGCCCCCACGCAGCAGCCGGCCGGGGCGAAGCCGGGCAAGGACACCGGCGCCGGGATCGTGATCGGCGTCCTGGACAGCGGCATCTGGCCGGACAGCCCGTCGTTCGCCAAGACCATGCCGGCCCCGCCGGGTTGGCACGGCACCTGCCAGACCGGCGTCATGTTCGTCGCCGAACACTGCAACGGCAAGATCGTCGGTGCCCGGTACTTCGCCGACACGTACCTCGCGGCCACCGGCGGACTGCCGGACGGCGAGGTGCTCTCCGCCCGCGACATGGTCGGGCACGGTACGCACACCGCGTCGACCGCAGCCGGACTGCCGGTCGAGCACGTCACCATCTCGGGTCGGGACTTCGGTTCGGTCACCGGCGTGGCGCCCGACGCGCAGATCGCCGTCTACAAGGTCCTCTGGGGTGGCGCGGGCTACGACGCCGACATCATCGCCGGCATCGACGCGGCGGTGGCCGACGGTGTGCAGGTGCTCAACTACTCGATCGGGAAGCAGTTGGGTGACTGGGAGCCCAACACCCCGATCGGTACCGCCTTCCTCAACGCCACGCTGGCCGGGGTCTTCGTCTCGGCGGCCGCCGGCAACGACGGCTTCAGCGGCGCGATCAGCAACGCCCAGCCGTGGGTGACCACGGTCGGCGCGGCGGTGACCAACGTGAACGAGGGAACCCTCCAGCTCGGCAACGGCACCAGGATCGTCGGTGCCTCGCTGGACGTCCTCCCCGGTGGCCGGCCCCGCCCGCTGGTCTTCGGCGAGCAGGCCGGCAACCCGGACGACGGCTCGGCGTACTGCTACGGCCTGGACCCGGCGAAGGTGAAGAACAAGGTCGTCGCCTGCGCCCTCGACGACCCGTACGCGGCGGTGGCGGAGGCCAGGGGCAAGGGCGCCACGGCGCTCGTCCTCTTCGACCCCGTGGGCAACTTCCGGGTCAACTCGATCTTCGACTTCCCGGTGCTCTACCTGAACAGCAAGGAACAGGCCGGCAAGATCTTCAACTACCTGATGCGCCACCCGACAGACGGCACCGCGGTGGTCACCTCCGGCGGTGACGGCTCCAGCGTCCCCGCGGGCGTGCCGAGCGTCGCCGACTACTCGTCCACCGGGCCGGACAAGACACACAACGGGCTCATGAAGCCCGACCTGGTCGCGCCCGGCAGCGACATCATCGCGGCCGTCTCCCCGCCCGGAAACTTCGGCCGGTACTACGACGCGTACTCGGGCACCTCGATGGCGACCCCGCACGTGGCCGGCGCGGCCGCGATCCTGCGGGCGAAGCACCCCGACTGGTCGCCCGGCGCGATCGCCTCGGCGCTGCGGACCACCGCCACCGACACCGTGGGCACCGACAACCCGCTGACCCAGGGCAGCGGCCTGCTGGCCCTGGACCGGGCCGACGACCCGGGGCTGGTCCTCGAACCGGCCGCCGCGGACCTGGTCGCGTTCGCCTCGACGGCGCAGCCGGACGGCCGGGAGCTGAACCTGCCGTCGATCTCGTTGCGCGAGTACGACGGCACCAGGTCGGTGACGCTGACCCGCAAGCTGACCAACGTCGGCGGCAAGAAGGAGACGTACCAGGCCTCGGTCACCGGGCTGCCGGGCATGGAGATCAACGTGACGCCGAAGGTGGTCACGGTGCCGCCGGGCCGGACCGCCACGGTCACCATCACGCTGCGCCGCGGCAGCGCGCCGTGGGACCGCTACGTCACCGGCGCGATCACCTGGCGCAGCGCCGCCCACCAGGTGAAGGTTCCGGTCGCCGCCCGCCCGTGGGGCATCTCCCCCCGGCTGTACGACGACAACCTGGAGGACTTCAACCGGCTCACCACCGGCGCCTTCGGGTCGATGCAGCCGGGCTTCACCGGCAAGGTCTCCGGGCGGTCGACCGGCTACGCCCCCATCCGCTGGGACTCGTACTCGATGCCGGCCGGGGTCAACGGCGGGGTCTTCGACCCGGAGGCGCTCGGGGTACGGGCGCACACCTTCACCGTGCCGGCGGGCAGCGCCGGGATCGTGGTGGAAACCGCCACCGACGACCCGAACACCAACCTG
The DNA here is from genome assembly GCF_044465125.1 of Micromonospora sp. NPDC049836. Classification (NCBI taxonomy): domain Bacteria; kingdom Bacillati; phylum Actinomycetota; class Actinomycetes; order Micromonosporales; family Micromonosporaceae; genus Micromonospora; species Micromonospora sp. NPDC049836. Next base: position 22,815 of record NZ_JBITLH010000010.1, read on the forward strand.
GACCTCTGGCTGTACAAGGGCGACAAGCTCGTGTACCGGAGCGCCGCCAGCTGGCACAGCAGTGAGCGGGCCTGGGCCTTCATGCCGGAAGCCGGCACCTACACGGCGTACGTCTTCGCGCAGGCCTCCGGCGGCCCGGTCGTCGACTACCGGCTCGGCCACGTGATCCTCGGCCGCGACGGCCGGTACGCCCCCGCCACGCTGGAGTTGCCGGCCCGGGTGGAGCGGGGCACGACCGCCTCGTACCAGCTCCGGCCGAACGCTCCGCTGGCGGAGAACCTGGAGTACTGGGCGTACACCGAGTTGTCCACCGACGGGCAGGTGATCCCCGGACAGTTGGTCTCCACCGAGCAGTTCTGGTGGGAGTGACCCGCTGATTCCCCGCTGACGGTGGGGCGGAGCCGTCGGCTCCGCCCCACCGTCACGAGCACATGGAGGCGGCTCGCCCCCGGCCGGAGGACACCGCCCCGGGCCTCCGCACTCTCGCCAAATCGGCACAGATCACGGGCGGCGGTCGCCGGCGGCGCTGTCTACGATGGCCGGATGACGGGGATGATCGACTACGCCACGGCGGGCCCACTGACGGCAATCGGCGCGGCCCACACGCCGGCGCTGCACGATCTCCCGGCCGAGCCCGTGGACATCTGCCGCGTTGTCCACGACCTCGTCATCCAGCCCGCGGACGCCCGCGCGCTCGGCATCCCCGAGCAGCGGTTCGCCGAGAACCAACTGCGGCCGGTCGACGGCATCATCGGCGCCCTGCTCGCCCTCGACCCCGCCCCGCTGACCACCGCACGCACCCCTGACCGGCGGGTGATCGGCACCTGCCGCCACTTCGCCGTGCTCAGTTGCGCCCTGTTGCGCTACCGCGGCATCGCCGCCCGCGCGCGCTGTGGCTTCGCCACCTACTTCCAACCCGGCCAGGGCGTGGACCACTGGATCACCGAGTACCGGCAGGACGGCCGCTGGGTACGGATCGATGCCGAGATCCTGGGCTACTCCCTCGTGACCAGGCCGGCGGACCTGGCCAGCGGCGAGTTCCTCACCGGTGGCGAGGCCTGGACCGCCTTCCGGGCCGGCCGTGTCGACGCCGCCCAGTTCGGCGTACAGGGCACCGAGAACTGGGGACCCGCGGAGATCCGCGGGAACGCCGTCAGGGACCTCGCCGCGCTGAACAAGGTGGAGCTGCTGCCCTGGGACGAGTGGGGGCGCATGGACGCCTCCTACCAGGGCAGGACCGGCCCGGATTACGACGCGCTGATCGACACGATCGCAGCCGTGTGCGCCGGCGACGATCAGGGCGCCATCGCCGGGCTCTACGACAGTGCGGACCTCGCGGCGCCGGCTGAACTCGTGGGCTGAACGCCCGCACGGACTACAGGACGTCGAACTCGTTGCCCTCCGGGTCGGCCATCGTCAGGTGGTCGGGCGTACCGTCCGGCTCGTCCACCCGGAGCACGGCCCCGCCCGCCGCCACCAGCCTGTCGACCACCGCCTGAATCCGCGGCCAGCGCACGTCGAACGGCTCCTGCCGGCCCCCGCCGACGTGGAGGTCGAAGTGCATCCGGTTCTTGACCACCTTCGGCTCCGGCACCTTCAGGAACGACACACCGGGCCGGACGCCGTCCGGGTCCTCGATGAAGGCGCCGTCGTCCCACTCGTCCTCGGGAACCTTGCAGTGGATCTGCCATTCCTCCCAGGTGGCGAACCCTGCCGGGGGAGCGGCCGGGACGTATCCCAACGCGAGGCACCAGAACTCGGCCAGTTCGCGCGGGCGCGCGCAGTCGACGGTCAATGACCACTGCTCGGACATCGGCCCACCATAGGCCGTGATGTGATCGCGGTCCGCCTCGCGCCCGCCGGCACAACCTGGCGAACCAGCGCCGGCCGGACGTTGCTCAGCGCTTGGGTCGCTGCTGGCGGTTCTGGCCCATGCCGCCCTGGATCGCCTCCCACACACTCCGGCCCGCCTGCCGCAGCGTCTCCCCGGCCTGCCCGGCGAGCTGGGCGGCGCTCGGGCCGCTGGGCCGCCCGCCCTCGGACGGCTGCTGCGCCCCCGGTGCCTGCCCCGCACCCGTCGGCGGCCGCCCCCCGCCGGCACCCTCCGATCCCGGCTTCGCGCCACCGGAACCAGCCTCCGGCCGGTCCTTCCCGCCGCCGGCACCACCCGCAGGGGGCTGTCCCGCGCCGCCACCGCCGGCTTCGGACTCCCCGCCGGCACCACCCGCCGCAGGCTTTCCCGCGCCCGCGCCCTCGCTGCCGGCACCATCCGCCGCAGGCTTCCCCGCGCCGCCGCCCGAAGGACCACCCGACGGGCCACCGCCGGACGGGCCACCGCCGGACGGACCACCGGGCGGGCCGCCGACCGACCCGCCGCTGCGAGGACCGGCCACGGCCGGGCCGCCCACGGCCGCGCCGCCCACCGTCTCACCGGCCGGCGTCGGCCCGCCGCCGGCACCCGGTGCTGTCCGCTCGGCGTTGCCCGTCGGCGGTTCGGGTGGCCGAGCCCCGGTCAACTGCGCCGACGCCGGTTCCGCGGTGTCGCCGCGGAGCGCCCGGTCGGCCACCGCGCCCACCGTGCCGACCTGCTCGCCGCGCTGGTCGACCACGGGTTCGCCCACGCCGGCGAGCTTGCGGGCCTCCCGGTTCACGTCGTCGAGCGAGACCCCCGCCGATCGCGCGAGTGCCTCGATGACCTGCGGGTTCCGGTCGATGGTGGTGAGCGCCCGGTCGAGGATCTGGACCAGTTTCTCCAGCCGTACCTTGAGCAGCGCCTCGGCGCTCACGCCGGTGACGTCCAGCTCCACGCCCTCCAGGTGCACCCGGACGCCCGCGTCGAGCTGCACCAGGTTGGCCAGCCGGGCGCGCAGCGACAGGTCGGCGTCGAGCCCGTCGACCGCGAGCCGGAGTTCGTCGACCGTCACCTCGGGGATGTCCAGCAGGACGTCCGGCTCCGGCGCGCCCTCGGGCCGGTGCCCCGGGCGCTCGCTCGTCGGGTCCGGTCCCCGCTCGCTGGCTGCGCTCTCGCTCATGCTCCCCGCTCCCCGCTGGCCCGTCCGTCCGGGCCGGATCAGCCGCGGGTACCCGGTTTCGGCCGGCGCATCCGTCCCCGCCCGAGGATCGTCCGTGGACCGGCCCACCGGAGCTGCGCCGACCCGGCGGCCCCGCCGAAAACCGGGCCCGCCGAAAACCGGGCCCACCGGAGACCGGGCCCACCGAAAATCGGGTCCACCGAAAACCGGGCCGCCGGAACCCACGCCGGTCAGGCACATCTCCCGACGGGCTGTCGGAAAAACAGGAGCCGGTTGTCCAAACCGGGCGCGCGCGAAGCTGCACACCGGGGCATCAGCCGGTATGGTCCGGGCCTATGGGACAGGAGATGGCCGACCCCAATGAGGTTCGTCAGGAATTCGAGCGGTTCACCCTGCGGAGCAGCCTCCTCGTCCCCGCCTCGGCCGAAACCGCGTTCGCCGTCTTCACCGGGTCGCTGACCGACTGGTGGGTGCCGGAATACACCTGGTCGGGACCGGACGCGCTGGCCGAACTCGGCGTCGAGCCGCGGGCCGGCGGCATGTTCTACGAGATCGGCCCGTACGGCTTCCGCAGCGACTGGGGCCGGGTGCTCACCTGGGATCCGCCCCGCCGGCTGGTCTTCACCTGGCAGATCGGGCCGGACCGGGTGCCGGTGCCGGACCCGGCGCGGGCCAGCGAGGTGGAGGTGCTCTTCCAGCCCGAGGCGCCGGAGCTGACCTGGGTCGAGGTCGAGCACCGCAACTTCGACCGGCACGGCGAGGCGGCCGAGGGCTACCGCGAGGCGCTCACCGCCGGCTGGCAGGAACTGCTCAGCCGCTACCTCGCCACGGTCACCCGCACCGCCGGCTGACGCCGCCCGGTCAGCGGCCGATGCCCGGCATGCCGGCCGCGCCGGTCACGCCCGTACCGCCCAGGTCGGCCCGGCGTCCGGCCGCCGCGCCGGGGGTGAAGCCGCTGCCCGCGAGCCGGCGGCGCGGCGCGGTCCGCAGTCGCGGGTAGACCTCGGCCAGCCGGCGCTGGACCCGGTCGGAGCGGTCGGCGAGCACCAGCGCCACCGAGGGCGCCCCCGAGTCGGCGACCGCACCGGCCTCGGCCGCCCGCAGCCGCTCGGCGACCACGTGCGCGAAGCCGGCCAGCCAGGTACGCCGGAAGGCGGCCGGGTGTTCGTCGGCCGGTACGGCCGCGCCGGCCAGCCCGTGCGCGGCCTGCACCAGCAGCGACGTGAAGAGCAGCTCGACCCGTTCCAGGTCACTGGCGAAGCCGAACAGGTGCAGGGCGAAGCCGGACCCCGCGCGGCGCCGCACGCAGCGGCAGCGCAGCGGTTCGGCGACGGCCGCGAGCAGGCCGGCCTTGTCCCGGGCGTACGGGGCGACCACCTCGACCACCCGGTCGCCGACCGGGTCGGTGGCGGGTGCCCGGGCGGCCAGCAGCGCCCGGTCGACGCCGTAGCGGGCGATCAGCTCGGTCGCCTTGGCCATGAACGCCGCCGCCTCGGCGGGCGTGCAGGCCGGGTCCTCGGCCTGGGCGAGCAGCTTGCGGACCTTGCTCAGCATCGCCTCGGACATGCACCAGAGCTATCACAGCCCCGCTGCGGCGCGCGGTCAGCCCGTCCGGCTGCGCAGCGTCGCGACCGTGGAACCGGCGAGGGTGAGCAGGCAGTCGGGGAGCTGGCCGTCGGCCACCGCGGCCCCGAACAGGGCTTCCCCGGTGTCGATGTCGTCGTTGGCGTACGCGCTGACGAAGCGGGCCACCCAGCGGGTGTCATAGTCAGCCTGATCGATCCCCGGGAAGTCGAGGGCGGCGCCGCCGGCCGGCGCGTCGTCGCCGACCATGGTGGCGGCCAGGCACCAGGCCACCCCGTACGCGCCGGCCAGACCGGAGCGGTCCACCACGGCGTCGAAGGTGCCCACCACCCCGTCGCCGTCACCGGCCAGTGCCCAGCGGAGCACGGCGGTCGCATCGTCCAGCGTCTGCTGTGCTTCGTCGGTCACCTGCCGAACTGTAGGACGAAGGGTCAAGCGGTGACCCCGAAACGGGCCGATCGTCACGCTGCGTAATAACGGGAGTCGGGGTGCCGACGGAGCGACCTCCACGGTCCCGTGTCCAGCGCTGGCACGCTATCGTGCCCAACGGACCTTCGCCGGAGGAAGGACGACCATGCCCGTATCACGCGCGTCGCGCGCGGCCTTGTCCACGGCTTGCGCGGCGCTCCTGCTCGCTACCAGCGCCTGCGGGAGCGACCAGCCCGAAGAGGCAGCCACCACCACCCAGGTGCGCCTCTACGGCACCGACGGCAACATGCAGAACTCGTATGCCGACGAGCTGAAGGACCGCGCGGACCTTCTGAATGGCATGAAGGGCACCACGCCCCTCACGCAGTTGCCGGAGAGCTTCAAGGAACGGCTACGCACGGTAGACCCGAAGCTGCGGGACTACCTCTACTCCGCCGAGTCGTACGACGCGGTGGTGATCAGTTCGCTCGCCGCTCAGCTCGCCGGCACCACCGAGCCGACCGAGATCGCCAAGCAGATCATCGGCGTGACGAACGGTGGCGAGCGCTGCGAGGAGCCGGCGGCCTGCCTCCAGCTGGCCCGGGAGGGGCGCGACATCGAGTACCGGGGGGTGTCGCTGGACCGGGCCGGGTTCACCGACGCCGGCGAGCCGGCCACCGCCAGCTACGCCACCCTGCACTTCGACGACCAGAAGCTCAACGACGGCAAGACCGAGTTCGTCGGCGCCGGCGACGAGTCGGGGGCGAGCACCAAGGCCCCGCCGCCGGCCAAGAAGCAGCGCGGCGGCAAGTCGTACAAGGGCGACGGGTCCCCGCTGGTGCTCGGCGGGCTGCTGCCGAAGACCGGTGACCTGGCGCTGGCGTACCCGCCGATGGCGGCCGGGGTGGGGCTCGCGGTGCGGGAGATCAACGCGGCCGGCGGCGTGCTCGGCGAGCCGGTCACCTGGATCGACGGCGACGACGGCACCGACCCGAAGGTGGCCAAGGCGACGGTGGCCTCGCACATCGCCAGCGGAGTGCACGTGATCATCGGCGCGGGCGCGTCCGGCATCTCGCGGGCCGTGCTGCCGGACGTGGTGGCGGCGAAGCGGATCCTCTTCTCGCCGTCGAACACCGACGCCGGGCTGACCACGGTGGACGACAAGGGGCTCTACTTCCGTACCGCGCCGCCGGACGGGCTCCAGGGCCGGGCCCTGGCCGACGTGATAATGCGCGACGGGCCGCACAAGATCGCCATCGTGGCGCGCAAGGACTCCTACGGCGAGGGCCTCCAGGAGAACGTCCGCGCCGAGCTGGAGCGGGCCGGCATGGGCGCGGACCGGGTCAAGCTGCTGTCGTACGTGCCGCCGGAGGGCGCCTCGGCACCGCCGGTGGACTTCTCCACCGGCGCCCGCGAGATCAAGGCGTACGGCGCGGACGCCGTGCTGGTCATCGGCTTCGGCGAGTCCGCGAAGGTGATCACCGCGCTGGCCGACGCCGGGGTGCAGCTCCGGCATTGAGCGACGACGAGGGCCGCACCGGTTCGCCGGTGCGGCCCTCGTGCTGTCCGGTGGCTCAGCGGCTGCGGCGCCGCTCCAGGAACTCGGTCATCCGCCGCTGCTTCTCCTCGTCCTCGAAGAGCACCGCCTGGCTGAGCAGGTCGAGCTGGGGGTGGGCGGCGGCCGGGGAGTCCACGGCCAGCTTGGTCAGCCGGACCGCCAGGGCGGAGCCCTTGGCGATCTCGTCGAGCAGGCCGTGCGCGCTGGGCAGCAGCTCCGCCGGTTCGGCCACCACCCGGTTGACCAGCCCGATCCGCAGCGCCTCGGCGGCGTCCACCCGCCGGCCGGTGAAGAGCAGCTCCTTGGCCCGGGCCTCGCCGATCAGCGCCGGGAGCCGGTAGGTCGCGCCAGCGCCGGCCAGGATGCCCAGCCGCACCTCGGGCTGGCCGAACACCGCACGGCCCGTGCACACCCGCAGGTCGCAGGCGTACGCCAGTTCGGCGCCGCCGCCCAGCGCCGGACCGTCCACGGCCGCCACGGTCGGCATCGGCAGCGCCCGGAGCCGGGCGAAGGCGGCCTGGTTGATGGCGGCCAACGCGTCCAGCCGGCCCCGCTCCCGGAGCTGGCCGATGTCCGCCCCGCCGGCGAAGATGCCGTCCGTGCCGCCGGTGAGCAGCAGCAGCCGCGGCCGCGCCTCCAGCTCGGCGCAGACCTCGTGCAGCTCGCCGATCAGGTCGGCGTCGATGGCGTTGCGCTTCTCCGGCCGGTCCAGGGTGACCACCAGCCGGTCCGGCAGCTCCTCGATGCGCAGCCCACTCAATGCTTGACCCCGCCTTCCCAGGTGTAGAAGCCCTGGCCGGACTTCTTGCCCAGCCGGCCGGCGGCCACCATCTCGACCAGCAGCGGCGGCGGCGCGAACCGGTCCCCGTACGCGGCCTGCAGGGTGCGGGCGATGTCGAGGCGGACGTCCAGCCCGACCAGGTCGGTCAGCTCCAACGGGCCGACCGGGTGCCGGTAGCCGAGCACCATCGCCTTGTCGATGTCGGCGGGGCTGGCCACCCCGTCGGCGACCATCCGGATCGCCTCCAGGCCGAGGGTGACCCCGAGCCGGGAGGTGGCGAAGCCGGGCAGGTCGCGTACCACGACGGGGTCCTTGCCCAGCCGGCCGGCGAGCGCGACGGCCGCCTCGGTGGTCCGCGGCGCGGTGGCCGGGCCGACCACGATCTCGAGCAGCGCCATCGCCCAGACCGGGTTGAAGAAGTGCAGGCCCAGGAAGTCGGCCGGCCGGTCCAGCCCCTCGGCCAGCGCGGCGATCGGGATGCTGGAGGTGTTGCTGCCGAGCAGGGCGGGCCGACGCGCCTCGGCCTCCCCGAGCACGGCACGCTTGAGGTCGAGCCGCTCGGGGACCGCCTCCACGATGACCTCGGGCCCGTCGGCGACCTCGGTGAGGCCGGCCCGCAGGGTGACCCGCTCCCGGTTCGCCGTCGCCGCCTCGGCGGTCAGCTTGCCGCGCTGGACGCCGCGGTCCCACAGCTCGCCGAGACGCCGTACGGCGGCCGCGCCGCGCTCCCGGTCCACCTCGACCAGCTCGACGGCGTACCCGGCGCCGGCGGCCACGTACGCGATGCCGAGGCCCATGGTGCCGGCCCCGACCACCACAAAACGACCACTCATGACGTCCCCTCGTCGCGGCGGCGGCGCGCGGGGTCTCCGCCGCACCGGGCCGGCCGCTTCCTCGTTCCTGGGTGCGACCCTATGCAGGGCCGGCCCGCGCGGCATGCGTGGGGGCGCGCCGGATCGGGTACGACGGCCTCCAACGTCGAAGGAAGGACCGAGATGAGCCAGGCACCGGAGAGCGCGGAGCGCACGGAGACCGTGGAGACCCGCGGCGACGAACGGGTGGACCTGCTGCGCGCGGACACCAACAACGACGGGCGGACCGACGTGTGGGTGGTGGACACCGACGGCGACGGCAAGGCCGACCTGTTCCAGTTCGACACCGACGGTGACGGCAAGGTGGACATCACCATGGTCGACATCGACGAGGACGGCACCCCGGACGAGGTGGTCGACGGCGACGGCGGCCTGCCGCCGGAGCAGACCACCCCCACCGTCCAGGTCTGAGTGCCCGGCGGGGCCCCGCTCGTCGGGTACGGCGAGCGGGGCCCCGCCGCCTAACGCCGCAGGGTGAGCGTGGCGAGGTAGTAGGGGCGGTCGTGCTCGTCCACGTCGGCCAGTCGCCACGGGGTGCCCTGGACCAGCTCGGCCAACTCGTCGACCGAGCAGACCAGGTAGTCGAACCACTCGGTGCCGAGCAGCCGGTAGCGCAGCCGCAGCCGCAGCTGACCGCCCAGCCGGCCCCGCCGCCGGTTACGCTCGTGGTAGCCGGTGTGCACCGGATCCGTGGTGCCGTACGGGTCGGTGCCGTGCGCGATCACCTGCGCGCCGGGGCGGGCCAGGGCGGCGAGCGCGGCCAGGAACGCCGGTGCCCGCTCCCGCCCCTCCAGCAGCCCGAGGTTGTTGCCGAGCAGCAGGAACGTGTCGTACCGGCGGTCGCCGGCGGCGTGTTCGTCGACCGTGCCGTACACCAGGTCGCGTACGCCCCGGTGCCGGCTGACCCGCAGCGCGCCGGCCGAGACGTCCAGCCCGGTGACCGGCACCCCCTGCTCCTGGAGGTGCAGCGCGATCCGGCCGGCGCCGACGCCGATGTCCAGCACCGCACCGTGGACCCGGGCGACGGCCCGGTGGTCGTGCGGTTGCCAGTGCTCGGGCGGATCCAGGTAGTGCCCGGCGGGGGCGCCGTTGACCAGGCCGTCGTCCCGCTCGATGATCTCGATGACCGGCCGGGGCAGCCGTCCGCCGGCCAGCGGCCGGGGCCCGATGCCGGTGGCGACGGCGTACGCGTCCCGGATCATCTCGCCGAACACGTCACCGATCGTGGGTTCCCCGGTCGCGCTCACGGCGCCATCTCAGCTCGCGACTGCGGGGCTCGCAGACCCGGCTCACTCCTCGCGCTCACGGCGATCACGCTATCCGTCCTCGTCCAGCGCGTCACGGTCGTATCCTGAGCGGCGTGACAGACCTGGACCGCCTGGCGGCGGAGAAGTACGTGCTGCTGACGACCTTCCGGAAGGACGGTCGGGCGGTGCCGACGCCGGTCTGGGCGGTGCGTGACGGCAACGCGTTGGCGGTGTGGACGGTGTCCGACTCGGGCAAGGTGAAACGGATCCGGCGGGACGGCCGGGTGACGGTGGCCCCGTGCGACGTGCGCGGGCGGCCGCACGGTGAGCCGGTGCCGGGGCACGCGGCGGTCTCCGACGTGGCGGGGACGCGCCGGATCCGCGGGCTGTTGAAGCAGAAGTACCGGATGATCGGCCGGTTGAGCCTGCTGGGCAGCCGGCTGCGCCGGGGCGAGAGCGGCACGGTGGGGCTGCGGATCGTGCTCGACGAGTGAGCGATCGCGCTGGACGGGTGCACCTGCCCCGGACACGACGAAGGGCGGCGGGATCGACGCTTGCGCGTACGTCCGGCCGCCCCTGATCGGAACGCCTGGGTCTCAGTCCCCCTGACGCTGCTGGGGAATCTGCCCCTGCAGCAGGGCCCGGACCTCCGACTCGCGGTAACGGCGGTGGCCGCCCAGGGTCCGGATGGCGCTGAGCTTGCCAGCCTTGGCCCACCGGGTCACCGTCTTCGGGTCGACACGGAACATCGACGCGACCTCGGCCGGTGTGAGTAGCGGCTCTGGTTCGTGCGTTCGCGATGCCATCGGGGTCACTCCTCCACAGTTATAGACATCGGCCGGGGTCCCGCCGGCCGACGCGTCTCCCATGGTCCGGCTAGTCCCCGATGTCCGACATGGGCCGAACGGCTGAAGGTCCCTAGACGGACGGATGAACCATGCCCGATTTTTACTACTTTTATGTCGCAGAAACTACCTTATTCGGACTCATGATCGCGCGTGGTGATGCGTCAACTACGAGACAGTCTCATACTCTGCGGGTGATCCGGGGGCAAAACGGGCTAGTTGCAGCGCTCCAGCAGCTGCACCGCGCGCCACCGGGCGACCAGCTTGTCGTACGCCGCGGAGGCCTCCTCCGCCTCGCCCCGGGAGAGCCCGGCCAGCCCGGTGGCGACCAGCTCGGTCGAGTCGTCGGCAGAGAGCGTCTCGTCCGGCAGTAGCTGCACCAGGCCGCCGTAGTCCAGCTCGACCACCGAGCGCGGGTGGAACTCCTCCAGCCAGCGGGCGGCCTCCTCGACCGCCTCCGTGATCGGCGCCTCGCCGACCGACTTGCGGAGCACCGACAGCGCCCGGGAGGACCGGCGGCGCGCCTTGGAGATCTCCGTGCGGTAGCGCAACGCGCGCCGGCCCGGCTCGGTCACCAGATGCCGTTCCTGCGCGTCGAAGAGCACGAACCAGCGCAGCGGCACCCCCCAGGTGGCGATCTGCTCGTGCACCCGGGGCACCCCGTGCTCCAGCACCCGGGCCCCGCTGCGCCAGTCCTCCACCACCGCCTTGGCCTGCCCGGCCAGGATCGGCGGGACGAACGCGTCAGCCAGCACCGAGGGCACCCCGTCCCGGGCGCTCAGCGCCGCCTCAGCCACCCGGACCCGCAGGTTCCACGGGCAGACCAGCAGCGTGTCGTCGGTCTCCAGCACGTACGCCTCGTCGGGCAGATCCGGCAACCGGGTCCAGCCCGCGCCGAGCGCCTCGATCACCGCGGTCCGCTGCCGGACCGGGCCCTCCAGCGGGGCGATCGCGCGTCCCTCGTTGACGTACCGGCGCCAGAACGACTGGCGTTCCCGATCGAAGGCGGTCAGCGGCTCGTAAACGCGCAGGTAACTAGCGAAGAGCGACGGCACGGCGCGATCCTCCCACGAGACGGGACCCGTACGCCGCCGCCGCGACGGGGCTGCGTGACGTGCGCGACAGTACGGCTGCGGCCGATATTAGGCTCAGCAGCACCGGCAGCATCCCGCCGGCGTCACAGGGCCGCGCCCCACAAGGGCGCACACCGACACAGGAGCAGTCATGGGCGTATTCGCGAGCACCGACGACCCGGGAGCCACGGGTCACGAACAGGTGGTCTTCTGCCAGGACAAGCAGTCCGGCCTGAAGGCGATCATCGGGATCTACTCGACCGCGCTGGGCCCCGCGCTCGGCGGCACCCGGTTCTACCCGTACGCCAGCGAGGCCGACGCCCTCGCCGACGTGCTCGACCTCTCCCGGGGCATGGCCTACAAGAACGCCCTGGCCGGCCTCGACCTGGGTGGCGGCAAGGCGGTCATCTGGGGTGACCCGGAGCAGATCAAGAGCGAGCCGCTGCTGCGCGCGTACGGCCGCTTCGTGCAGTCCCTGGGCGGGCGCTACTACACCGCCTGCGACGTCGGCACCTACGTCGCCGACATGGACGTGATCGCCCGGGAGACCCGCTACGTCACCGGCCGCAGCGTGGAGCACGGCGGCGCCGGTGACTCCTCGATCCTGACCGCCTGGGGCGTCTTCCAGGGCATGCGGGCCGCCGCCGAGCACGTCTGGGGCGACCCGACGCTGGCCGGCCGCCGGGTCGGCGTGGCCGGCCTGGGCAAGGTCGGCAAGTACCTCACCGGTCACCTGGTCTCCGACGGCGCCGAGGTGGTGGCGACCGACGTCAACCCGAAGGCGCTCGAGTGGGTGCGCGCCACCCACCCGCAGGTCGAGCTGGTCGACGACGTCGCGGCCCTGGTCGCGGCCGACATCGACGTGTACGCCCCGTGCGCGCTGGGCGGCGCCCTCAACGACGACACGGTGCCGGTGCTGCGGGCCAAGGTGGTCGCCGGCGCGGCGAACAACCAGCTCGCCCACCCGGGCATCGAGAAGGTCCTCGCCGACCGGGGCATCCTCTACGCCCCGGACTACGTGGTGAACGCCGGTGGCGTGATCCAGGTCGCCGACGAGATCGAGGGCTTCAACTTCGAGCGCGCCAAGCTGCGGGCCACCCGGATCTACGACACCACCCGGGAGATCCTGCGGCTCGCCGACGACGAGGGCGTCCCGCCGGCGGTGGCCGCCGACCGGCTCGCCGAGCGCCGGATGGCCGATGTCGGCCGGCTCCGCACCATCCGCCTGAGCTGAACGTCACCTCCGGGGGCGGAGCCTGGCTCCGCCCCCGGGGCGTGCCGGCCGGAGCGCCGGGTTAAGCTGGCAAATGGGACTTTTCGTACCGGCTTGTCCGCTGTCACGCCCGGTCCCAGCGTCACCCCTTACCAGGTACAATTTGTGACGGCCGGGCAACTGCGACGCGCAGGGCCGGCCGGCGGTAACCCGAGGTGCCGAACGGTGGCATCCCCATGTACCGTAAGAGCCACGAGAGATGCCTGACGTCATCGGGGCCCGCCTTCGGGCTGCCCCGCATTCTGTGCGAGGGGGTCGAGCCATGGGGCGCGGCCGTGCTAAGGCCAAGCAGACGAAGGTGGCCCGGGAGTTGAAGTACCACTCCCCGAACACCGACCTCACCGCCTTGCAGCGCGAGTTGGCGGGTGCTGGTAAGTCTGAGCACAACTTCGACGACGACTACAAAGAGTATGTCGACGACGATGATGAGGATCACGCGGACGACGACCCGGACACCTGGGCGCGCCCGGCCCGCTGACACCTCCGGTCGCATCTTGAGCACGCGGTGACTCCCCGCGTGCTCACGCATGTGCCGTCAGAAGCAGCGCAGTGCCGACGATCAGGGACCTGCCACCCCGGAGCACTCCGGACGAGCGGCAGGTCCCTGATCGCGGGCACCGACCGTCAGCGCGGCCGGTTGTTCCAGTTGTAGAACGTCGGGATGTTCTCGAAGTGGTTCCATGCGCACACCGCGCTGGCCCCGTCGCCGCCCGACACCTCCGCCCGTAGCAGCCGCGCGGCCTCGGCCTCGTGGAGCAGTGCGGTCAACCCCACCGCGGCGTCCCGCACCCGGTCGGCGACCGGATCCGGGCCGGCTTCCCCGGCGCGCTCAGGCTGCCGGTGACCCATGGTCTCGGGCATGCTCCAACACTCCCTCCAATAGGCGGATCTTGCTGTTGCGGCAGTGCTCGGTCTCCGTACCGTCAAAACGCCCCAGCTCGAAGAAGCGGTTGGCCGCGTGGCCCCCGCCGCAGAAGCCGAAGTAGGGGCAGGACGACCGGCACGCCTCCACACCGGTGAGGAACTCGCCCACCCAGGGCGTGCCGCCGGCGCCGGCCAGGATCTCCGCCAGCGGGGCGGTCAGCACGTTGCCACTGCTGAAGTCGCCGTACCGGGGGTCGGAGAAGCCGGCCAGCTCCGGGGAGAGCACCACCACCGAGCCGTCCTGGGCGACGGTCGGGATCGGGTCCAGCTGGCGGGGCAGCAACCCGTCCGCGGTGCCGGCCAGCACGGCCCCCGCGTACCGCAACGACCACTCGACCTCGCGCAGGTGGATCCGGGGATCCCGTCGCCAGGCGGCGACCAGCTCCGCCCAGAACCCGGTCACCGCCGCCGCGTCCCGGGCGTTGGTCCGGGTGTTGACTCCCTCGGTCTCCTCGATGTTGACCCCCAGCACGTCGCAGCCGAGGTCGAGGAAGTAGTCGTACAACTCGGCGGCCAGGCCCGGCTCCGGGCGGGAGACCACCGCCAGGGCCGAGAAGGGCAACCCGTGCCGGCGCAGCGCCGCCACGCCGGCCACGATCCGGTCGTACGCCGGCCGGCCGCCCCGGGTCACCCGCTCGGCGTTGCGCTCCCGGGGCCCGTCCACGCTCACGCTGACCCGCACCCCGTGCTCGGCGAAGAACGCGCACCAGGCGTCGTCGACCAGGGTGGCGTTGGTCTGGACGTGGTGCTCCACCTCGGGCGCGAACGGGGCGAGCAGGGCGGCCAGGTGCTCCCGCCCGGCCGCGAGCGGCTCGCCACCGTGCCAGACCACCGAGAACCGGCCCGCGGCCGCCCACGGGTTCACCGACGCCGCCACCGCCTCGGCGACCGCCACCGGCATCCGCCGGTCCACGGCCCGCATCGGCAGGTAGCAGTAGGCGCAGTCGAGGTTGCACAGCGTCGTGGGCTGCATCACCACGTACGAGGGGACGGCGGCGATGCCCCGCATCCCGGGATGCGTTCCACGAGCAGCCATCAACCCTCCCCCGCCTAGCCTCAGACCCTTCAGGCTAGGCGGCACTGGCCACTCGGGTGAACCCCCGATCAGGTGCCTGGCCGATCACCGGAGCGTGATCATCCGCGGGTGTGCTGCCCGATCATCTGCACGTTGCCGGACCCTTCGATGATCTCGCCGGCCTGCCAGGCGTCCACGCCACGCCCGGTCAGGGTGGCCAGCGCCCGGTCGGCGTCCTCGGCGGAGACGATCGCGAACATGCCGACGCCCATGTTGAACGTCGCCTCCATCTCCGGGTCCTCGATCCGCCCCTTGGACTGGATCAGGTCGAAGACCGGCTGCGGCTTCCAGGTGGAACGGTTGACCACCGCGTCGACGTGCTCCGGCAGGACCCGGACCAGGTTGCCGGGAATGCCGCCGCCGGTGACGTGGGCCAGCGCCCGCACCTCGGCCTCGGCGATCAGCTTGAGGCAGTCCTGCGCGTAGATCTTGGTCGGGGTGAGCAGCTCCTCGCCGAGGGTGCGCTGCCGGCCGAAGTCGTCGATCACCACGTCCAGCCGCATCCGGCCCGCGCCCAGCAGCACGTGCCGGACCAGCGAGTAGCCGTTGGAGTGCAGCCCGGACGAGCGCATCGCGATGACGACGTCGCCCACCTCCACCCGCTCCGAGCTGAGGATCTCGCTCTCCTCCACCACGCCGACGCCGGTGGCGGAGATGTCGTACTCGTCGGGGCGCAGCACGCCCGGGTGCTCGGCGGTCTCGCCGCCGAGCAGCGCGCAGCCGGCGTACCGGCAACCGTCGGCGATGCCGGCGCCGATCTCGGCGACCTTGTCCGGCACGACCTCGCCGGTGGCGATGTAGTCGAGCAGGAAGAGCGGCTCGGCGCCGCAGGCGACCAGGTCGTCCACCACCATCGCGACCAGGTCGATGCCGACCGTGTCGTGGATGTCGAGCTGCTGGGCGATCACCAGCTTGGTGCCCACCCCGTCGGTGGAGGAGGCCAGGATCGGGTTCTGATATTTCGTGGTGTCCAGCCGGAACAGGCCGGCGAAGCCGCCCAGGTCACCCATCACCTCGGGGCGCCGGGTCTGCTTGACCTTGGACTTGAGCAGCTCGACCGCGCGGTCGCCCGCCTCGATCGACACCCCGGCGTCGGCGTACGAGACCGAGCGTTTGCGCGTCGTACGGCTGGTGCCGGCCGTCCAGGGCTGGCGGTCGCCGCCGGCGCCCGTCGGGCTGGTTCCTGCGCCGCTGCGCTCGGACACGTGCGTCACGGTTCTCCCCTTTGTGGTTCTCGCGGGCCCGCTGTTGTGCCGGACCCGCGTCGGGTGGTGCTACGGGCGGTGGGTCGCGCCGCCCGGAGCGGCTACCGACGGGTTCAGGTCGGGTAGGGCGTTGGTGCCGGTGCGCTGGGCCGCCTCGGCGGTGACCCGGCGACCCACAGCTTCGAGGATGTGCTTGCCGATCAGGTTCCCGGCCGGCAGCTCGATCGGGTACTCCCCATCGAAACACGCCCGGCAGAGCCGGGTCTTCGGCTGCTCGGTCGCGGCGATCAGCCCGGCCAGCGAGACGTAGCCCAGCGTGTCGGCACCGATCGACCGCCGGATGCCGTCGTTGTCCAGCCCATTGGCGAGCAGCTCCGCCCGGGTGGCGAAGTCGATGCCGTAGAAGCAGGGCCAGTTGACCGGCGGCGAGGAGATCCGGACGTGCACCTCCAGCGCCCCGGCCTCGCGCAGCATCCGCACGATGGCCCGCTGGGTGTTGCCGCGCACGATCGAGTCGTCCACCACCACGACCCGCTTGCCGCGGATGTTCTCCCGCAGCGGGTTGAGCTTGAGCCGGACGCCGAGCTGGCGCAGCGTCTGGGACGGCTGGATGAAGGTCCGCCCGACGTACGGGTTCTTCATCAGGCCCTGGCCGTAGGTGATGCCGGACTCCTCGGCGTAGCCGATGGCGGCCGGCGTGCCGGATTCCGGCACCGGGATCACCAGGTCGGCGTCGACCGGGTGCTCCTTGGCGAGCTGGCGGCCGATCTGCACCCGGGCCGCGTGCACGTTGCGGCCGGCGATGGTGGCGTCCGGCCGGGCGATGTAGACGTACTCGAAGAGGCAGCCCTTCGGCTCCGGCGCGGCGAACCGGCTGGACCGCAGCCCGTCCTCGTCGATGGCGATCAGCTCGCCCGGCTCCACCTCGCGGACCACGCTCGCGCCGACGATGTCCAGCGCGGGGGTCTCGCTGGCGACCACCCAGCCGCGCTCCAGCCGGCCGAGCACCAGCGGCCGCACGCCGTGCGGGTCGCGGGCGGCGTAGAGGGTCGACTCGTCCATGAAGACGAAGCTGAACGCGCCGCGCAGCTGGGGCAGGACCTCCAGCGCGGCCGCCTCGACGGAGAGATCCGGCCGGCTGGCCAGCAGCATGGTCACCAGCGAGGTGTCGTTGCTCGACCCGTCCGGGTCGATCCCCCGCTCGGCCACCTCCCGCTGCAGCTCGGCGGTGTTGACCAGGTTGCCGTTGTGGGCCAGCGCGATGGTCGTGCCGGCACTGGTCGCGCGGATCGTCGGCTGCGCGTTCTCCCAGGTCGAACCGCCGGTCGTCGAGTAGCGGGCGTGGCCGATCGCGAGGTGCCCGCGCAGACTCGCCAGGGTCGGCTCGTCGAAGACCTGGGCGACCAGCCCGAGGTCCTTGTAGACCACCACGCCCGAACCGTCGCTCACCGCGATGCCGGCGGCCTCCTGGCCGCGGTGCTGGAGGGCGTACAGCCCGAAGTAGGTGAGGTTCGCGACCTCCTCGCCCGGCGCCCAGACGCCGAAGACGCCGCAGGCGTCCTGTGGGCCGGGTCGCTGGGGGTCAAGGTCGTGGCTCAGCCGGCCATCGCCTCGGGGCACGTGCCGCTCCCTCATGCTGATTGGGACTGGCCTGGCGGAGGTCGGGGGTCAAGCTCCGCGTGGTCGGCCGGGACCGTCGTCGCCTGACAGTGTACGCGAATCAGCGTCGACACCGACAGTCACGATTCGCCTGCGCTGGGTGATCCCTTGTGATCAGGGTTGTGGCTGCTGGAGCGGAAGGTGCGCGGAGAGGTCGGCCCGGACCCCGCTGACCCGTACGCGACCCTCGGTGACCGCCGCCGCCCAGCCGAGCCGGCCGGTGGCCAGCTCCAGCCAGGTCATCGGGTCCGTTTCCACCACGTTCGGTGGCGTTCCCCGGGTGTGTCGCGGCCCCGCCACGCACTGCACCGCACCGTAGGGTGGAACCCGCACCTCCACCGATCGGCCGGGGGCGCGCTCCGCGAGGACGGCCAAGAGGGTACGGACCGCCTCCCGGAACACCGGCCGTTCGGGCGTACGCCCCTCATCCAGCGCCGACAACGCTGCCGCGACCGCGGCGGAATTAGTGTGCGGAGAGGACACGACGGGACGATACGACCCCACGGCGGCCCGTTCGACGCCGGCCCTGGGTAGAGATGATCCGGTCAGACAAGGCATAGTTGCCGACGGCGTATTCGTACCGTGAGTGATCGACCCGGCCCGGCCGACCGGCCAGCGGGACGATCAGACCCGGAAGGCGGTGGACGTGTCAACACACCGACGTGCCTGGCAGCAGCGGGCCGGTGTGATCGTGGCGCTGGTGTTCGGCGCGCTGCTCACCGTCCCCGCCACACCCGCATCGGCCGCCAAGATCACATCCTCGGACGGTTCAGTCACCATCGACGCCGGCCGTCAGGGCGGCGAGGTGAAGGTGGAGATCGCTCCAGACCTGGGCGAGGACTCCGCCAATGTCAGCGTTACCGGCCTCCCGGACGGCGTGTCCTGTGCCGGCTGCGGCAAGGTCAACTTCGATAACCAACCGCCCGGGGTGCCGAAGCCAGAGTCCGTAACGTTGACCTTGACTGCGGCCGGCAACGCCCCGGCGGCCAACGGGGTGCGGGCGACGATCCGGGTCGAGGGCAGCAACGGCTCGGATTCCAAGCCGCTCAGCGTGACGGTCAGGGCGACGGCCCCGCCGCAGCCGCAGACCGTCAAGTCCGTCTCCGGGAAGGTCGTGGCCTCGGCGAACAGCGAGCCGGTCTCCGGCGCGCTCGTGATGCTCCGGGACAGCCAGAACAGGCAGTACCGGACCACCTCCGACGGTAGCGGGAACTTCCGCTTCTCCGGCTCGACCTCGAACCCGATCGCCCCCGGCCGGCTCGACCTGGGGGCCAGCAAGGACAACAAGAACGAGGTCAAGTCGATCGACGCCGCCGCCGGCCAGTCGGTGACCGGCGTACGGATCGGACTGGCGATCGAGGTCAAGACCACCCCGAGCCCCACCCCGTCGGCGAGCGAGGAGGCCCTGCCGAGCGAGGAGGCGACCGAGGAGGCGTCCGAGGCGCCGGCCAGCGAGGCTCCCGCCGCCCAGCAGCCCACCGCCAGCGAGGACTCCGGTGGCATGAGCTCCTGGCTGCTGATCCTGCTCGGTGGCCTGTTCGTCGCGGTGGGCGTCGGCACCATCGTGCTGCTCTACGTGCGACGCAAGAACGACGACGCCGACGGGGACGACCCAGCCGGTGTCGGCGCGGCGGCCGGTGGCGTGCCCCCCGCGCGGGGCGGTTACCGGGGTGCCGACGACCAGACCCGGGTGGTCAACGGGATGGGCGCCGGGGCGGCCCCCACCATGATCGGCAGCAGCTCGCTCAGCGACGCGCCGACGATGATGCACCGCCCGGTCGTGGACGACGTCCCGCCGGACCCGTACGGCGCCCCGCCCGCCCCCGCCTACGGCGGCGGCCAGGGCGCCGGCTGGGCCGGCGGCGGCTACGGCGACGAGGGGCCCGGCCAGGGCTACGGCAACAACGGCTACGGCAACGCGCCCTCCTCGGGCAGCGGTTACGGCAACGCGCCCTCCTCCGGCAGCGGCTACGGCAGCGGCCCGCAGGGTGCCGGCTACGGCAACGCCCCCTCCTCCGGCGGCGGCTACGGCAACGCGCCGTCCTCCGGTGGCGGCTACGGCAGCCGGGACTACGGCGCCGGGGCCGGCGGCTACCCGCCCGCGCAGGGCGGCGGCTACGGCGGCGAGCGGTACGACGAGCCGACCGGCCGCTACACCGGCGACGGCACCCAGTACACCCCGCCGGCCGACCCGTACCCGACCAGCACCTACCAGCCGGACCCGGCGCCCGGCTACGGCCAGCCCGACCCGGCGCCCGGCTACGGCCAGCCCGACCCGGCGCCCGGCTACGGCCAGCCGGACCAGGGCCGCCACGGCCGCGGCGGGGAGCAGGGCGGCTACGGCACGGGTGGCGGCTACGGCGCTCCGGGCGGCTACGACGCCGGCGCGCCCTACGACAGCGGTTCCCCGGGTGGCTACGGCAACGGGCCGCAGGGCGGTTACGACAACCGGCCCGCCGGCGGCTACGACAGCGCACCCCAGGGCGGCTACGACGGCGGCCAGCCCGGCTACGACGGCTACGACCAGCGGGCCGGCTACGGCGGCGACGCCTACGGCCAGCAGGGCGGGTACGGCCAGGAGCCGCCGCCGCAGCAGCGCACCGGCGGCTACGACGACCCCGGCTACGACCAGGCCGGCTACTACGGCGACCAGGCCCAGGCCGGACGCACCCGGCCGGACGCCCCGCAGGACCGGAGCGGCCGCCGCCTGGACTGGCTGGACGACTGACCGCCGGGGCCGAGTCCCCGACCGACCGACAGTGGCCGCCCGGATCGCTCCGGGCGGCCACTGCGCATCCCGGGCGGCCACTGCGCATCCCCGGTGGCCACGGCCCATCCCGGGTGGCCGCTGCGCATCCCCGGCGGCGACTGCGCATCCCGGCCACGGCACGCCGACCAGGCCGGTCGACGGAGCGCCGACCGGCGCGGTGATCGGGTGGACCCGGGGTCAGCCGGCGGCGAAGTAGCCGTGCCGCAGCACCGGCACCACGTTCGAGACGCCGACCTGCGCGGCGATCTCCACGTCGGCGGCGAAGCCGCTCTCGACCAGTTCCCGGCCGGACACGCAGCCACGGACCGCCGCCGGCACGTCGGGGGTGCTGGCCAGGGCGGCCAGCGCCATCGCCGCCTCCACCGACAGCCCACCCGGTACGTCGGCGAGGGCGTCCAGCACGCTGGCCGCCCCCAACTGGTCCTCCACGCTGGGCCGCAACGAGCCGTCCGGCCAACGCTCCCCGGCGGCCACCACGCCCACCGGGGCGTCGACCGAGCCGTACCCCTGGGCCCGGAGCCAGCGCCCGACGGCGGGCGCGTTGCGCAGGCAGGCCGCGACCACCGGCATCCCGGCGGCACTGGCGGCGGCGCTGATCGCCGAGCCGTTCGGCGAGGGCAGCACCAGGTCGGCCACCACCGGCGCGGCCCGCAACGCCGCGGGCGAGAGCGACCACGGATGGTCCGGGGTCACCTGCCGGCGGCCGACCGCCGCGACCGCGCCGACCCGGCGGGCGTACTCGGCGGCCTGCTCGCCCCACGGGAACGGGTGCACCCGCATGCCGCGCCCGACCGCCACGTCCACGGCGGTGGTGAACGAGAGCACGTCCACCACCACCAGGGCCGCGCAGACCCGGCCGAGTTCCGCCGCCCCGGTCAGCCCCCAGTCGAACCGGGCGCCGGAGCCGGGTTGGGTGAAGACCGCCAAGGCCGGGGTCTCAGTGCTGATCCGGCTCACCGGTAGGCGTCGCGGCATCTCCCGGTGCCGCCGCGGCGCGACCGGACGACCCGTCGGCGCCGGTCGGAGCCTCGGCGTCCGCCTCCGCCGCGCCGCCGGCCGCCGCATTCCCGCCCGCCCGCGTCTCGGCGTCCGCCGCCGCGTCGACCCCCGCCGGAGCCTCGACGTCCGCCACAGCGTCGGCGTCCGCCGGGTCCGACGCGGTCGACCCGGCCGGCGCGGGAGCGCCCTCGGCCGGCGCGACCGGCTCGTCGGCGGCCGGCGCCGGGGCACCGTCGGCCCGGGCGATCGGCTCGGCGTCGATGGCGTCGGTGTCGACCTCCACCGGCTGCTCGGCGGTGGCCGGCAGGACGGTGGTGGTCCCGGTACGGGCGGCCTCCACCGTGACCTGGGCGGTCTCCGCCCCACCGAAGAGGCGCGGCAGGGTCGCGGTGTGCGCGGCGCTCAGCTCGTCCAGGCCGATCCGGAACTGGCCGTGCACCTCGAGCGCGCCGCCGGCCGGATCGGTGACGCCGATGAACTCCCACGGCACGCCGTGCTCGGCGCAGAGCGCGGTGAACGCCTTCTCGTGCCCGCGCGGCACCGACACCAGCACCCGGCCGGCCGACTCGCTGAACAGGAAGACGAACGGCATCGAACCGTCGGCGAACTGCTCGGGCAGCGCGACCCGGGCGCCGACCCCGCGCCGCAGGCAGGACTCGACCAGGCTCTGGGCGAGGCCGCCGTCGGACAGGTCGTGCGCGGAGCTGAGGTGCCCGACCCGCGCCGCGTCGGCGAGCAGGTCGGCGAGCTGCCGCTCGCGGGCCAGGTCGACCTGCGGCGGGATGCCGCCGAGGTGCTCGTGCGTCACCCAGGCCCACTCGGACCCGGAGAGCTCGACGTGCGTCTCGCCGAGCAGGAAGAGCTGGTCGTGGTCGCCGCCGGCCCGGGGCACGAAGCCCATCGGCACCCGGTCGGCGACGTTGTCCAGCACGCCCAGCACGCCGACAACCGGGGTCGGGTGGATCGCGGCCGCGCCGGTCTGGTTGTAGAAGCTGACGTTGCCGCCGGTCACCGGGATGCCCAGCTCCAGGCAGCCGTCGGCGAGGCCGCGCACGGCCTCGGCGAACTGCCACATCACGCCCGGGTCCTCCGGCGAGCCGAAGTTCAGGCAGTTGGTCACCGCGATCGGCTTCGCGCCGGTCACCGCCACGTTCCGGTACGCCTCGGCCAGCGCGAGCTTCGTGCCGTGGTACGGGTCGAGCCGGGCGTACCGGCCGTTGCCGTCGACGGAGAGGGCGACACCGAGGCCGGTCCGCTCGTCGATCCGGATCACGCCGGAGTCCTCCGGCTGGGCGAGCACGGTGTTGCCCAGCACGTACCGGTCGTACTGCTCGGTGACCCAGGTCTTGTCGGCCAGGTTCGGCGACGCGATCATCCGCAGCACGGTCTCGCGCAGCGCCTCCGGGTTGGTCGGCCGGGGCAGCGTCTCCGCCCGGTCGGCCTGGAGCAGGATCAGGTCGGCCGGCTCGCGCATCGGGCGGGCGTAGACCGGGCCGTCGTCGACCAGCGAGCCGGGCGGCACGTCCACCACGAGCTGGTCCCGCCAGGTGATGACCAGCCGGCCCGGCTGGCCGTCCGGCGACGGCGCGGTGACCTCGCCGATGGCGGTGGCCCAGACGCCCCACTTCTCGGCGGTCTTGAGCACCGCCTCCAGCTTGTCCGGGGCGACGACCAGCAGCATCCGCTCCTGGGACTCGCTGGCCAGGATCTCGTGCGGCTCCATCGAGGGCTCGCGCAGCGGCACCCGCTCCAGCCACACCCGCATGCCGGTGCCGGCGGAGGCGGCGGTCTCGGTGAGCGCGCAGGTCAGCCCCGCGCCGCCGAGGTCCTGGATGCCGACGACCAGCTCGGCGTCGTACAGCTCGAGGCACGCCTCGATCAGCAGCTTCTCCATGAACGGGTCGCCCACCTGGACGGACGGGCGGCGCTGCTCGCTGCCCTCGTCGAAGGTGGCGCTGGCCAGCACCGACACGCCGCCGATGCCGTCGCGGCCGGTCCTGGCGCCCATCAGCACCACGACGTTGCCCGGGCCGGTGGCGTCCTTCTTCTGCAGCCGGTCGACCGGCAGCACCCCGAGGCAGAGCGCGTTGACCAGCGGGTTGCCCTGGTAGCAGGGGTCGAAGACCACCTCGCCGCCGATGTTGGGCAGGCCCAGGCAGTTGCCGTACCCGCCGACGCCGGCCACCACGCCGGGCAGCACCCGGGCGGTGTCCGGGTGGTCGGCGGCGCCGAAGCGCAGCGGGTCCATCACCGCGACCGGGCGGGCGCCCATGGCGAGGATGTCCCGGACGATGCCGCCGACGCCGGTCGCCGCGCCCTGGTACGGCTCGACGAAGCTCGGGTGGTTGTGCGACTCGACCTTGAAGGTCACCGCCAGCTCGTCGGAGACCCGGACCACGCCGGCGTTCTCCCCGATGCCGGCGAGCAGCCGGTCGCTCGGCGGGGCCTTCTCGCCGAACTGGCGCAGGTGCACCTTGCTCGACTTGTAGGAGCAGTGCTCGCTCCACATGATCGAGTACATGCCCAGCTCGGCCTGGGTGGGCCGGCGGCCGAGGATGTGCCGGATCCGGTCGTACTCGTCATCGCGGAGACCGAGCTCCGCGTACGGCTGGAGCTCGTCCGGGGTGTCTGCGGCCCGGGGCACGGTGTCCACGCCGACGGCCCAGTCGGCCGGGCCGGCCTGCGGCACCACGCCCGGGGTTTCCCGCAGGGCCGGGTCCGGATGGGTGGTCATGACCTCTCCTCGCTGCGCTCGCCGCCGTACGGGCGGGTGAGCCGACCGATGATCCCGCCGCGCGCGGTCGTCGAGCCGATCGTCGTTCGCGACCGTTGGGCCCGCAGACCCGGCTCGCTCCGCACGCTCACGCCGGCGCCCCCACCAGGTGCTTGAGCACCGAGGTGAAGAAGCCGAGACCGTCCAGGGAGGGGCCGGTGAGCGCCTCCACGGCGTGCTCGGGATGGGGCATGATGCCGACCACGTTGCCGGCCTCGTTGGTGATCGCGGCGATGTCCCGCTGCGACCCGTTGGGGTTGCCGCCGAGGTAGCGGGCGACGACCCGGCCCTCGGCCTCGAGCCGGTCCAGGGTCGCCGGGTCGGCGACGTAGCAGCCCTCGCCGTTCTTGACCGGGATCAGCACCTCCTGGCCCGCCTGGAAGGCGTTGGTCCACGCGGTGCCGACCGCCTCGATCCGGAGGATCTGGTCGCGGTTGCGGAAGTGCAGGTGCTGGTTGCGGGTGAGCGCGCCGGGCAGCAGGTGGGCCTCGCAGAGGATCTGGAAGCCGTTGCAGACGCCGAGCACCGGGAGGCCACCGCGGGCGGCGTCCACGATCGTCCCCATCACCGGGGCGAACCGGGCGATGGCGCCGCAGCGCAGGTAGTCGCCGTAGGAGAAGCCACCGGGCAGGACGACGGCGTCCACCCCGTGCAGGTTCGGGTCACCGTGCCAGAGCCGGACCGGCTCGGCGCCGGCGATCCGGACGGCCCGGGCCGCGTCCCCGTCGTCGAGCGACCCGGGGAAGGTCACCACACCGACGCGGGCGGTCACGGTCGCGCGTCCACGGTCTCGTCGGCCTCGACCAGGCGGACGGTGAAGTCCTCGATGACCGGGTTGGCGAGCAGCTTGTCGGCGATCTCCCGGGCCCGGTCCAGGTCCGCTTCACCGGTGAATTCGATCTCGATCCGCCTGCCGATCCGAACCGAGGCGACGTCGTTGACGCCGAGCCGGGGCAGCGCGTTAGCGACGGCCTGGCCCTGAGGATCGAGGATCTCGGGCTTGAGCATGACGTCGACGACGACGCGAGGCACGGGGCACTCCTGACTGTGTACGCAGTTGGGTGCCGGCCCACAACGGGGCGAGCGCAGCCAGCCTACCTGGCAGATACCGTCCTCCCGGCACCGGCCGGGGGCAGTTCAGGCAGTGATGGGCGTGACCGGCCGCCGGGGCGGAGGGCCGTTGCGGAGTCGTTGTGACCTCGATACGGATTCGTTGCCGGAGACCCGGGCCGGGCGGCGGCACTGGCGGCTCTCACCAGGCATTTTCCCGCGTCGCCCGGGCGGCCGGACCGGTTTCCGACAATCGGCCGGCCGGGGTGCGGTGGGCCCCGGAAATCACCCCGGCCCTTGTGAGTGACGCCGGTCACCACCTAGCATTCATCGGCGTACGTCGATGTATTGCATCGACGTCCGTCGCCGGACCGCACCGGGCCCGGCGCCACCACCCCTGGCCCACACCCCCGGGCCACCGCGCGGAAGGAATCCCCGCATGCGCCTCCGACCCCTGCTCACCGTCCTGACCACCGCCCTGGCCGGCGTCCTCGCCAGCACCACGGGCGCCGTCGCCGCCCCGGCCGGTCCGCAGCCGATCATCGGTGGCAGCACCGTCTCGTCCGCCCCCTGGGCCGCCGCGGTCTTCAGCAACGGATCGTTCACCTGCTCGGGCAGCGTCATCGCCGCGCAGTGGGTGCTCACCGCCCGGCACTGCGTCAGCGGCACCATGTCCGTCCGGGTCGGCAGCGTCTACCGCGCCTCCGGCGGGGTCACCCGCACGGTGAGCGCCTCGTACACCCGCAACGACCTGGCCCTGCTGCGGCTCTCCAGCACGGTCAGCACCAGCGCCGTCACGCTGGCCACCAGCAACCCGCCGGTCGGGTCGACCAACTCGATCTACGGGTGGGGCATGACCTGCTACAGCGGGTGCAGCGCGGCCAGCCAGCTCAAGACCGCCACCGTCCAGGTCACCAGCACCAGCGCCACCGACGCGTACGGCGGCCAGGCGATCCGGAGCACGAAGATCAGCGGCAACGCCTGGCGGGGCGACTCCGGCGGGCCGCAGTTCTACAACGGCCGGCAGGTCGGCGTGGCCTCCACGGCCGACGGCGTGAGCATCCAGAACTACGGCAGTGTGGCGTACAACCGGTCCTGGATCACCTCGGTGGCCGGTGTCTGACGGTTAACGCCCGGGGCGGCGCGGATGGGTCGGTGGCACCCCGACCGTCCGCGCCGCGCCGTTTTGCAGCATCCGGTCAGCTGAACACGGCTCGCGAACCGGCCGCCGGGCGGCTGACAGCATCGGAAACGTGCTGGTCGTGACGACGGATCAACTGCCCGGCTATGAGATCCGCCAGATCCTCGGCGAAGTGGTCTCCTCGATGGCAAGGACCCGGAACCCGTACCGCGAGGGCGTCAAGAACCTGCGCGGTGGCGCGTACGACCCGATGGCGCCCGACAACCTGACCCGCTGGCGTACCGACTCGGTGGCCCGGCTCGGCGAGGAGGCCCGCCGGCTCGGCGCGAACGCGGTGATCGGCATGCGGTTCGACAGCCGGGACTGCGGCGAGATGTGGATGGAGATCTGCGCGTACGGCACCGCCGTGATCGTGGTGCCCAAGACGCCGGACGTCATGCCGCCCGACCAGCCCATGGTGGCCGCCGAGACGGCGCACGACCCGGAGATCACCAGCGCGCCCGGCGGCATCGCCGAACCGGCCAGCGCCCCCAACCTCGCCAGCGCCGCCGAAACCCCCACCCCTGGCACCTGACCGCCCCACCTTGTTGATCAAGGAGTCTTCGTCGCAAACCTCTTGATCAACAAGGGCGGCAGGGTCAGAGGATGGGGGGTGGGGAGTAGGCGGCGGCCTCGGGATGGCGCTCGACGATCCTCGTGATGCGGGCGGTCACCCGGTCGACCTGGGTGGCGGCCGCGCCGACGAAGGCGTTGCGGTCGGCGACCAGGGAGTCGATCTCGGCGCGGGTCAGGCCGAGGCGGCCGTCCGCGGCGAGCCGGTCGAAGAGGTCGTTCTCGGGAGCGCCCTTCTCCCGCATGGCCAGCGCCACGGCCACCGCGTGCTCCTTGATCACCTCGTGGGCGACCTCCCGGCCGACGCCCCGGCGCACGGCGGCGACCAGGATCTTCGTGGTGGCCAGGAAGGGCAGGAAGCGCTCCAGCTCCCGGTTGATCACCGCCGGGTACGGCCCGAACTCGTCGAGCACGGTGAGGAAGGTCTGGAACAACCCGTCGGCGGCGAAGAAGGCGTCCGGCAGCGCGACCCGGCGGACCACCGAGCAGGAGACGTCCCCCTCGTTCCACTGGTCGCCGGCCAACTCGCCGACCATCGACAGGTAACCGCGGATGATCACCGCGAAGCCGTTCATCCGCTCCGAGGAGCGGGTGTTCATCTTGTGCGGCATGGCGCTGGACCCCACCTGGCCCGGCTTGAAGCCCTCGGTGACCAG
The DNA here is from genome assembly GCF_044465125.1 of Micromonospora sp. NPDC049836. Lineage (NCBI taxonomy): Bacteria > Bacillati > Actinomycetota > Actinomycetes > Micromonosporales > Micromonosporaceae > Micromonospora > Micromonospora sp. NPDC049836. Next base: position 50,352 of record NZ_JBITLH010000010.1, read on the forward strand.
CTCCTGGCCGACCATCAGCCGGATCGTGGTGGCCAGCGACGACGGCGCGGCGGCCACCTGGGCCAGCGCCGAGAGCACGTCGAAGTCCAGCGAACGCGGGTAGACCTGGCCGACGCTGTCCAGCACCCGGGCGAAGCCCAGGTGCCCGGCGACCCGGCGCTCCAGCTCGGCCACCTTGTCGGCGTCGCCGTCGAACAGGTCGAGCTGGTCGGCGGCGGTGCCCACCGGCCCCTTGATCCCGCGCAGCGGGTACCGGCCGATCAGGTCCTCCAGCCGCTCGTACGCGATCAACAGCTCCTCGGCCGCGGAGGCGAACCGCTTGCCCAGCGTGGTGGCCTGCGCGGCGACGTTGTGCGACCGGCCGGTCATCACCAGCGCGGAGTATTCGCCCGCGTGCCAGCCCAGCCGGGTCAGGGTGGCGACCACCCGGTCCCGGATCAGCTCCAGCGAGGCGCGGATCTGCAGCTGCTCGACGTTCTCGGTGAGGTCCCGGGAGGTCATCCCCTTGTGCACGTGCTCGTGCCCGGCGAGCGCGCTGAACTCCTCGATCCGGGCCTTCACGTCGTGCCGGGTGACCCGCTCGCGCGCCGCGATGGAGGCCAGGTCGACGTCGTCGACCACCCGCTCGTACGCCTCGACCACGCCGTCCGGCACCGGCACGCCGAGGTCCCGCTGGGCCTTGAGTACGGCGAGCCAGAGCCGCCGCTCCATGCGGACCTTCTCCTCCGGCGACCAGAGGGCGACCAGTTCGGGTGAGGCGTACCGGTTGGCGAGCACGTTCGGGATCGTCGTCACGGCCCTCATTCTCCCGTACGCCCCGGCCGCCGCCGGGCGGGGTCACCACCCCGGCGCGGGGCTGAGCGGCGGATTCCCGCGCCGGCGGGGCAGCGGAAAACCCGGACGATGCGAGATGATCTAGCCCACCTGTCGGCTCGGTCCGACTCCTCATCCTCTCCACCCGAGGACCAGGCATGCGCAGAACATCCCTCGCCGCGCTCACCGCCGCCGCGGTGACTGGTGGCCTACTCCTTCCCACCACCGCCGCCCGGGCCGACGAGCCGACGGTCCGCTACGTCCGGCAGTTCTCCACCGCCTGCTCGGACACCGGTCCCGGCACCCTGGCGCAGCCGTTCTGCTCCATCGCGCCCGCCGCCGCGATCGTCGGCCCCGGCCAGACGGTCGAGGTCGGCCCGGGCACCTACCGGGAGCGCGTCGCCGTCACCCGGTCCGGCACGCCGGACCAGCCGATCGTGTTCCGTAGCGACTCGACGAACTCCAACGCGCTGCTGACCGGCCCGGCGGCTGGCATCACCATCGACGGCCAGCACGACATCATGATCCAGAGATTCCATACCGTCGACGTGAGCGAAGCTCCTGCGGTCGACTTGCGCAACTCCGCCGGTATCACCATCGAGGGTGGGAACTTCGACATGGCCGACGGCTTCGCCGCACCCGCCATCCGCCTCGCCGGGGTTACCCACTCCACCATCGCACGCACTCGTGTCAATGGGCAGAAGCTGGCCACGGGCGTAGCGATGGACGCCGCGACAAACGGGGTCAGCCTCACCGACATGGCGATCGGTAGCGACACTTTGTATTCGAGCGTCGACCACAGTGTGGGTATCCGGGTCGCCGGCGCCGGCAACATGATCCGGAACAGCTTCCTTTACGGCTTCACCGGCTCGGCCATCGCCGTCGAGGCCGGCGCGAGCGACACGCTGGTGGTCAACAACCACATTCGCAGCGGTGCCGGCCATGGGATCCACAACCACAGCGCCACCGGCACTGCGATCACCAACAATACCGTCCTCGACCGGTGTCTCGACGGCATCCGGGTCGACGGAACGTCCGCCGACGTGTCGGTACAGAACAATCAGCTCTTCACAAACGGCCCTTTCGGGCAGCCCGGCTGTGAACCGGGGGTGGCGTCCGGCGTGGAAATCGGGGTTCACGGTGACGCCGTCAGTGACACGGTGATCGACTACAACTACGCCGACCACTCCTCCTCAGGATCCCAGACGATCTACGCCTGGAACGGCGTCCAGATGAGCCTGCCCGCATTCCGCGCCGCGTCCGGTCAGGCCGCCCACGACCTTGAGAGCCAGGACCCGAAAGCTGCCACTGACTCGGCGAACTCGGCAGCCCCTGGCTTCCCGAGCACGGACCTGTACGGCACCGCACGAGCCGACGATCCGGCCGTACCGAATACCGGTGCGGGTCCGATCACGTACGCCGACCGCGGGGCGACCGAAACCATCCGCAGCCCCGTCGTCCGCTTCGAGACCGCCCTGGACCTCGGCGACTCCTCGATTACCGTTGACGCGTCCGCCTCGGAGCCGGGCATGAGCCCCATCGCCTCCTATCGATTCAATTTCGGTGATGGTGTGTACTGGATCACCCAGGACAGCCCGGTTGCGACGCATCGGTACGCCGCGCCGGGTCTCTACATCGTCGCCGTCCAAGTGATCGGCACCGACGGCGGCAAGGGCGCGGGCGAACGGCAGGTGACCATGCTGCATCGAATCGGCACGGTGGGACTGCTCGCGCTCAGCAATCGCCGCTACGTCGCTCCGCTGCTTCCCTCGACAGCGCTTCGGGCGGACCACGCCGCGCTGCAGACGTCGGATCGACTCGACCTGGCCGACGCCGGGAACGGCCAGATTGCCCTGTACTCCCCGGCGGCCAAACGCTACATCGCCAGGGACATCACGGGTCTGCTCGGCACCACCAGCACCGACGTCAGCGTCTTCGAGAGTTTCACCCTGGTCAGAAACACCGACGGTACGGTCAGCCTCAGGACCGTCAACGGCTATGTCAGCACCGGCAGCCAGGGTGCCGCGTTCCTGAGCGTCGCCGCGACAGCCATCGGCACGACGGAGAAGTTCTACCGGGTCAACGTCGCCGACGCGAACCGGTCGCTCCGGGCGCTGTCGAACAAGCTCTACGTCACCGCCGACAGCGCCGGCAGCAAGCCGTTGACCGCCAGCCGTACCAGCGCCGGACTCACCGAACGGTTCGACCTGGTCGATCTCGGCAACGGGCAGGTCGCCCTCTTCGCCGGGTCGAACAACCGCTTCGTCAGCGCGGACGGCGCCGGGGCCAAGCCGCTGATCGCGATCCGCGCCACCGTCGGCTCCTGGGAACGGTTCACCATCGTCCGCAACACCGACGGCACGGTGAGCATCAAGGCCGGGGCGAACAACCGGTACGTCACGGCACTGCGGACCAACCCGCTCATCGCGAGCGGCAGCACGACGGGCACCCAGCAGCGGTTCCAGCTGCGCTGACCGGCGCGCCGCACGACCGACGCCCGTCCGGGATCCGGGCGGGCGTCGGCGCGTCAGTCGGCCGGGTCGGTGGTCCTGGCCGCCCACCCTCGACGGCGGCTACTTCCGGACCGGGCCGCGTCGGTTGCCCGGTCCACCTGGTCGCGCCGCCGGGCAGCGCGTTCCCCTGCCCGGGTCAGCGCTCCAGGATCGCGGTCACGCCCTGCCCACCGGCGGCGCAGATGGAGATCAAACCCCGCCCGCTGCCCTTCTGCTCCAGGAGCTTGGCCAGGGTGGCCACGATCCGCCCGCCGGTGGCCGCGAACGGGTGCCCGGCGGCCAGCGAGGAGCCGTTGACGTTGAGCCTGTCCCGGTCGATCGAGCCGAGCGGCGCGTCCAGGCCGAGCCGCTCCTTGCAGAACTCGGGCGACTCCCAGGCGGCCAGGGTGGCCAGCACCTGCGAGGCGAACGCCTCGTGGATCTCGTAGTAGTCGAAGTCCTGCAACGTCAGCCCGGCCCGGGCCAGCATCCGGGGCACCGCGTACGCGGGGGCCATCAGCAGCCCCTCGTCGCCGTGCACGAAGTCGACGGCGGCGGTCTCGGACCAGGAGAACCAGGCCAGCACGGGCAGGTGGTGCTCCCGCGCCCACTCCTCGGAGGCGAGCAGCACGGTGGACGCGCCGTCGGTGAGCGGGGAGGAGTTGCCGGCGGTCATGGTGGCCCGCTCGGCGTCCGCGCCGCTGGTGCCGAAGACCGGCTTGAGCGAGCCGAGCTTCTCCAGGGTGGTGTCCGGGCGGAGGTTCTGGTCGCGGGTGAGCCCCAGGTAGGGGGTCATCAGGTCGTCGAAGAACCCCTTGTCGTACGCGGCGGCGAGCCGCTGGTGCGAGCGGAGCGCCAGCTCGTCCTGGGCCTGCCGGTCGATGTTCCAGCGCAGCGCCGTCCGCGCGGCGTGCTCGCCCATGGACAGCCCGGTACGCGGCTCGGCGTTGCGCGGGATCTCCGGCTTGAACGGCTGCAGCGGGCGGAGCTTCGCGGCGAGCTTCAGCCGCGCGCCGAGGGTGCGGGCGGAGTTGAGCTGGATGAGCGTCCGCCGCAGGTCCTCGTTGATCGCCAGCGGCGCGTCGGAGGTGGTGTCGACGCCACCGGCGATGCCGACCTCGAGCTGCCCGAGGGCGATCTTGTTGGCGACCAGGATGGCCGCCTCCAGCCCGGTGCCGCAGGCCTGCTGGATGTCGTACGCGGGGGTGTGCGGGTCGAGCCGGGAGCCGAGCACCACCTCGCGGGTGAGGTTGAAGTCCCGGGAATGCTTGAGCACCGCGCCGGCGACCACCTCGCCGACCCGCTGGCCGGCCAGGCCGAACCGGGCGACGAGGCCGTCCAGCGCCGCGCCGAGCATGTCGGCGTTGGACGCCTGCGCGTAGCGCGAGTTGGACCGGGCGAAGGGGATGCGGTTGCCGCCGATGACCGCGACCCGCCGGACACTCTGCACGATCAGCCTCCTGGTAGCTGTTGCCCGAACCCTACTCGCCAGTAGGCTACGCCTATGACCGACAGGTACGCGAGCTTCGTCCAGACGGGGGCCGGTCGCGCGCTGGTCAAGCGCCTCGGGCTGCCCGACCCGCCCCGACTGCGCCGACACACGCCCGGCGACCCACTCGTTCCCGGGCCGGTCCTGCTCGGCTCCGCCACCGGCGGCCGGCTCGCCGACCCGGTGGGCAAGGTGCTGACCGCCGCCGGGGTCGAGCTGGTCGACCCGGCCGCCGACTCCGACGCCGCCGCCCGCTTCGCCGCCCTGGTGTACGACGCCAGCGGCATCACCGATTCCACCGGGCTCCGCCAGCTCTACGACTTCTTCCACCCGCACGCCCGGGCGCTGGCGCCCAGCGGCCGGGTGATCGTGCTGGGCACCCCGCCGGCCGAGTGCGGCTCCCCCCGCGAGGCCACCGCCCAGCGGGCCTTGGAAGGGCTGACCCGCAGCATCGGCAAGGAGTTCGGCCGGGGCGTCACGGCGCAACTGGTGTACGTGACGAAGGACGCCGACGCCGGCACCCCGGTCAGTCTGGAGTCGACGCTGCGCTTCCTGCTCTCCGGCCGGTCCGCGTACGTCTCGGGTCAGGTGATCCGGGTCGGCGCCGGCACCGCCGTCGCGCCGGCCGACTGGGACCGGCCGCTGGACGGGCAGGTCGTACTGGTCACCGGCGCGGCCCGCGGCATCGGCGCGGCGCTGGCCACGGTGCTCGCCCGGGACGGCGCCCAGGTGGTGGTGCTGGACATCCCGGCGGCCGGGGACGAACTGGCCGCGGTCGCCAACGAGATCGGCGGCAGCGCGCTGCAACTCGACCTGACCGCGCCGGACGCGCCGAGCCGGCTGGCCGAGCACCTGGCGTCCCGGCACGGCCGGGTCGACGTGGTGGTGCACAACGCGGGCATCACCCGGGACAAGACACTGGGCCGGATGGACGCCGACCGGTGGGATTCGGTGATCGACGTGAACCTGTCCAGCCAGGAGCGGATCAACGACGTGCTGCTGGAACGCGGCCTGATCCCGGCCGGGGGCCGGATCGTCTCGGTCTCCTCGATCGCCGGCATCGCCGGCAACCGGGGCCAGACCAACTACGCGACCAGCAAGGCCGGCGTGATCGGGCTGGTCGACTCGCTCTCCCCGGTGCTGCGGGAGCGGGGCATCAGCCTCAACGCGGTGGCGCCCGGTTTCATCGAGACCCGGCTGACCGCGCGGATCCCGCTGATGATCCGGGAGGCGGGCCGGCGGATGAACAGCATGGCCCAGGGCGGCCTGCCAGTGGACGTGGCCGAGACGATCGGCTGGCTCTCCTGGCCGGCCACCGGCGCGGTCAGCGGCAACATCGTCCGGGTCTGCGGCCAGAGCCTGCTGGGGGCGTGATGGCGTGGCGTAAGCAGCGACCGTCGGAGGAGCCGGCCGCGGAGCTGTCGGTGCACGAGCTGATCGAGGGCCCCACCCAGGACCTCACCTCCGCCCGCAACGCCCTGCGCGCGGGCGCCGATCCGCACCCCGCACAGCTGGACGCGGGCGCCGATCCGCGCCCGGCGCGGCTGGGCGCGGCGGAGCCGCCCGCGCTCTCGGCCGAGGCGACCCAGGACCTCTCCGCGCTGGCGGGCGACCTGACCCACGACCTGTCCGCCGCGAGCCGGTCGGCGGCCACGCTGACCGCCGCCGCGCCCGGCGGGCCGGACGGGCGGGTCCGGATCGAGCTGGGGCGGATGCCGGCGCCCGGCGCGCTCTACCGGCGGGCCCTGCTCGGGGTGCTGCCCGGGATGGGACGCCGGCGCGGGCAGGACGTACCCGAGGTGGAGCTGGCGGTCGGCGGGGTCACCGTCGACCCCGGGCACCTCGCCGACTACGACCGGGTGTGCGGGTTCCGGCTGGCCGACCGGCTGCCGGCCACCTACCTGCACGTGCTGGGTTTCCCGCTGGCGTTGCGACTGATGACGGTGCCGGAGTTCCCCATCCCGCTGACCGGGGTGGTGCACGTGGCCAACCGGATCACCGTGCACCGGCCGGTCGACGCCGGCGAGACCGTGGACTTCCGCACGTACGCCGAGAACCTGCGCCCGCACGAGCGGGGCCGGCAGCTCGACGTGGTGCTGGTCGGTTCGGTCGCCGGTGAGGAGGTCTGGCGGGGCGTCTCGACGTACCTCGGGAAGGGACGCTCGGCGGGCGGCGGCCCGCGGCGCGACCGGGGTGACCGCCCGGCAGCGCCGGCCGCGTCCGCCCAGTGGCGGGTGACGCCGCGGGTGGGCACCGACTACGCCCGGGTCTCCGGCGACCACAACCCGATCCACACCTCACGGCTCGGGGCGCGGCTGTTCGGCTTCCCGGGCCCGATCGCGCACGGGATGTGGAGCAAGGCCCGGTGCCTGGCGGCGCTGGAGGGCCGGCTGCCGGAGGCGTACACGGTGGACGTGGCGTTCAAGCTGCCGGTGCCGCTGCCGTCCACGGTTGCCTTCAGCGCCGGCGCCACCGGCACGGACTGGGACTTCGCGCTGCACAGCGCCCGGGACGGCCGGCCGCACCTGGTGGGCACCATCCGCTGAGCCGGGGCCCCGGCGGGCCCCGGTTTACCCCCTTTTGCACCGGAAGAGGCACCACCTGACCGCGCACCCCCGGAGCATGGGGGGATGGGGGACGCGCTCGACCTGCTGCACCAGACGGTGACCTCGCCGTGGGTGTACCTGCTGATCATCGCGGTCACCGCGGTCGACGCGTTCTTCCCGGCGGTACCGGGCGAGACCGTGGCCATCACCGCCGGGGTCTTCGCGGCCAACGGCGAACCGCACCTGGTCGGGGTGATCCTGGCCGCCAGCTTCGGCGCACTCGTCGGCGACCACATCTCGTACGCCATCGGGCGCGGCGGCGGCGCGCACCGGCTGGCCCGGCTGCCCGCCGACAGCCGACGCCGGGCCAGCTCCGAGTGGGCCCGCCGGGCCGTCGACCGGCGCGGCGGGGCGATCCTCACCACCGCCCGGTACGTCCCGGGCGGCCGCACCGCCGTCACCCTCACCATGGGCGCGGTCCGCTACCCGATCCGCTCCTTCCTGATGTACGACGCGCTGGCCTGCGCCGTCTGGGGGACCTACTGCGGGCTGCTCGGCTGGTTCGGCGGCCTCGCCTTCGCCCACCACCCGATTCAGGGCCTGCTCGTCGGCGTCGGCCTCTCGGTGCTGGTCGCCGGCCTGCTGGAAGCGGCCCGGTGGGCCCACCGACGGGCCCGAGCCCGCGCCGCCATCCGCCGCTGACCCACCCGCCCCACCCGACCGCTCGGCCGATCGGTCCGGCCACGGAATGCGGCAAACGGTGGTCTCCGCACGGCCCGAGGGCCCACCTTGCCGCAATCCGTGGCGCGGGCGGGGCGGACCGCCCGCCCACCGCCGCCCAGCCCTGACCAGCCCGACTAACCGGCCGGCCCGGGCGGGCAGGGCGGGGTGGACAGGCGAGGCAGGGCGGGGTGGGGCGGGCAAGGCGGGGTGGGGCGGGCCGGGTGGGAGGCCGGGGCGGTCAGTCGGCGGGCGGGTGCCAGGTGGTGCCACGGAGCAGTTGGTCGGCGCCGAGCCAGGCCACGTTCATCATCCGGGTGGCGGTCTTCTCCGGGTCCGCCTCGGGGTGGTCGGCGAGCCAGTCGGCCAGCGACTCGGTCGCGCCGACCAGGGCGTACGCGACGACCTCGAGATCGGTGGGGCGGACCTCGCGGCCCTTGGCGCGCAGCGCGTGGTCCAGCATGCCGGCGACCACGTCGACCAGCCGGTCGCGCATGGTGGCCAACTCGGCGGCGAACGGTTGGGAAGCGCGGGCCTGCCGGTAGAGCACCGCCCAGCCGTCCCGGTGTGCGCCGACGAAGCCGAAGAAGGCGCGCAGCCCGCGCCAGAGCCGTTCGTCGGCGGGCAGGTCGGGGGCGGCCGCCCCGGCGATGGCCTCCATCATCCGGGTGCCCTCGCGGTGCAGGCAGGCGACGAAGAGCTCGTCCTTCGTCCCGAGGTACGCGTAGACCATCGGCTTGGAGATGCCGGCGTCGTCGGCGATCTCGTCCATGCTGGCCGCGTGGAAGCCGCGGCGGGAGAAGACCTTGACCGCCGCGTCGAGCATCTGCTGCTCGCGTACCGCCCGGGGCAGGCGCTTGAAGGTGGGCGTGCTGGACACCTTGCGAGCATACCTACTCGTGCGTAAGGTTACGCCAGAGTAACCAAGTCGAGAGGTGCATCCCCCATGACTGACTTCGACCCGGCCAACTTCGCGAACGTCGGCCCGAAGGAGTTCGCGCAGCTGGTCAAGTCCACTCCGGACGACAAGATCGCCGAGATGATGTCGGGCGAGCTGCGCGGCAAGGTGCTGAGCGAGGTCTTCAACCGGATGCCGTCGCTGTTCCGCGCCGACCGCGCCGGCTCGACCAACGCGGTCATCCACTGGAACATCACCGGTCGGCCGGACGGCGGCACCGACACCTACGAGATCGTCATCGACAACGGCACGTGCACCGTCTCGGAGACCCCGACCCGCGACCCCAAGCTCAGCCTCACCATGGGCCCGGTCGAGTTCCTGAAGATCGTCTCTGGCGGCGCGAACCCGGTCATGATGTTCATGACCGGCAAGCTGAAGGCCAAGGGCGACCTGGGTCTGGCGGCCAACATCGCCAACCTGTTCGACATCCCGAAGGCCTGACATGACCGAGTTCTCGCTCGACCTGAACGAGGAACAGCGGGACCTCCGCGACTGGGTGCACGGCTTCGCCGCCGAGGTCGTGCGCCCGGCCGCGGCCGAGTGGGACGCCCGGGAGGAGACCCCCTGGCCGATCATCCAGGAAGCGGCGAAGGTCGGCCTGTACGGCTTCGAGTTCCTCGCCACCTGCTGGGCCGATCCCACCGGCCTCTCGCTCCCGATCGCCAGCGAGGAGCTCTTCTGGGGTGACGCCGGTATCGGGCTCGGCATCTTCGGCACCTCCCTCGCGGTCGCCGCGATCTACGGCGCCGGCACCCCGGAGCAGCTCGTCGAGTGGGTGCCCCAGTGCTTCGGCGACGTCGACCAGCCGGCGGTCGCCGCGTTCTGCACCACCGAGCCGGAGGCCGGCTCCGACGTCGGGTCGATGCGTACCCGCGCGGTCTACGACGAGGCCACCGACGAGTGGGTGCTCAACGGGCAGAAGGCGTACGCCACCAACGGCGGCATCGCCGGGGTGCACGTGGTCACCGCCTCGATCGAGCCCGACCTGGGCTCACGCGGGCAGGCGGCGTTCGTGGTGCCGCCGGGCACGGCCGGCCTCAACGCCACCCGCAAGCTGCGCAAGCTCGGGCTGCGCGCGTCGCACACCGCCGACGTCTTCCTCGACGACGTCCGGGTGCCCGGGCGCTGCCTGCTCGGCGGCAAGGAGGCGCTGGACGAGCGGCTGGCCCGGGCCCGCTCCGGGCAGCGCGCGTCCGGCCAGGCGGCGATGCGTACCTTCGAGCTGTCCCGACCGACCGTCGGCGCCCAGGCGCTCGGCGTGGCCCGCGCCGCGTACGAGTACGCCCTGGACTACGCGAAGGACCGGGTCCAGTTCGGACGGCCGATCATCGAGAACCAGGCGGTCGCGTTCGCGCTCGCCGACATGAAGATGGAGATCGACGCCGCCCGGCTGCTGGTCTGGCGGGCCTCCTGGATGGGCCGCAACAACCGGCCGTTCACCGCGGGCGAGGGCTCGATGTCCAAGCTCAAGGCCGGCGAGGTCGCCGTCTCGGTCACCGAGAAGGCGGTTCAGCTCCTCGGCGGAGCCGGCTTCCTGCGCGACCACCCGGTGGAGCGCTGGTACCGGGACGCCAAGATCTACACCATCTTCGAAGGAACCTCCGAGATCCAGCGGCTGGTCATCTCCCGGGCCATCTCCGGGATGCAGATCCGCTGATCGCCGGCGGACCCCGACCCGACCCGCGACGGCATCCGCTGTGCCGAGCGGTACCCGTCGCGGGTCGGGCCGCCGGTCCGCCCGGCCCGGCGTACGCCGTTCCGCGCGTCCGCGGGCTGGACAGATGATCACCTCAGCCGGGCCGCCGGGCCCGGACGGTGCATGATCGGGAGACTCGAACGCGAAGGAGGCTCGGCATGGACCTGCCGTTCATCGTCGCCACGCTGACCCGACGCGGACTGCTCACTCCGGGGCACCCGATCCGGGTCGCCTCCCAGCTCAACGCGCTGCGCCGCTGGGGCTGGAGCCTCGCCGGTGAGCTGCGCCAGGCCGCTGCCCGCGATCCCGGGCGGACCGCGGTCGTCGACGAGAACGGCGGCAGCCTGACCTACCAGGAACTGCTGGACCGCTCGGAACGGCTGGCCCGGTCGATGCGCGCGGTGCTCGGCGTACGCAGCGGCGACCGGATCGGCGTGCTGTGCCGCAACCACCACGGGCTGATCGAGGCGATCGTCGGAGCCATGCTGCTCGGCGCGGACGCCGTACTGGTCAACACCGGGCTCTCCGCCGGCCAGCTCAGCACCGTGGCCGAGGAGCAGAAGCTGCGGGTGCTGGTGCACGACGCGGAGTTCGCGGAGCGGCTCCTCGCCCTCCCCGCCGAGGTGCACCGGGTCGACGAGCGCGGCCAGGAGGAGCTGATCGCCGCCGCCCTGCCCGGGGACCAGCTCCAGCCGCCGGAGCGGGACGGCCGGACCATCGTGCTCACCTCGGGCACCACCGGCGCGCCGAAGGGCGCCCGGCGCCCGACCCCGCACGGGTTCGGCCCGCTGGTCTCCATCATCGACCGGATCCCGCTGCACGCCCGGGAGACCGTGCTGATCGCCGCGCCGATCTTCCACACCTGGGGGTACGCCGCCCTCCAGGTGGCGTTCGCGCTGCGCGCCACCGTCGTGCTGCACCGCCGCTTCGACCCGGCCGCCACGCTGGCCGCGCTGACCGCCCAGTCCTGCGACGCGCTCTTCGCCGTACCGGTGATGCTGCAGCGGTTGATGGAGGTGCCGCCGCCGGCGGCCCGACCACCGCTGAAGGTGGTCGCGGTCAGCGGCTCGGCCCTCCCCGGCGGGCTGGCCACCGCCTTCATGGACCGCTTCGGCGACGTCCTCTACAACCTCTACGGCTCCACCGAGGTCTCCTGGGCCTCCATCGCCGGCCCGGCCGAGCTGCGCGCGGCGCCCACCACGGCCGGCCGGCCGCCGCACGGCACCCGGCTGGAGGTCCTCGACGACGCCGGCCGGCCGGTGCCGGGCGGGCAGGTCGGGCGGATCTTCGTGGGCAACGAGATGCTCTTCGAGGGGTACACCTCCGGGGCCAGCCGGGAGAGCCACGACGGCCTGCTCGACACCGGTGACCTGGGCCGGGTCAACGCCGACGGGCTGCTCTTCGTCGACGGCCGGGCCGACGACATGATCGTCTCCGGTGGGGAGAACGTCTTCCCGTCCGAGGTGGAGGATCTGATCGCCCGGCTGCCGCAGGTGCGCGAGGTCGCGGTGATCGGCGTACCGGATCCCGAATACGGTCAGCGACTGGCCGCCTTCCTGGCCCTGCACCCGGACGAGCAGCTCGACCCGGCCGCGGTCCGCGAGTACGTGCGGCACTACCTGGCCCGCTTCTCCGTACCGCGGGACGTGGTCTTCGTGAAGTACCTGCCGCGCAACGCCACCGGCAAGGTGGTCGCGCGGGAGCTGCGCCGCTACTACGAGTAATCAACCGGCCGTTCGGTGCGCGTAAGCAGCCGCGCGAGGGACAGATTCGGCGTACGGAGCGTGATAGCCTCTCTCCGCTTTCGTCCCGGGCCGGCAGGTCCTCTCCATGCCCCCAGGAGCCACTAGATGGTCCGAATGCGTCGGCGCTGGGCGCTCGCTCTGCTGGCTGGTGGGGCGTCCGCCGCGGCTATCAACGCGGAGTACTTCTCCCGCCGGACGCCCGCGCCGCGGCCCTCCGACGTGTCGGTGCGGCAGCCGCCGCCCACCCTCGCCGAGGAGAACCTCCTGCCCGGCGAGCCCTGGTGGCCGAAGGAGGGCCTGCCGACCACCGACGACGACCACCGGCAGATCCAGGGGTACGTCAACAAGACCAGCATCCTGCCCGGTGACTCTCTCGACTTCCACGTCGCGGTGAACCCGGCCGGCCGGTTCCGGATCACCATCCACCGACTGGGCTGGTACGGCGGTGCCGGCGCCCGCACCGTGTACACGAGTCCGGAACTCGAAGGGGTCCCCCAGGAGGTGCCGGCGGCCGACGCCGCGGACGGCATGATCGCCTGTCGCTGGCCCCGCTCCTGGGGGCTGGACGTGCCCAGCGACTGGCCCTCGGGGGTCTACCAGGCGGTGTTCACCTCGGCCGCCGGCTGGCGGGCCTGCACCCCGTTCATCGTCCGGGACGACCAGCGCCGCTCCGACCTCTGCGTGGTCCTGCCGGTCACCACCTGGCAGGCGTACAACCAGTGGCCGAAGGACCGCCGGCAGGGCAAGAGCCTCTACAACGGCTACTCCGCCGACGGCCGCACCGACCCGGAGTTGCGGGCGGCCCGGGTCTCCTTCGACCGGCCGTACGCCAACGAGGGCATCCCCTCCCGCTTCCTCGAGGACCAGCACGCCATCCAGTTCCTGGAGCGGTCCGGCTACGACATCTCCTACGCCACCAGTTTCGACCTGCACTCGGGGCGGATCGATCCCACCCGGCACCGGGGCATCGTGTTCTGCGGGCACGACGAGTACTGGTCCACCGAGATGCGCGGGGCCGCCGAGCGGGCGGTGGCCGGTGGGACCAGCGTCGCCTACTTCGGCGCGAACAGCATCTACTGGCGCATCCTCGTCGACGCCGCGGACGACGGCCGGCCGGAGCGGACGATCACCTGCACCAAGGTCGCGCCCACCGACCTGAGCGCGGTCACCGACGAGACCACCTGCCGCTGGCGTGACCGGGGTGAACCCGAGCAGGCGTTCCTGGGCGTGCAGTACAACGGCGTCGTGGACGGCCGCAAGTCACTGGTCGTACGCGCCGCCGACCACTGGTTCTGGGCCGGCACCGGGGTGGCGGAGGGCGACCGGATCCCCAGCCTCGTCGGCGGCGAGGCCGACGGCCGCTCCCGGGGCCTCAAGCCGCTCCGCGACGTGCGTGCCACGATCCTCAGCGCCTCGCCCTACCGGACGAGTCAGGGCCGGCCGCAGATCCAGAGCAGCCACATCTACGAGACCGCCAACGGGGCGATCGTCTTCGCCGCCGGCACGCTGCGCTGGACGACGGCGCTGAACAGCCCCACCTGGCGCAACGAGCGCATCGAACGGGCCACCCGCAACCTGCTGGACCGGATCGTGGAGCCCACCGTCCCGCCGGCCCAGCCGACCACCCCGGCCACGCCGGCCAGCTCGCCGGCCACCCCGACCGTCGGGACGGTCTAGCGCCCCTGCCCCGGAGCGGACGGTTCCGTCCGTCGCCGAGGGTCAGGCCGGCAGGCTGTCGCCGGCCCGGTCAGGCCGGCCCGCTGATCCGTCCGTCGGCGGCCCGGTCAGGCCGGCAGGCTGATCCGTCCGTCGGCGGCCGCGGCGGCGATGTCGGTCCGGTGCTGGGCGCCGGCCAGCTCGATTCCCGACACCAGGGCGTACGCGGCCTGCCGTGCCGCCGCCAGGTCCGGGCCGGTGGCGGTGGCGCAGAGCACCCGGCCGCCGGCCGACCGCAGCGTGCCGTCGCCGTCCCGGCGGGTGCCGGCGTGGATCACGCCGGGCTGCTCGGCCCCGGTGATCACGTCACCGGTGCGCGGGGCCGCCGGATAGCCCTCGGCCGCCACCACGACCGTGACCGCCGAACCGTCGCGCCAGCGCAGCGGCGGGTGCGCCGCCAGCGTGCCGGTGGCGGCGGCGTGCAGCAGCCCGGCCAGCGGGGTGTCCAGCAGCGCGAGGACCACCTGGGTCTCCGGGTCGCCGAAGCGGGCGTTGAACTCGATCACGCGAGGGCCGGCGGCGGTGATCGCCAGGCCGACGTAGAGCAGACCCGAGAACGGGGTGCCGCGCCGGCGCATCTCGGCCAGCGTCGGGTGCACGACGTCGCGCATCACCTCGTCGACCAGCCCGGGCGGCGCCCACGGCAGCGGCGCGTACGCCCCCATGCCGCCGGTGTTCGGGCCGGTGTCGCCGTCGCCGGCCCGCTTGAAGTCCTGCGCGGGCAGCAGCGGCAGCGCCGCCTCGCCGTCGGTGACCACGAAGAGGGACACCTCGGGTCCGGCCAGGTACTCCTCGATGACGACCCGGCCGCACTCCGCCGCGTGCGCCTCGGCTACCGCCGGGTCGTCGGTGACCACCACGCCCTTGCCGGCGGCCAGCCCGTCGTTCTTCACCACGTAGGGCGCGCCGAACTCGGCCAGCGCGCGCCGGACGCTCTCCGTGTCGTCGCAGGTGTACGCCCGGGCGGTGGGCACGCCGGCGGCCGTCATCACGTCCTTGGCGAACGCCTTCGAGCCCTCCAGCCGGGCGGCCTGCGCGGACGGGCCGAACACCGCGATGCCCTTGGCGCGTACCGCGTCGGCGACTCCCGCCACCAGCGGCGCCTCCGGCCCGATCACCACCAGGTCGGCGCCGGTCTCCACGGCGAGCGCCGCCACCGAGGCCGGGTCGGTCGCGTCCACCTCCCGCAGTTCCGCCACCGCCGCGACCCCCGGATTGCCCGGTGCCGCGACCAGTGCCTGCACCGCCGGATCGCCGGCCAGCCCGAGGGCGAGCGCGTGCTCCCGCCCACCACTACCCACAAGAAGAACCCGCACGACCCCGCATCCTACTGGCCACCCGACCCGGCGCAGTTGATCAAGGAGTTCGCGTCTCATCCTGGGTGGTTCAGGACGCGAACTCCCTGGTCACCGCGACGAGGGTGGGGAGGCGGGGGCAGGGGGTCAGGGGAGGAGGGGGTGGCGGATGACGTTCTCCTCGCGGCCGGGGCCCACGCCGACGACGCTCACGCGGGTGCCGGTGAGTTCCTCGATGCGGGCGATGTAGCGGCGGGCGTTCTCCGGCAACTCGTCCTCGGTGCGGGCCTTGGTGATGTCCTCCCACCAGCCGTCGAGCTCTTCGTAGATCGGCGTGGCGTGGTGGATCTCGGTCTGCGTCATCGGCATGTCGTCGTACCGCTCACCGTTGATCTCGTACCCGACGCAGATCGGCACCTTGGCCATGCCGGTGAGCACGTCCAGCTTGGTGACCACCAGGTCGGTGACGCCGTTGAGGCGGCAGGCGTACCGGGCGACCACCGCGTCGAACCAGCCGCAGCGGCGCTCCCGGCCGGTGGTGGTGCCGTACTCGTGGCCGATCTTGCGCAGGTGCTGGCCGTTGTCGTCGAACAGCTCGGTGGGGAACGGGCCGCTGCCCACCCGGGTCGTGTACGCCTTGCTCACCGCGATGACCTTGGTGATCGCGGTCGGTGGGATGCCCGCGCCGACGCACGCGCCGCCGGCCGTCGGGTTCGACGACGTGACGAACGGATAGGTGCCGTGGTCCATGTCGAGCATGGTGGCCTGGGCGCCCTCCAGCAGCACCGTCTCGCCGCGGTCCAGGGCGTCCCAGAGCATCACCCGGGTCTCGGCGATGTACGGCCGGAGCCGCTCGGCGTAGCCCAGGTACTCCTCGATCGTCGCGTCCAGGTCGATCGCCTTGCGGTTGTAGACCTTGAACAGGAGCTGGTTCTTCTCGCGGAGCGCCAGCTCCAGCTTCTTCCGCAGGATGCCGGGGTCCAGCAGGTCCTGGAGCCGGATGCCCATCCGGGCGACCTTGTCGCCGTACGCGGGGCCGATGCCCCGGCCGGTGGTGCCGATCCGGGAGCTGCCCAGGTAGCGCTCGACCACCCGGTCCAGCGCCCGGTGGTGCGGCATGATCAGGTGCGCGTCGCCGGAGATGCGCAGCCGGGACACGTCCACCCCGCGCTCGGCGAGGCCGTCGATCTCCTGTAGCAGCACCTTCGGGTCGACCACCACGCCGTTGCCGATGACGATCATCGCGCTCGGCGACAGCGCGCCGGACGGCATCAGGTGCAGCGCGTACTTCTGGCCGTCCGGCGTGATCACCGTGTGGCCGGCGTTGTTGCCGCCGGAGTAGCGCACGACGTAGTCGACCCGCTCACCCAGCAGGTCGGTAACCTTGCCCTTGCCCTCGTCGCCCCACTGGGCGCCGAGGAGCACGATCGCTGGCATCTTCTCCGCCTCCAGAAGGCTCGGGTGCCAGGTGGCGACCGGTCAGCGAGCCCGGGGTGTCAGGCTAACAAGTAGTGACGATGGGACCGGCAGGGGTTCGTCGAGAAGCAGGAGGCTCCTTCGTGTACGACGTGGTGCTGCTCACCCTCGGCTCGGAGCGGGACGCCGCCGGTGGGGGCTGTGGCGGCGGTGACGCCTGCTGCGGTGGCACCGCCGAGGGAGCCGGCGAGGAGTCCCCGGAACGCTGCGAGACACCGCGCGTACCGGTGTTGGCCTGCGCGGACGCGCTGACCGCCCGGGGTGCGCGGGTGGTCACGGTCACCGCCCGGTCGGACGCGGAGATCGACGAGGTGCTGGCCCGGCTGGACGCTCCGCCGCGCGCCGACGGCCTCACCTGGCCCGACCCGGACTCCAAGACCCGTCTCGTGATCGCTACGGCGAGTGACGGCCAGTTGCGCGCCGTGCTGCGCCGGCTGGTCCGCCGGTACGCCCCGCCGCCCAGCCGCCGTCCGGACGACCTGCCCGGCGACCGGACCGTGCCGGACCTGCCCCCGGTCGGCGTACTCCCGCTCGATCCGGCCCGGAGCGGTCCGGCGCGGGACCTGGCCGGGCAACTCGGGCTGCCCCGGGACCCGGCGGCGGTGGCCGCCGCGGTGCTGGACGGCACGGCCCGCCGGCTCGACCTGCTGCGCAACGACGGCGGCTCGGTGACCCTCGACGGCGCCCTGCTCGGCGCGGCCGACGACGCGGGCCGGCCGCTGCACTGGCGGGCCCGGGTGGAGGTCGACGGGACGACGCTGAGCGACGGGGACGAGCCGATCATGGCCTGCGCGATCGGCAACGCCGGCGGGTACGCGCGCCTGGCCGACGTGACGCTGCTCGCCGACCCGGACCCGACCGACGGCCGGGTGGAGGTGGCGGTGGCCGTGCCCGTGGTCGCCCGCTCCACCTGGGGCCGCAAGCGGGTACGCCTGGAGGTGCGGCGCGCCCGCGGCCGGGCCGTGGCCGTGGTGCCGCGCGACGACAAGGTGCCCTTCCTGGACGACGGCGTCGAGGCGGAACTGAACCGGAAGCGCTCCTGGTGGATCGAGCCGGGCGCCTGGGCGGTCTGGACCGGCTGACCTCCGTCGATCTTCCGACCGGGCGGACGGGCAGCCGGACGGCCTATCCTCGGCGGGAGGAATGGGGAGGAACCGTGGTGCACGAGAACGCCGACCGGGCCCACGTACCGGGCCAACCGCCGGTGCCGGAGCGGGACATCGAACCGCTCTGGCCGCCGGAGCAGAACGACCCGGCCGCCACCGTTCCGCCCTGGGCCGCGCCGGCCCAGCCCGGCGCGGCGAGCTGGCCAGCCACGCCGCCCGGGGCAAACACGCCCAACTCGCCGCCGTCGACCGTGCCGGCCACACCCCCGCCCACCCCGTTGGCTGAGGGACCGGCCCCGCAGACGGTACGGCCGGCCCCGGTGGACCTGGACCTTCCGTTCACCCTCGACCAGCCGCCCGGCCCAGCGACCGGGTCGGTCCCGCCCCCCGACCTGGCCGGCGCGGCGGAGGCGGCCGGGCGGCCCGGGAGCCCGCCCGCCGATGACCCGCAACCGCCCGCCCTCGCCGGCGGGTTGCCGGTCACGACCCCGGAGGCCACGACCCCGGAGGCCACGACCCCGGAGGTCACGACCCCGGAGGCCACAACGCCGGAGGCCACGACCCCGCCACCCGGCCGCGACCACGGCGAGCCCGATCCGGCCGGCGCCCGCGACGAGTCCGCCGGCGGCCCCGGCGGCCGGGGCGAATCACCCTGGGCCCAACCACCGCAGCGCGCCACCGCCACCGAGCCGACCCCGACGCCACCCGGCACCGAGCCGACGGCGCCCGGCATGGCCACGCTCCAGCCGGCGCCGCCCGGCCGGGACGCCACCGAGCCGGCCCCGACGCCCGGCCCGGCCGCAGCCGACCCGGGCGGCACGGCGGCGGCGGAGTCCGGTCGCCCGTCACCGGGGCCCGGGTCGCCCGGTCCGGGGACCTCGGTCAGCGCGCCGCCCGCCGTCGGCACCGGCCAGCCGCCGGCCGGCGCCGCCCAACCGCTCCCCGACGGCGGCACGGCGGACGCGGCGGACGCCACCGGGGACGCCGGGCCACCGCGGCTCGGGCCGTTCCCGCCGTCGCCGGGCGTACCGCTGCACCAGCCGCCCTACGGCAACGGGTCGGCGTACCCGCCCGGCCCGGTCGGGTACGGGCAGCCCGGGTACCCGCCGCCGGGCGCCGGCCCCGCGCCCGGCCCGTACCCGCCCTGGCCGCAGCCGGCCGCGACGGGTGCGCCGCAGCCCGCCCCGCCGCAGCAGCCCGGCCCGGCACCGACCGGGTACCCGGAGCAGCAGCCCGGTCCGGCGCCGACCGGATACCCGGAGCAGGGCTGGGCACCGGAGCCCGGGGTCACCCCGACCGCCGAGGACTTCGCCCGCCGCCGGCAGGCCCGGCCGGTCGACCCGGTGGCCACCATGGGCGTACGGGCCGTGGTGAACCGGATCGGCCTGGTCCGGCTCCCGCCCGGGCGGCACGAGCAGGAGATGAAGCGGGACATCGAGATGGTCCGCCGCAACTTCGGCGGGCTGCGCCAGGTGACCGTGGTCAACCCGAAGGGCGGCGCCGGCAAGACGGTCGCCATCCTGCTGCTCGCCATGACCTTCGGACAGAAGCGCGGCGGGTACGTGCTGGCCTGGGACAACAACGAGACCCAGGGCACCCTGGGCATGCGGGCGCAGCAGGACTTCCACTCCCGTACGGTCCGGGACATGCTGCGTGACCTGGCCCAGTTCCAAGGGCCGCACGGCCGGGTCGGCGACCTGTCGCAGTACGTCCGCTCCCAGGGCGAGGGGATGTTCGACGTGCTCGCCTCGGACGAGTCCGCCACCGGCGGCGAGATGCTCACCGCCGCCGCGTTCGCCGAGATCCGCGAGGTGGTCAGCCGCTTCTACAAGCTGATCTTCGTGGACACCGGGAACAACGTCCGGGCGCAGAACTGGCAGGCCGCGATGGACGCCACCGACCAGTTGGTGGTCACCATGTCGGCCCGCAACGACTCGGCGGAGACCGCCGCCCGGATGCTCGACCACCTGGAGCAGAGCGGCCGGCAGCGGCTGGTGCGGCAGGCGGTCACGGTGGTGTCGATGCCGCCGTCGCGCAAGGAGATCGACCTGCCGGCGATCCAGGAGCACTTCGCCGCCCGGACCCGGGCGGTGCTGCTCGCGCCGTACGAGCGGCTCATCGACACCGGCGAGCCGATCCGGTACGGCCAGCTCTCCTCGGCCACCCGCGACGCCTGGTTGAAGATCGCGGCGGCGGTGGCGGAAGGTCTGTGATGCGGCGCGACGGCCGGCCCCGGCGGGGCCGGCCGTCACGTGGCACGGTCAGCGGCTGGCGAGCGCGTCCGCCGCGGCCGGGTCGCAGTCGCGGAGGAACTGGGCGCAGCGGGCCGCCTCGTCCGCCTCGCCGATCTCGCCGGCGGCCCGGGACAGCACGTAGAGGCAGCGCAGGAAGCCCCGGTTGGGCCGGTGCGACCAGGGCACCGGGCCGTGGCCCTTCCAGCCGCTGCGGCGCAGCTGGTCCAGGCCCCGGTGGTAGCCGGTGCGCGCGTACGCGTACGCCGTGACGACCTGGCCCGCGGCGAACGCCCGGGCCGCGAGCGCCCCCCACGCCGCGCTGTGGCTGGGGAAGCGGGCGGCCACCTCGGCGTACGCCTCGTCGGTGTCCTGCTCGGCGGCGGCCGCCAGCGCGGCGTCGGCCTCCTCGTGCGCGGGCAGGAGCGTGGCCGGTGGCTCAGGCAACAGGTTCTGCATCGCCCCATTCAACCCGCTTCGCCCTGAGGTCCGCGAGAGGGTCGGGCGAGCCGGTCGGCTGAACGGCTGAGGGTTTCGTCACGCCTGCGGCCCTCGGTCCGGTACCCGCGGCCCATCCCGCGCCGCGGTGTCTTCTACTACAACTAATGCTCCGGAGCCTCCCCAGGACCCGGTTGAGCAGGAGCCCGGCGGTCTGACCGTCGGGCTCCTGCGGTCCGTACCGGGTTTGCCGGCTTGCCCCGCGCGGGCAGGATGGCGGGGTGCCGACCCCACCTCCCGCGGACGTCATCGAGCCGCACGACACCAGCCACGACGAGATCGAGACCCGGGCCGAGTTCGAGCGACACCTCGCCACCGGCAGCCTGGCCGGGCTCACCGTGCAGGGCCTCCGCCTCGACCTCGACCCCGTCCCCGACCTGACCCGCGTCGACGTGGCCGACACGCTCTTCGTGGGCTGCCGGTTCGCCGGCCGTGAGGTCGGCGCCGACCTGGTCCGGCGCGGGGCGAACGTGGTGCCGCCGTTCTCGAAACTGCCCTACCCGACCCAGCAGGCCCACCTCTACACCGCCGACGACCTGGCCGCGGGCTTCGCCGAGGCGGGGTTCGCCGGGATGTACGACACCCGGGTGTACGCGCACTTCCGGGCGCACGGCGGGGCGCTGCCCGACGTCCGTGAGGCGCTCGGCCAGCGGCTGCACGACCACGGGGTGGACAACGCCCTGGCGGACGCCACCCGGGCCTGGCTGGCGGTGCACGGGCCACAGTCGGTGGTGGGGGTGATGGGCGGGCACGCGGTGCCGCGCGGCAGCGCCGCGTACCGGATGGCGGCGGTGCTGGGTTGGGAGCTGGCCCGGGCCGACCGGCTGGTGGTGACCGGCGGCGGTCCCGGCGTGATGGAGGCGGCCAACCTGGGCGCGTTCCTCGCCGGCTGGCCGGCCGACGAGCTGACCGCGGCGATCGACGCGCTGGCCACCGCGCCCGACTTCACCGACCACGACCGCTACACCGAGGCGGCGCTGCGGGTCCGGGAGAAGTACGCCGGCCCAGCGCTGCCCGCCCCGCGCCCGGCGGCCACCGGCACCGAGTGGGCCCGCTCGGGCGGGCTGGCCATCCCCACCTGGCTCTACGGGCACGAGCCGGCGAACCTGTTCGCCGGCCGGATCGCCAAGTACTTCTCCAACGCCATCCGGGAGGACACCATCCTGCGGCTGGCCCGGGGCGGGATCGTCTTCGCGCCCGGCCGGGCCGGGACCGTGCAGGAGGTCTTCCAGGCGGCCACCAAGACCTACTACGGCACCGACGGGGCCAGCGGAGCGTACGTCTTCCTGGACCGGACGTACTGGACGACCGAACTGCCGGTCGAGTCGCTGCTGCGCCCGCTCTTCACGGCCTCCCCGTTCGGTGACCTGTCGGCCACGGTGCACCTCACCGACGACGTCCGCGAAGCGGTCCAGGTGCTGACCGCCCGGTGAGACGCGGAAGGCCGGCCCCCGCCCGGGGTGCCGGCCTTCCGCTCACGCGCGCGGCGTCACTTCATGGTGGTGCCGGTGGAGCGCAGGTGCTCGCAGGCCTCCACCACGCGGGCGGCCATGCCGGCCTCGGCGGCCTTGCCCCAGACCCGCGGGTCGTACATCTTCTTGTTGCCGACCTCGCCGTCCACCTTGAGCACGCCGTCGTAGTTGCGGAACATGTGGTCCGCGACCGGGCGGGTGAAGGTGTACTGGGTGTCGGTGTCGATGTTCATCTTCACCACGCCGTAGTCCAGCGCCTCGCGGATCTCCGACAGCAGCGAGCCGGAGCCGCCGTGGAAGACCAGGCTGAGCGGCTTCTCCTTGCCGTACTTGGCGCCGACCGCCTCCTGGATGTGCTTGAGCACCTCGGGGCGGAGCTTCACGTTGCCCGGCTTGTAGACGCCGTGCACGTTGCCGAAGGTCAGCGCCGCCATGTAGCGGCCCTTCTCGCCGAGGCCGAGCGCGTCGACCATGGCCAGGCCGTCATCGACGGTGGTGTAGAGCTTCTCGTTGATGGCGTTCTCGACGCCGTCCTCCTCGCCGCCGACGACGCCGACCTCGATCTCCAGGACGATCTTGCCCTTGGCGGCCTGGGTGAGCAGTTCCTCGGCGATCTGGAGGTTCTCCGCCACCGGCACGGCCGAGCCGTCCCACATGTGCGACTGGAACAGCGGCTCCTGGCCGTTCTTCACGCGCTCCTGCGAGATGGCCATCAGCGGCCGGACGAACTTGTCCAGCTTGTCCTTGGGGCAGTGGTCGGTGTGCAGCGCGATGTTCACCGGGTACTTCTTGGCCACCTCGTGCGCGTAGGCGGCGAAGGCCACGGCGCCGGTCACCATGTCCTTGACGGACGGACCGGACAGGTATTCCGCGCCGCCGGTCGACACCTGGATGATGCCGTCGCTCTCCGCGTCGGCGAAGCCCTTGAGCGCCGCGTTCAGCGTCTGGGACGAGGTCACGTTGATCGCGGGGTACGCGTACCGGCCGGCCTTGGCCCGGTCCAGCATCTCCGCGTAAGCCTCGGGGGAAGCGATGGGCATATCTAACGCTCCTTACTTACCGCTCTCGGCCGTGCAGGCCGCTGTCTTCCATGGCGCCGACCGTTCCGGTCGCTGACGTCCACGGGTGCGCCGGACCGCGCTGTCCACCGCGGGAAGTATCCCGTAGGAGGTCGCGGCGGGCACAACCGACCCGGGAACCGCTCACCGCTCTGCCAGCCGGTCCGGCACCACCACGCTGATCAGCCAGGTCACCACGGCCATCACGATGGCCCCCCAGAACGCGGCCCAGAAGCCGTTGACGTGGAAGGGCAGGTCGAGCCCGCGGCCGATCCAGTCGGTGAGCAGGAACAGCAGGGCGTTCACCACGAGCGCGAACAGGCCCAGCGTGAGCAGGTAGAACACGCAGCCGACCACCTTGATGACCGGCTTGAGCACCGCGTTGACCACACCGAAGATGAGCGCGACCACGATCAGGGTCAGCGCGTTGTTCGCGCCGCTGCGGCCGGTCACCTCCACTCCCGGGACGATCAGCGTGGTGATCCACAGGGCCACCGCGGTGATCGCTAGTCGGATCAGGAAACCCACCCCACCATCCTGGCACGGGCCTCGCGACCGGAGGGACGATCCGGCGACTCCGCGCCGCGCGCCGGCCCAGGCCGGGCTCCCGGCCCGCCGGCCGCGGGCCACACCGGCCGCGGGCCACACCGGCCGCGGGGCCACG
This sequence comes from Micromonospora sp. NPDC049836, assembly GCF_044465125.1. Taxonomy (NCBI): domain Bacteria; kingdom Bacillati; phylum Actinomycetota; class Actinomycetes; order Micromonosporales; family Micromonosporaceae; genus Micromonospora; species Micromonospora sp. NPDC049836. Next base: position 74,327 of record NZ_JBITLH010000010.1, read on the forward strand.
CCGGCCGAGGGGCCACGCCGGCCGAGGGGCCACGCCGGCCGCCACCCGGCGGTTCGGCCCGGCACCGAGCGGGGGCCGGCCCCAGCCCGTACGGTGTGGTGGGAACGGTCCGCAGCGAGATCCAGGGAGGGACGATGGGTCAGCCCGACGAGGACTTCGCCCCGAGCGATCACCTCGCTCCGGAGGAGCGCGACCTGGAGGCGGAGCCGGCCGACGCGGTCGAGCAGGCGGCGATGGTCACGCCCGACGACGGCGACGCCGAGCCGCACCGCGGCCTCGAGGTCGGTGACTGGGACGCCATGGAGCAGGCCCGGGTGGTCACCGCGGACGAGGACGACTACCGCTGAACTGCCGGGCGGGGCCGGTCCCCGGCCCCGCCCGGGTCAGCGCAGGCTGGTCACCTGGTCGGGGTGGGCCGCGACCCACCCGGCCAGCCGGTCCTCGCGCAGCGCGGCGAGGAAGTCGGGGGCCAGTGCCGGGTTCATCCCCACCTGGTACGAGCCCTGCTCCTCGAAGCGCACCGGCAGGCTGACCGCGACCGGCTCGGCGCCCGTCGCTTTCCCGGCGACCGAGAGCAGCGCCAGCAGCGAGGTGTCCCCGGTGTCGGTGACCAGATCGGGTCCGACCTGCACCAGCAACCGGTTGAGCCGGGCCGGGTCGGTCAGCACGCCCTGCTCCTGGATCCGGCGCAGCAGCCCGGCCGCGTACCGGCCGGCGTTGCGGTCCCGGTCCAGGCCGCCGTTGCGCAGGCCGTACCGCTGCCGCAGCAGGTCCACCGCGGCCGCCCCACCGAGCTGCTGGCAGCCGGCCGGGAAGCGCCGGCCGGTGTGCACCGAGCGCACCGCCGCCGGCAGGCAGACCGGTACCCCGCCGACCGCGTCGGTGAGTTCCCGGGTCGCCGGGTAGGTGAGCACCGCGCCGGCGTCGATCGGTACGCCGACGAGTTGGGCGACCACCTGGCGGGTGTTCCGGTAGCCCGCCGCCAGGTCCACGGTCTTCCCGGCACCGGCGGCGAACGACGCGTTGAGCTTGTCCCGCCCCCCGCCGGGGACCGGCACCGGCAGGTCGCGCGAGATCGAGACGAGGTAGAGCCGGCTCCGGTCGGCCGGCACGTGCACGAGCACGACGGAGTCGGCCCGCCGGCCCCCGCCGGCCGCGTCCACGCCGAGCAGCAGCACGTTCAGCGCCCCGGTGGGTACCGGCGACGCCGGTGCGGCGAGCTGACCCGACGGGGCCGGCGGCGGGGGCGCCAGCGCCGTGAAGCCGACCAGGGTGGCGGCGACCAGCGCCAACGCCGTGCCACCGAGCCGCAGTTGCAGCCGGCGACGCCGGCGGCGCTTCGCCACCCGGTCGATGGCGGCGCGGAGCGGCCCGGTGGGCGGGGCGAGGGTCTCGTGCCGCGCGAAGGCAGCCCGCAGGTCGTCCTCGATCATCAGTGCACCTCCACGGTTTCGGCTCGAAGGGTGGCCAGGGCACGCGAGATGCTGGAGCGGACGGTGCCGACCGCGCAGCCGAGGATCTCGGCGATCTCCGCGTCGGGCAGGTCCTCGTAGTAGCGCAGCACCAGCGTGGCGCGCTGCCGGCGGGGCAGCCGGGACAGCCAGGACCAGATCTGGTCCCGGTCCACCGCGGACTGGGCGTGGTCGGTCGGCGCCGGCACCGCCTCGTCCGGTTCGCCGCGCAACAGCACCCGCCGCGCCCACGAGCCGCGCCGCCAGTCGATGTACTGGTTGGTCAGCATCCGCCGGACGTACCGCTCCGGGGCGTCGCTGCGCACCACCCGCCGCCAGTTCAACTGGACCCGCACCATGGTTTCCTGGACCAGGTCCTGCGCCTGGTGCGGATCGCCGGTCAGCATGACCGCGTACCGCAGCAGGACGTTCAGCCGCGCGTCGGCGAACTCTTCGTACGTCACTGCACCTCCCGGGTGTCCCGCTCAGTTGACGGGTACGGGTGGCCGGGACATTGCATCGTCCGACCGGTTCTTTTCGCCGGCCGCCGGCATTTCGGGGCAGCCGGCCCGGTGGCCGGTCCCCTACGCTGCGAACAGGCCGCACGAGGCGGGCCACGCGGAGGGGAACCATGACACTCACCCGGACCGTCCGGCGGTGGCTCGCCGCCCTCGGCATCGCGGCCCTGGTCACGGCCGCCGGCACCGCCCCGGCCGGTGCGGCCGCCGCTGGCGACGACCTGGCGCTCTACGCGAACAACGCCGTGCTCACCCCGGGTGGCACCCTACGCACCATCTCGGTCTATCCGCTCACCGACCGACCGCTGCCCAGCTCGACGCTGACCGTCGACCGTGGCGAGGTCGACGCCTTCGCCCTGGTCGAGCCGCCCCCGGGCACCAAGTCCTGCACCGAGTCGGGGGCCGTCATCCGGTGCACGGTCCAGGGTGGTGCCGACTCGGCCCTGCTGCACCTGTCGGTCAGCGCCCGGGACGGCGCGACGGCGGGCCAGGAGGGCCGGCTCACGCTCACCCTGAGCACGCCCGACGCGGGCACCGCCACCGCCCGGCCCACCATCACGGTCGGCGAGGGCGTCGCCCTGGTGGCCGCCGCGGAGCTGCCGCTCTCCGGCCGGCCCGGCGCCCGGCTCCCGGCGCCGCTCGCCGTGACGAACCGCGGCGCGACGCCCGCCCGCGGGGCGGTGCTGCTGGTCCAGGGCCCGTACCCGCTCCTCCCCGACCGGCGCTACCAGAACTGCCAGTACGCGGAGCGGCCCATCCCGGACCTGGGCGCCACCGTCTTCGCCTGCTCCTTCCCGGACGCCGTGCTGGAGCCGGGCGCGACCGCGCGGCCGGACGACAGCTTCGCCCTGCGCTTCCGGCGGGATGCCTGGGCCCCCGACGACCTGCGGGGCAACGCGTTCTGGTTCACCCCGGCCGACTGGCAGGAGTTCCTGTCCATCGCGCGGCTCGGCGACCGGCTCGGCCCGTGGGGCACCCAGGGGACGCTCCGGCTGACCACCAGGGCCGGCGTGGCCAGCGCCCCGCCGCAGACCGACGTCGACCCGTACGACAACGGCACCGCGCTCTTCCTGCACGTCACCGGCGACCAGCGGGCCGACCTGGCGGCCGACGGCGCCACCGTGACCGGCGTGGTGGGTGCGACGGTTCCGCTCACCGTGGGCTGGACCAACAACGGGCCGGCGGCCACCACCGTCGACGGCTCCCAGCAGCTCTGGACCCTGGCCCGGGTGCGGGTGCCCGAGGGCGCGGTCGCGGTGAGCGCGCCCCGGTCCTGCCAGGACGTCCGGCAGATCCGCGAGGACGACCCCGGGCCTGAGATCCCGGAATACGGCTGGGGGGTCCCGGGCGCCCGGGAGTACGAGTGCCACGCCACCGAGAACATCCCGCCGGGCGGGCAGCTACGGCTGCGGTTCGAGCTGCGCATCACCCGCGCCGCCAGCACCGGCCGGATCGAGCTGCGCCACTACCGCGGGGACGAACGCCGCCCGGACCTGAACCCGGCGAACGACAGCGCGATCATCCGGGTCGCCCCGCCAGCGTCGGGCGGCGCGGGCGGCGGCGGCACGCTGCCGATCACCGGTGACCGGACCGCGTTGACCGCCGGACTCGGCGCCCTGCTGCTCGCCACCGGCGCCGCCGGCTACCTGCTGGCCCGCCGCCGCAACACCCGCTTCCTCGCTTGACCGGGCCCCCACGCGGGCCGAAACACGATCGACAACGCTGAGACCATCAGACCGTGCTGCTCACCCTGACCACCACCCACCGTCCCGCCACCGACCTCGGCCACCTCCTGGTCAAGCACCCGGACCGCGTGCAGAGCTTCGACCTGCCCGCCGGCACCGCGCACGTGCTCTACCCCGAGGCGGACGAGGCGCGGTGCACGGCGGCGCTGCTGGTCGAGGTGGATCCGCTGAAGCTGGGCGGTGGGCGGGGCCGCCGGCAGGCCGCCACGCCGGACACCTTCACCCTCGGCCGGTACGTCAACGACCGCGCGTACGCGGCGTCCAGCCTGCTCTCCTCGGCGCTGGCCAAGGTCTTCCGGTCGGCGCTGCGCGGCGAGTCCCGGGACCGCCCGGAGCTGGCCGCCACCCCGATCCCGCTGACGGTGCGGGTGCCGGTGCTGCGCTGCCGGGGCGGCGCCGAGCTGGCCGGCCGGGTCTTCGCCCCGCTGGGCTGGGCGGTGACCGCCACCCCGGTCCCGCTCGATGAGGCATACCTGGAGTGGGGCGACAGCCGCTACGTGGACCTGACCCTGACCGGGACGCTGCGGGTCGCCGACGCGCTCAACCACCTGTACGTGCTGCTGCCGGTGCTGGACGACGCCAAGCACTACTGGGTGGCGCCGGACGAGGTGGACAAGCTGCTCCGGGCCGGCGCCGGCTGGCTCGCCGACCACCCGGAGCGGGCCCTGATCACCCGCCGCTACCTGGCCCACCGCCGGGCGCTCGCGGGCGAGGCGCTGGCCCGCCTGGCCGAGCTGCGGCTGGCCGACGAGCCGCCCGCCGACGACAGCGTGGACAGCGAGCAGCCCGACCCGGCGCCGCGGGCCTCCCTCGCGGTGCGCCGGCGGGAGGCGGTGCTGGCCGCGCTGCGGGACAGCGGCGCCGCCCGGGTGCTGGACCTGGGTTGCGGCGGCGGCGCGCTGCTCACCGCGCTGGTCGCCGACCGGCGGTTCACCGAGATCGTCGGGACGGACGTCTCCAGCCAGGCGCTCACCCTGGCCGCCCGGCGGCTGCGGCTGGACCGGCTGCCGGAGCGGCAGCGCGACCGGATCCGGCTCTGGCAGTCGGCGCTCACCTACCGGGACGACCGGCTGCGCGGCTACGACGCCGCGGTGCTCATGGAGGTGGTCGAGCACGTCGACCCGCCCCGGCTGCCCGCGCTGGAGGACGCGGTGTTCGGGCACGCCCGGCCGGCGACGGTCGTGGTGACCACCCCGAACGTCGAGTACAACGTCCGCTACGAGGGGCTGGGCGCGGGCCGGTTCCGGCATGCCGACCACCGGTTCGAGTGGACCCGCGCCGAGTTCGCCGCCTGGGTGCGGCGGGTGGCGGAGGCGCACGGCTACACGGCCACCGTCGGCGGTATCGGTGACGAGGACCCCGAGCTGGGCGCGCCGACCCAGCTCGCCGTACTGACCCGGAAGGAGGCGGCGTGAGCACCCTGGACATTCCCGAGCTGGCCCTGGTGGCGCTGGTCGGCGTCTCCGGCGCCGGCAAGTCGACCTTCGCCCGGCGGCACTTCCGGCCCAGCCAGGTGCTCTCCTCCGACGCCTTCCGGGGCATGGTGGCCGACGACGAGAACGACCAGTCGGCCTCCGGCGACGCGTTCGACGCGCTGCACCACGTCGCCGGCATCCGGCTGCGGCGGGGGCACCTGACCGTGGTCGACGCGACCAACCTCCAGCCGCACGCCCGGGCCGCCCTGGTGACGGTGGCCCGCGAGCACGACGTGCTGCCGGTGGCGATCGTGCTGGACGTGCCGGAGGCGCTGGCCTGGGAGCGGACCCAGGGGCGGGCCGACCGGACGCACGGCCGGCAGGTGCTGGCCCGGATGCAGCGGGACCTGCGGCAGTCGTACGGGCGGCTGGCCCGGGAGGGCTTCCGCAAGGTGCACGTGCTGCGCGGGGTCGACGAGATCGAGGCGGCCGAGATCCGCTACGAGAAGCTGTTCAACGACCGGCGCGAGCTGACCGGGCCGTTCGACATCGTCGGTGACGTGCACGGCTGCCGCGAGGAGCTGGAGGCGCTGCTGCTCCGGCTCGGTTACGCGCTGCGCCGCGACGACGCGGGCCGCCCGGTGGACGCGGCGCACCCGGCCGGGCGTACCGCGGTCTTCGTCGGTGACCTGGTGGACCGCGGCCCGGACTCGCCCGGCGTGCTGCGCCTGGTGATGGGCATGGTGGCGGCCGGGCACGCGATCTGCGTGCCGGGCAACCACGAGCAGAAGCTGCTGCGCAAGCTGCGCGGCCGGGACGTGCGGCTCACCCACGGCCTGGCCGAGACGATGGCCCAGCTGGCGGCCGAGCCGGAGAGCTTCGTGGCGGAGACGGCGGCCTTCATCGACGGCCTGGTCAGCCACTACGTGCTGGACGGCGGGCGGCTGGTGGTGGCGCACGCCGGGCTCAAGGAGGCCTACCACGGCCGGGCCTCGGGCCGGGTGCGCTCGTTCGCCCTGTACGGCGAGACCACCGGCGAGACCGACGAGTACGGCCTGCCGGTGCGCTACCCCTGGGCGCGCGACTACCGGGGCTCGGCGATGGTCGTGTACGGGCACACCCCGACGCCGGCGCCGGAGTGGGTGAACAACACCATCTGCGTCGACACCGGCTGCGTCTTCGGCGGGCAGCTCACCGCGCTGCGTTACCCGGAGAAGGAACTGGTCGCCGTCCCGGCGGTGCGCGAGTGGTACGCCCCGGCCCGCCCGCTGGTCCCGGTGGCGCCGGCCCGGCCGGACACCGTGCTGGACCTGGCCGACGTGGCCGGGCGGCGGCACCTGAGCCACGCGTACGGGACGCTGACCGTGCCGGCCGAGAACGCCGCCGCCGCGCTGGAGGTGATGAGCCGGTACGCGCTCGACCCGGGCCGGCTGGTCTGGCTGCCGCCGACCATGGCGCCCTGCTCGACGTCCACGGTGGACGGCTTCCTGGAGCACCCGGCGCAGGCGTTCGCCGACTACCGGTCGGCCGGCGTCGAGCGGGTGGTCTGCGAGGAGAAGCACATGGGCTCGCGGGCGGTGGTGCTGGTGGAGCGGGAGCCGGGGCGGTTCGCGGGCGGCGCGGTGCACACCCGTACCGGCCGGCCGTTCTTCGGGCCGCCGCTCGACGACGAGCTGCTGGCCCGGGTGCGCGCGGCGGTCACCAGCGCCGGCCTCTGGGCCGAGCTGGAGACCGACTGGCTGCTCCTGGACTGTGAGCTGCTGCCCTGGTCGGCGAAGGCGGGCGGGCTGATCCGCGAGCAGTACGCCGGGGTCGGCGCGGCCGGCCGGGCCGCCCTGCCGGCGGTGCTGGCGGCGCTGGACGCGGCGGCCACCCGGGGGCTGCCGGTGGAAGAGCTGCGCGGCCGGATGGCCGACCGGGCGGCCGAGGTCACGGCGTACTCGGCGGCGTACCGGGGCTATGTCGGGCCGACCGACGGGCTGCGCGGGGTGACCCTGGCGCCGTTCGCCGTGCTGGCCGGGGCCGGCGCGAGCTTCGTCGACCGGGACCACGGCTGGCACCTGGCGCTGGCGGACCGGCTCTGCGCGGCGGACCCGGAGTTCTTCACGCCGACCCGGCGCCAGGTGGTCGACCTGACCGACGACGCGGCGGTGGCGGCGGCGACCGACTGGTGGCTGGCGCTGACCGCGGCCGGCGGCGAGGGCATGGTGGTCAAGCCGTACGCCGGCCTGGCCGCCCGCTCGCCGAAGGGGTCGCTGCTCCAGCCGGGGATCAAGTGCCGGGGCCGGGAGTACCTGCGGATCATCTACGGTCCCGGGTACACCGAGCCGGGTCAGCTCGCCGCGCTGCGGACCCGCTCGCTGGGCCGCAAGCGGGGGCTGGCGCTGCGCGAGCACGGCCTCGGCCTGGCCGCCCTGGACGCGCTCGCCGAGGACGCCCCGCTCTGGCGGCGGCACGAGCTGATCTTCGCGATCCTCGCGTGCGAGTCGGAACCGGTCGACCCACGCCTCTGACCAGGTACGCCCGGTCCGGCGCAACGCCGGACCGGGCCCGGGTACCCTTTGTGGCCGTGGACACAGCAGAAAAGACCCGAATGCTCTCGGAAAGCGTCGCGCTGAACCCGCTCGACCCGAAGGACCTGATCCACACTTTCGGGATGGTCGGGGTCTGGGCGATCCTCTTCGCCGAGACGGGCCTGCTGGTCGGCTTCTTCTTCCCGGGCGACTCGCTGCTCTTCCTGGCCGGGGTGGCGGCCTCGCCGGTGGCCGACGCGATCTTCGGCGACGGCACCCGGCTCTCCCTGGCCGGCCTGCTGATCGGCGGCCCGCTCTGCGCCATCGCGGGCGCGCAGCTCGGGCACTGGCTCGGCGCCCGGTACGGCCAGCGGATGTTCGACCGCCCCAACTCCCGCCTCTTCAAGCGGGAGTACGTGGAGAAGGCCGAGTACTACTTCCAGAAGTTCGGCCCGGCGAAGGCCGTGGTGCTGGCCCGGTTCATCCCGATCGTGCGGACCTTCCTCAACCCGGTCGCCGGCGTGCTCGGCATGCCGGCCCGGCAGTTCCTGCTCTGGAACATCGTCGGCGCGGTCCTCTGGGTGGACGGCATCCTGCTGGTCGGCTACCTGCTGGCCCACCAGATCTACGATGCGATCGGCGACAAGATCGACCGGTACATCCTGCCGGTGGTCGCCCTGATCGTGCTGATCTCGGTGCTGCCGATCTTCTTCGAGTTCCTCCGCGACCGGCGCGCCCGCAAGCGCGGTGAGGCGGCCGCGGTGGTGGCCGCGGCGAGCGCCGCCGGCGCGATCGAGGCGGTGCGGGACGCGATCGACGGTGACGACCACCGCGGGCACGAGCCGCGTCACCGCCGCTGACCCTTCGGACAGACCGATGGCCGGCCCCCTGCGGGGGCCGGCCATCAACGTTGTCGAGCTGCGGGTGGCACGGATGACGGGCAGCCGTCACCGGTGGCCCGGCGCGTCCGACGCCGCATCACGACCCCGGACAGCCATCCGATGGGTGGCGCCACCCCTGGCACGCCACCCGTCACCGCCCGTCGGAGGGTCAACCCCGACCTCGGCACGTCCAGTTGTCAGCGGGCCTTCTTGGTGGCCCGCTTACGCGGCGGGGTGAGCAGATCCGCGATCGTGGCGATCGCGGTCGGCACCAGCCGGTAGTACGCCCAGACCCCACGCTTCTCCCGCTCCAGCAAGCCGGCCTCGGTGAGGATGCGCAGGTGGTGGCTGACCGTCGGCTGCGAGAGGCCGAGCGGTGCGGTGAGGTCACACACGCACGCCTCCCCCTCGGGCGCCGACTGGATCAGGCTGAGCAGCCGGAGCCGGGCAGGGTCGGCGAGGGCCTTGAGGACCCCGGCGAGACGCTCGGCATCGGCACGTTCGATCGGCTCGCCGGCAAGCGGCGAGATCTGAGGCATGGTCATTTCAGCCAACGCAGTTCCCACGTATTCCATCCTTCCACCAGCAGCATCGATCCGCCTGCATATCAGCAGATCCGAATCGGCAAACTTTTACGCCACAAGGCCGAGGTCAGCCAACGTATAGGCCGCTCGATACGGCAATCCGGCGGCTCGCACCGCGTCGCCGGCGCCTCGATCAACAATAACCGCCACACCGATCACCTCGGCCCCGGCCTCGCGCAGCGCCTCGACGGCGGTCAACACGCTGCCGCCCGTCGTCGAGGTGTCCTCGACCGCCAGGACGCGCCGCCCGGCGACGTCCGGCCCTTCGATACGCCGCTGGAGCCCGTGCGCCTTACCCGCCTTGCGCACCACGAAGGCGTCCAGCGGCCGGTCGGTCCCGGCCGACGCGTGCAGCATCGCGGCGGCGACCGGATCGGCCCCGAGCGTCAGTCCACCGACCGAGTCGTACGCCCAGTCGGCGGTGAGGTCCCGCATCACCCGGCCCACCAGCGGTGCGGCCTGGTGATGCAGCGTGACGCGACGCAGATCGACGTACCAGTCCGCCTCGCGGCCCGACGAGAGCACCACACGGCCGTGGACCACAGCCAGGTCGGTGATGAATTTACGCAGGTCGTCCTGGTCCCCCATGGCGATAGAGGGTACTGCGCAAGTCTGGGAGTCGTCTGTCGGGTCCACCCCAGGTCAGCCCTGCGGGCGACGACGGATGGCGATGTTCGACTACGTTCCGCGACCGTCCACCTGGGCCACCCGGTGCCCGTCGGCGTCCAGGCGGAGCGGGTCGGCCGGTCCGCCGGTCAGCCGCCGACGCGGCCCCGGTTGTCCCGGGAGACGCCCCGCAGCAACCGCCGCGGCGCGTGCCGCAGGCCCGCCACGGCCAGCTTGTATTTCCAGCTGGGCACGCTGACAAGCTTGCCTTTTCGCAGGTCACGCAGCCCTTCGTCGACCACCTCGTCGGCCCGCAACCACATCCAGCGGGGGGTGCGAGACATGTCGATGCCGGCCCGCTCGTGGTAACCGGTGCGGGTGTAGCCCGGGCAGAGTGCCATTACCCGGACGCCCAGCGGGGCTACGGAAAGAGCAATCGATTCACTGAAATTCGTCACCCAGGCCTTGCTGGCCGAGTAGGTCGAGCCGGGCATCGGAACGCCGAAACCGGCGACCGAAGAGACATTTATCACTGTCCCACTGGCTCGCTCGATCATCGGTCCCAGGGCCGCGTGGGTCAGCCGGAGCACGGCCAGCACGTTCAACCGCAGCAGCCGGGCCTCGTCCTGCACCGCCGACCGGACGAACGGGGTGTTCAGGCTGATCCCGGCGTTGTTCACCAGCAGCTCGATCGGCGGATCGGCGGCGAGGCGGCGCTCCACGGTCGCACAGCCGTCGTCGGTGGACAGATCGGCGGAGATGGTCTCCACCCGGCGGCCGTGCCGGCCGGTCAACTCGGCCGCCGTCGCGTCCAGCCGGCCGGCGTCCCGGGCCACCAGCACCAGGTCCCAGCCGTCGGCGGCGAGCCGGCGGGCGAAGGCCTCGCCGATACCCAGGCTGGCCCCGGTGATCAGGGCACGGCGCGGGGCAGGGCGGGGATCGTCGGTCACGGTCGTTCCTCGGGGGGCGGGGTCGGCCCGGGCGGCGCCGACGCGGGGGGCGGGGTGGGTGGGGCCCAGGGCGATCCGGGCCCGTAGGCCGGCGGGTGCGGCGGCGGCCCGGCGGCCGGACCGTAACCCGGCGGCGCGGACGGCGGGCCGTAGGCCGGGCCGGTCGGCGCGGAGGCCGGGGCGGAGGCCGGGGCGGGCGGGGGTAGCGGGCCGGTGGGTGGCGCGGGGCGGCGGTGGAGGAACGCGCCCGCCGCGGGCAGGGTCAGCAGCGCCGCCACCAGGAGGTAGCCGAGGACCTGCGCCACCGACAGCGTCGCGTTCAGCGGGATCCACCAGCCCGGGTACGCGTCCCCGAGCCGGCCGAGCAACTCCATGGTGTCCCGGCTGTCGCCGGTCACCCGCAGCGGGGCGGCCCGCTGGCCGACCAGGGCGGCCAGCCCGCAGCAACCGCAGCAGAGGCCCAGCCCGGCGACGACCCAGGTGCCCACCCGGGCGCCGGGGCGACCGGAGCGCAGCCCGAGGGCGAGCCCGGCGAGGACCAGCGCCATCAGCACGCCGATCACCGCCGCCAGCGCGGTGGTGCCGCGCAGCAGCGACACCACCTCGTCGATCTCGGTGCGGCCGGCCCCGGTGGCCTGCGCCGACGCCCGGAACCGGTCGGCCGTGCCGGTCGCCACGACCAGGGCGGCGACCGCGTACGCCACCGATCCGGCGGCCATCAGCAGCAGCAGCGCCGCCGCCGCGACGACCACCCCGGGGCGGCGGGGCGCGGCCTGATCGGGGTACGACACGACGAATCCCTCCGGTAGGCGTCGGCTTGCAACCTACTCGGAGGGATCGTCGGAGTCGCTCTTATCGCGGCGTCAACTTCCCGCGGGCGGCTCGGGGTCGCGGCGCTCGCCGGGCTCCGCCGCCGGCCGCGGCTGGTCCGGCGACGACGCCGGGCCGGGCTGACCCGGTGACGAGGCCGGGCCCGGCTGGTCGGGTGACGACGCCGGGCCGGGCTGACCCGGCGAGGACGCCGGGCCGGGCTGATCCGGAGACCCGGGGTAGCCGGGTGCGGGCGGGTAGCCGGGCGTCGACGGGTAGCCGGGGGTGGCCGGGTAACCGGGGTAGGCGGCGCCGGGCACCGGCGGCTCCCAGGCCTGCGGCCGCTTCCGGAAGAACTCGTTGGCCGCCGGCAGCGCCAGCAGGATCAGTGCGGTCAGCAGGGCGAGCAGGCTCAGCACGCCGAGCAGGGTGTTGACCGGGCCGTACCAGGAGGGCATGGCGTCGGACAGCCGGCGCGCGATCTCCTCGCTGCTCGGTACGTCGCCGCTGGTGCTGCCGCCGCCGGTGAGGCCGCCCGCCGCGCTGTTCAGCAGGTTGCCGCCGGTGCAGCAAATGAGGATGCCGCCGAGCACCCAGGTGGTGATCCGGGAGCCGTTGCGGCCCCGGTTGTTCAGCATCGCGAGCACGACGAGCCCGATCGCGAGCAGCAGGGTCAGCACGGCCGCGACGAGGCCGAACACCCAGATGAAGTCGGCCGCGCCCTCGACCGACGTGCCGGCATAGGCGTCCCGCATGACCTCCCGGACCGTGCCGATGGTGGCCAGCGTCAGGATCAGGCTGATCAGCTGGATCGCCGCGACCCCGATGAGCAGCCAACTGGACGCCGTGACCACGGCGGGACGCGCGCGGGGCGGGGTGCCCGGAGCATCGACCATGATTCTCCCTCCCTAGATCAGAGCACCACCGTAGCGAGCCCGCGCCCGGACGGCACGGTCCGGCGGGCCGGATCCTCGCCGGTCAGCGGCCGGATGCCTCGCTCTCGCGGCGGAGCCGGCGGTGCTCCGCGGTGACCACACCGAGCAGGGCGAGGTCGAGGGCGAGCGCGGAGACCGCGCCGAACTGGTTGACCGTGAAGTTGAAGATCTGCCCGAACAGCAGGTCCACCAGGAGCGCCAGCTTGAACAACCGGAACGCGTCCGCCCGGTCCCGGCGCAGCAGCCAGGCCGCCCGTACGCTGAGCACCGCGGTGATCAGCGCGGCGACCGAGGTGCCGAGCACGGCACCCCACTCCCGTTCCTGGTCCAGTTCCCCGGTCACGCCGTCGAGCGCCACCGCCACGACGGTCAGCACCGGCTCGGCCACCAGGTAGATGACCACCGGCCAGACCAGCCACCGCCGGGCGGCCACCCAGGCGGCGAGGCGGCGGGCCCGGTCCGCGCCGCGTTGCCAGAACCGCACCGGCGGCGGCTCGCGCCGGGGCACCGCGTCGAGCAACCGCACCATGGCCGCCTCGGTGGCCGGTCCGGTCCCCTGCACCATCCGCAGCACGGCGATCCGCCGCCGGTCGGTGAGCCCGCCGGGCACCCCGGTGAGCACCATGTCGAGGGCGTTGGCGAGCCGTTCCGGCGGGGTGAGCCGGGTCCGGCCGGTCCGCCCGCGTACCGCCTGGGTGAGCACCACCAGCAGGGCGAACGCGCCGTAGATGATGCCGGCGGCGGGGGCGTAGAAGTAGTCGGTGCCGGTGGTGACGAACTTGCCCACCTCGTCGATGAAGAGCCCGAACCCGATCCCGCCGATGATCGCCGCGGCGGTCCGCGGCCCGCCGCCCAGGAAGACCATCCCGACGCCGAGCCCGAGCCCCATCAGCAGCCCGCCCCAGAGCACGTGCGCGATGTGCAGCCCGCCCCCGCCGAGCTGCGGGAACCCGGTGGCCTGGAGGTACGCCCGGAGGCCGAGCACGGTGACCACGCCGGAGAGCACGAACGCCTGGAGGTACGCGCCGGCGTCGACGGCCCGGGTGGGGATCCGCCGGCGCAGCCAGCCGAGTCCCGGGCCGGGCAACGGGCGGCGGGACGGTCCGGGCGACATGCCCCGAAACTAGTAGCCCCGCCACTCCACGCGGGCGTAGTCGAGCACCCTGGGCCGCAACAGCGTGGAGGCGGGCACGTCCAGCCGGGCCCGGTCGGCGGGGAAGGCGGCCGCCGCGGCGAGCACCGCCGGGGTGAGGTAGCGCAGCGGCGGCGCGTCGGCGGGCAGCGCCAGCACCGGCGGCTCCGATCCGGGTGCGGCCAGCACGTACCCCCAGTCGCCGAAGCTCGGCACGTCCACGTGGTACGGCACGGTGGCGAAGCCGGCCTCGCGGACCGACCGCTCAATCGACCAATACGACCGGGGCGCGAAGTAGGGCGAGCCGGCCTGCACGACCAGCCGCCCGCCCGGGGCGACCACCGAGCGGATCAACGCGTAGAACTCGACGGTGTAGAGCTTCGCGGTGGCCGTCTCGTCCGGGTCGGGCAGGTCGGCGATGACCACGTCGAACCGTTCGGTGGCGGTCCGCAGCCAGCCGAACGCGTCGAGGTTGAGCACCCGGACCCGGGGATCGGCCAGCGAGTTCCGATTGAGGTCGCGCAGTTGCGGCTCGGTTCGGGCCAGCCGGACCACCGCCGGGTCCAGGTCGACCAGGGTCACCCGCCGCACGTCCGGATACTTCAGGATCTCCCGCAGCGCCAGCCCGTCCCCGGCGCCGAGGACCAGCACGTCGCCGTGCGGGCCGCGCATCGCCGGGTGGACCAGCGACTCGTGGTAGCGGTACTCGTCGATCGAGCTGAACTGGAGGTCGCCGTTGAGGAAGAGCCGCAGGTCGGTGTCCGCGTGGCCGATCTCCCGCACCGACCGGGTCAGCACGATCTCCTGGTAGCGGCTCCGCTCGGCGTGCACCACCGGGTCGCGGTAGAGCTGCTGCCGCGCGGTCACCTCGAAGTCGTGCGCGGTGACCCACGCGTACCCGAGGCAGAGGGCGACCACGACGCTGCCGGCGCCGAGCGCGAGCCGCGCCCGGCCGCTCAGGTCGGCCCGGAACACCGTGCACACCAGGGCGACGCCGGCGACCGCGTTCACCGCGCCGACCACCAGGGCGCCCTTGAGCTGACCGAAGACCGGAATCAGCAGGAACGGGAAGGCCAGCCCGCCGAGCAGCGCGCCGACATAGTCGGCGGCGAACAGGTCGGCCACCGCGCTCCCGGCGGACTGCTCCCGGATGCGTTGCAGCATCACCATGAGCAGCGGGATCTCCGCGCCGATCAGCAGGCCGAGCACGAACGCGGTACCGACCAGCGCCGGCCCGTACAGGTCCAGCCAGGCGAAGGCGGCGTAGAGGCCGAGCACGGAGAGGCCGCCGAGCAGGGCGAGGGTCAGCTCGATCGCGGCGAAGGCCGCCGCCGCCCGGGACTGCAACGGCTTCGCGACCAGCGCGCCGACCCCCATCGCGAAGACCATCACGCCGAGCACGATCGACGCCTGGCCGACCGCGTCCCCGATCAGGTAGCTGCCGAGCGCGACCAGCGCCAGCTCGTACACCAGGCCGCAGGCCGCGCAGACGAAGACCGCGAGCAGGACCGCCGCGCGGGCCGGCCGCCACGACGGCCGCGCCGGCGCGTCGGTGGTCACGCCCGCTCCTGGGTACGCGCGGCCACCGCGGCCGCCCCGGGGCGCTGCGCGGGCCCGGCTCCCCGGCGCTGGTGGCCGGTCGACGCGTCCGGCGCCGCGCCGCGACCCGTCGCCCGGCGGCGCTGCACCACGCCCACGGTGATGAAGAGCGCGGCGAGCAGGAACAGCCCGACCGTGGCGAGCAGCCAGCCCCACCGGTCCCGCAGGTAGTCGCTGCCGGCGTCGGGCAGCGGGGACGGGCTGCCCGCGGCCGGGAGCGGGGCGTCGGCCGGCTCGGCCAGGCCGGCCTCGACGGCGAGCAGCGGCAGCATCACGGCGGCGCGGGTGACCGCCCAGCCCGGGTCGTCGACGAAGGCGTCCTCGGTGAGCCCGAGCCGCGCCAGCCCTCGCTCGACCTGCCCGAGGTCGGCGGGGTCGATCTCCGGCGAGCCGGTCACCTCGATCCGGGCGAGTCGTTGCTCTCGCTGCTCTCCGAGACGTAGCCGACGTTGGCGGTCACCTGCAGCCAGCGCGGGCAGGCCGGGTTCTCCTCGACGGCGATGCCGTCGCCGAGGTTAGAGCCGACGTTGCGCGGGGCGGTGCCGTAGTCGTAGTAGTCGACCAGCGCCCAGCCGTAGCAGAGGCCCTGTTCGGCGCTGGTGCGCTGGAGGATCGCCACGCTGTCGGTCCGCTCGTCGGCGGCCGGCGCCGGCACCGTGCGGTCCCCGTCGCCGTTGAGCACCTCCGCCACCACGCAGCCGGCGAGGACCAGGCCGGCGGCCAACCAGGCGACCCAGGCGGCCTTCCGGTTCGCCGCCCGCTTGGCGGTCATCAGCTGATCGCGGCGGCGATGATCGCGCCGGTGGCGAGGTGCACGACGGCGGAGACCCACACCGCGGGGTGCGGCTCGGGGTCGACCAGGATCTCCCCGAGCCGGCCCGGCGTGGCCATGTCCAGCAGCAGGAACGACGCGGCCATGATGACCAGCCCGAGGATGCCGTACGCGGCGGCGCCGACCAGGCCGAGCGTGAAGTCGTCCGCGCTGGCCGCGATCGCGGCGACCACGATGATGCCGACGCCGGCCAGGTTCGAGGCGAGCAGCAGCGCGGCGTTGCGGTTGCGCGCCACCCAGATCAGCTCGTGCAGCTTGCCGGGGGTGGCGACGTCGACCAGCACGTAGCCGACGGCCATCAGGGCGACGCCGACCACGCCGTAGGCCAGCGTGACGAGCAGATCGGTGATCAGGGTCTGCACAGGGCACTCCAGGGTTCGTCGAGGGGGTCAGGTCACTTGCCGGAGCCGGGTCCGCCGCCGCGGAGCGTGCTGCCCCGCCCCCAACCCCAGTGGGTGCCCACCCGGGAGTGGTAGCGGGGATAGGCGGTGGTCATCCGCTCCAGCAGGATCACCGAGCCGGCGGCCAGCGGCAGGATCACCACCGAGTCGTCGTCGTAGCGCAGGTAGACGCCGCTGCCGTCGACGTACTGGTCGGCCGGCCGCCAGGCGTCGGTGAGCTCCTTCGACACCTGGCTCGGCGCCTTGCCCGAGGTGTAGGCGCGCGCGTCGGCCCCGATGTCCCGGCTGGTCGCCCGGGTGTAGTGGTCCTGCACGTAGCCGCGCGGGGAGAAGTTGCCGTAGAAGATGGCGAACGCGGCGACCAGCGCGCCGATCACGGCGAGCGCCACGCCCACCACGAGCCACCGTCGGTACGTCACAGTGCCACCACCGTCTCGGTCAGGACCAGTTCGTTGGTCTGCGGATACGCGTGCCAGGTGCGCCAGGCCACCGTGCCGTCCGGCGGATCGGGGCGGACCGCGAGCGCGGTGACCGCATCCTCGTCGCCGGGGAAGATCCCGACCAGCGCGTACGGGTCGACGGCCAGTTCGGCGCGGAGCGCCGCGACCCGGCGGCGCAGCCCGTCGCCCGCCGGCCGGAGCACCGTGGCGGTGAACCGGTAGCCGGCGTCGGCGTCGTGCAGGTTCGGGGGCAGATGCGGCTCGCGGCCGGGCAGGCAGGCCACGGTCTCCACGAGTTCGCCGCAGATCACCTGGTGGGAGGCGCCGAGCAGGCGCAGCCGCAGCCGCAGTCCGCCCGGCAGGGTCAGCTCGCGGACGTGCAGGGCGGGGTGTTCGGGGCCGCCGAGGGCCAGGCTCAGGTCGGCGGCGCGGGTGTCGACGTACGGGGCGTCCAGGGCGACCAGCACGTTCAGGCCGCCTGCTCCGGTCCACCCTGCGGGTAGATCATCACCTCGGCGCGGCGCAGCTCCTCACCGAGGTTGACCTCCCAGCCGGCCTCGCCGTACGCCTCGAAGGAGAGCCGGGCGCCGCCGGGCGCCTGGTAGTCGTGGTAGCGCATGGTGCCGCGCGGGTCGAGGCCGGTGCCCTCGGTGGCGGTGTACCGCGCCTGGCCGGACTCGTCCCAGTTGTAGCGGCGGCCGGCGATCTCCAGCGTCGGGGCGCCCGGCGTCACGGTGGCTCCCGGCTCGCTGGTCCAGAGCACCAGCTCCAGGTCGGGCTCGGCCTCGACGGAGAGCCAGCGCTTCACCCCGCCCGCGTCGTCGAGCAGGTGCTCGGCCCAGCTCCAGCCCCCCTCGACCAGGTGCACCGAGCCACGCACCGTGTACGGCACCTGGCGGATCTCCACGATGTCGCCGGGCTTGAGCGCGCGCGGGTCACCGCGCAGCGCGTCGGCGTCCCGGTCCCGGAACGGATCGGCGGGGGTCTGCGGGCGTGGCCCCGACCGGGCCTTGCGCACGGCCAGCACGGCGATCACGACGCCGGCCACCCCGACGAGACACCCCAGCGTGGCCACCAGGTACGCCACCGAACCGTTCACGACTGCCTCCCCCAACCTGCACCGGCGGAGACGGTAACAACCCGACGCACGCGCAGCGAAGCGCCGTACCCTGAGTAGGAGGTCAGCTACCTGGTGTGCCCGAGCCAGCGTGCGGAGTGTCCGAACCGGGCGGCGGGTCGGCCGGGTGCCCGGCCTCTGCTGCCGCCGTGGCGGGCTCGGCCGGCGCCCGGTCGAAGTGCACGCTGGGATCAGGACAGACCGGGTGGCCGGGCACCGGCCAGAACGGCTGGCCCGCTCCCGCCGGCCACGCCGGCTGGCCCGGTGGCGGGGTCGGCCACGACGGCTGCGGGTGGTACGGCCCGTAGTAGCCGGCTGCCGGCGGGTAGCCGTAGCCCGGCCAGGGGCCGCCGGACGGGGCCTCGCCCCCGAACCAGCGGCGGGAGTCCCGGAGCAGGAGCAGCACCACCACCGCGGCGCTGAGTCCCAGCACCAGCAGGACGCCGAGGCCGCCCACCGCGGAGACCACCGCCCCGGGGCCGTCGCTCTGGGTGTCGAGGGTCTCCAGGAACTTCGACTCCTCCCACCCGGCGTCCGGTGGCATACCCGTCGACGAATCGAACTCAGGGGCGTCCGCGACGGCGAACATGGCGAGCGGGGCGATCAGCAGGCCGAGGCAGACCTGCCCGACGCAGAGCAGCAGTTGCGCCCCGCCGGCCACGAAGACCAGGATCCGGGCCACGTTGCTGCCCCGGCGCAACGGCAGGGCGGTCGCGCCGAGCCAGCCCGCGAGCAGCAGCGCCGGGATGGCCATGAAGCAGGCCATGAAGACGTTGCCGGCCCGTTCCCCGGAGACCTCGGCCGGGTCCGCGTCGGGCACCCGGCGCAGCACCTCGTCGATCTGGGCGTCGTAGCGCACCGTCTCGACCACCACCAGGCAGACGATAAGGAGCAGGACGGCCACGGTGGCGAGCTGCAACCAGTACGCCACGGTGACCGCGCCGGGCCGGGTTGGTCGGGCCGGCGCGGCATCGGTAGAGGTCATGGCGGCAAGCTACGTGGTGGGTGCCGTTTTCGTTGTCCCCCAACGGGCCGCCGGTCAGTCCCCGGTCAGGCGTTCCGTGGCGTACTCACGCAGGGTGGCGCGGCCCATCAGGCAGCCGCTGAACGTGGTGAACTCGCGCTCGTCCTGACGCAGCCGCTCCCAGGCCGCCTGACCGGCCGCCCGATCCACGGTGTCCAGCAGTGCGGCCGCGTACGCCACGCCGGCCGGCGAACCGTGCCCGAGCAGCCAGTCGACCTTCTTCCGGGCCTGTTCCGGATGCTCGTGGAGGGCCTGCACCACGCGGTGGTACGCCTCCGTCGCCGGCAGGATCTGCCCGGCGAAACCCACCCCGCCGAAGGCGAGCGTGTCCGCCTTCGCGAGCTCCTTGATTGCCGCGTCCAACTCCCGATCGTGCTTTCCGAACCCCACCATGCCCTCACTATTGCCCGCTCCGGCCCGGCTCGACCCTGTTGATCAAGGAGTTCGCGTCGCGCGGCGGCGCCTCCGCTGACGCAAACCCCTCGATCAACGACGAAGGCGGGGTCCCGCGGCACTGCGGGACCCCGGTCGGGCTGGTCAGGCGGTGGTGACCGTCAGGGACTCCTTGGTGTCGGCCAGGTCGACCTTCACCGTGTCGCCGTCGCGGATCTGGCCGGCCAGCAGCGCCTTGGCGAGCTGGTCACCGATCGCCGACTGGACCAGCCGGCGCAGCGGGCGGGCGCCGTAGATCGGGTCGTACCCGTGCTCGGCGAGCCAGGTGCGAGCCGCGTCGGTGATCTCCAGGCCCAGCCGGCGGTCGGCGAGCCGGCGGCGCAGCCGGTCCAGCTGGATGTCGACGATGGCCCGCAGGTCGCCACCCTGCAGGGCGGCGAACACCACGATGTCGTCGAGGCGGTTGAGGAACTCCGGCTTGAAGTGCGACCGGACCACCGCGAGCACGCCCTCCCGGCGCTCGTCCTCGGTCAGCGTCAGGTCGCTGATCACCGACGAGCCCAGGTTCGAGGTGAGGATCAGGAGCGCGTTGCGGAAGTCCACCGTGCGGCCCTGGCCGTCGGTGAGCCGGCCGTCGTCGAGCACCTGGAGCAGCACGTCGAACACGTCCGGGTGGGCCTTCTCCACCTCGTCCAGCAGGATCACCGAGTACGGCCGGCGGCGCACCGCCTCGGTGAGCTGGCCGCCCTCCTCGTAGCCGACGTAGCCGGGCGGGGCGCCGACCAGGCGGGCGACGGAGTGCTTCTCGCCGTACTCGCTCATGTCGATGCGGACCATGGCCCGCTCGTCGTCGAAGAGGAACTCGGCGAGCGCCTTGGCCAGCTCGGTCTTGCCGACGCCGGTCGGGCCGAGGAAGAGGAAGCTGCCGGTGGGCCGGTCCGGGTCGGCGACGCCGGCCCGCGCCCGGCGGACCGCGTCGGAGACCGCCGCGACCGCCTCGGCCTGGCCGACCACCCGGGCCCCGAGCGACCCCTCCATCCGCAGCAGCTTGGCGGTCTCGCCCTCCAGCAGCCGGCCGGCGGGGATGCCGGTCCAGGAGGCGACCACGGCGGCGATGTCGTCGGCGCCGACCTCCTCCTTGAGCATCGCGCCGTCGGCCTGGAGCCGGGCCAGCTCCTCCTCGGCGGTGGTCAGCTCGGCCTTGAGGGCCGGGATCCGGCCGTAGCGCAGCTCGGCGGCGCGCTCCAGCTCGCCGTCGCGCTCGGCCCGCTCGGCCTCGCCGCCGAGCCGCTCAAGCTCCTCCTTGGCGGTGGAAAGCTTGGCGATGTGGCTCTTCTCCAGCTGCCAGCGCTCGGAGAGCGCGGTGAGCTGCTCGCGCTTGTCGGCCAGCTCCTTGCGCAGCCGCTCCAGGCGCTCGGCGGAGGCGGCGTCCGGCTCCTTGGCCAGCGCCATCTCCTCGATCTCGAGCCGGCGCACCGCCCGCTCGATCTCGTCCACCTCGACCGGCCGGGAGTCGATCTCCATGCGCAGCCGGGACGCGGACTCGTCGACCAGGTCGATCGCCTTGTCCGGCAGGAACCGGTCGGTGATGTAGCGGTCGGAGAGGGCGGCGGCGGCGACCAGCGCGGCGTCAGTGATCCGTACGCCGTGGTGCACCTCGTAGCGCTCCTTGAGGCCGCGCAGGATGCCGATGGTGTCCTCGATGGTCGGCTCGCCGACCAGCACCGGCTGGAAGCGGCGCTCCAGCGCCGGGTCCTTCTCGATGTGCTCGCGGTATTCGTCCAGGGTGGTCGCGCCGACCATCCGCAGCTCGCCGCGGGCCAGCATCGGCTTGAGCATGTTGCCGGCGTCCATCGAGCCCTCGCCCTTGCCGGCGCCGACCACGGTGTGCAGCTCGTCGAGGAAGGTGATGACCTGGCCGTTGGAGTTCTTGATCTCCTCGAGCACCGACTTCAGCCGCTCCTCGAACTGGCCGCGGTACTGCGCGCCGGCCACCATGGCGCCGAGGTCGAGCGAGACCAGCTTCTTGTCCCGCAGCGACTCGGGCACGTCACCGGCGACGATCCGCTGGGCCAGGCCCTCCACGATGGCGGTCTTGCCGACGCCGGGCTCGCCGATCAGCACCGGGTTGTTCTTGGTACGCCGGGACAGCACCTGGATCACCCGGCGGATCTCCGAGTCGCGGCCGATCACCGGGTCGATCTTCCCGTCCCGGGCGCTGGCGGTCAGGTCCACGCCGTACTTGGCCAGGGCCTGGTAGGTCTGCTCCGGGTCGGCGGTGGTGACCCGCCGGTCCCCGCCCCGGACGGTCGGGAAGGCGGCGACCAGGTTCTCCTCGGTGGCGCCGGAGTTCTTCAGCGCGACGGAGACCGCGCCACCGACCCGGGCCAGCCCGGCCAGCAGGTGCTCGGTGGAGGTGTACTCGTCGCCGAGCGGCCGGGCGATCTGCTCGGCGGCGCCGATGGCGTTGACGAACTCGCGGGCCAGGGTGGGCTCGGCGATGCTGGAGCCGCGGGCGGCGGGCAGCGCGTCGAGCGAGCGCTGGGCGACCCGGCGCAGCTCGGCGGGGTCGGCCCCGACGGCGCGCAGCAGGCCGGCGGCGGTGGAGCCGTCGGTGTCCAGCAGTGACAGCAGCAGGTGCCAGGGTTCCACCGTGGCGTGGCCGCGCTGGTTCGCCAGCGCGACGGCACCGGTGATGGTCTCGC
Source organism: Micromonospora sp. NPDC049836 (assembly GCF_044465125.1). Classification (NCBI taxonomy): domain Bacteria; kingdom Bacillati; phylum Actinomycetota; class Actinomycetes; order Micromonosporales; family Micromonosporaceae; genus Micromonospora; species Micromonospora sp. NPDC049836. The sequence continues at coordinate 96,378 of NZ_JBITLH010000010.1, forward strand.
GGCTCTTGGTGGTGAGGCGTTCCGTGTTCATGGGCTCCCCCGGATCGGCGTGTCCACTGGGAGAGACACAACCAGAGTTGAGTCTATTCCGCTCAACTCCATCGGTGTGACCTGGATCACTCTCGGCGTTGCCAGCGCCAGTCGAACTCCCCCTCTCCTGGCGGCGGCCCGGGCAGCGGCGGCTCGCGCTGCACGAGACCGGCGAGCAGCAGCGCCAGGTGGCGGCGGCGCAGCTGCCGGGTCCGCTCCGGATCGGGTACCCGGATCGCGGCGCACCCCTCCAGCAGCAGCCCGACGTCCTGCGGCACCACGTCCGATCGCAGCCGCCCGGCCGCCCGCGCCCGCCGCACCAGCCCGTCGACCAGCTCGTTCGCGCGGATCGCGGCGCGCCCCAACTCCTCGGTCGGGGTGAAGGTGCCGGCCAGGTGCACGGTGAGCGAGTGCACGTCGGCGTCGACCACGCGCTCGAGGAAGCCGGTGAACGCGACCCAGCCGTCCGGCTCGTCGGCGACCTCCTCGGCGGCCGCGATGAACCGGCGCAGCCCGTCGTCGCAGAGCTTGCGCAGCAGGTCCTCCTTGCTGGCGTACCGCCGGTAGAGGGCGCTGATCCCGACGCCGGCCCGCTCGGCGACGGCGGCGACCGGCGCCTTCGGGTCGGCGAGGAAGACGGCGCGGGCGGCCTCCAGGATCACCGTGTCGTTGCGGGCCGCCTGGGCGCGCCGGCCGGCGAGCGGCGGGGAATCGGTCGGGTTCGGCATGGCCCGAGAATATCACTGGAACGGATCGTTCCGCTCTGTTAGGCTTAGGCGGAACGAAGCATTCCGTTCTGAAGGAGCCAGCATGACGGACACCGCCCTCCGCCCGTACCGCGTCGAGATCCCACAGGCCGCCCTCGACGACCTCGCCGACCGGCTGCGGCGGACCAACTGGCCCGGCGAGCTGCCGGGCGTGGGGGCCGCCCCCCGGGGGCCCCCCCCCCCGGGGCGCGGGGTTGGGACGTAATGGGTTGATACCTTTTTATGGCGGGGGGTGGAGGGGGGGGTTTAAGCCCCCCCCCACTTTCTAACACAGA